>NZ_CP036266.1:316666-633333 GCF_007744075.1 Gimesia chilikensis | reverse complement strand
GATGAGAAGATGATCCTGCACTATCATCTCCCCTTCGCCGATGAGCATATGCTCGACCTGACCGTCGACTTCCTGCAGCAGTCACACAGCCTGAAACTCGATTTCTCAACCCGTGACGGCATCAACGTGCTGCGACTGGCACTCAAACGTGCCGCTCAGGATAAAGAACACCCCCTCAGCAAAGATACCATCTGGCTCGAGTCCCTGAAGAGCTGCCTGGGTGATGATGCCCTCGACCTCGAATCTCTCTCAGAAAAGCGTCAGCAGAACCTGGGTGGCAACATGATGCCGATGGGACTGGGAGACTTCTTCTTCTCCCCGGATAACCCCCTGCACCCGGACCGGGATGATGACGATTTTGAAGACTTCGAGGATGACGAAGACGACGACAACTATTAAATCGTCACAGAAGTCCGCAAAGTACTCGCGCGTCGACTCAGATCATTAGCACCGATCGCCTGAGTTGCCCTACTGAGGAGCCGCTACAGGTTTCGGCGCGACTACCGGCGGTTCTTCAAAACTCAACCGGATCTGGAATGGTTCAATCAGAATATCTTTCTTCTCCAGATCGGGTACGACCCAGGTTCGCAGACGATTGCTGCTCGTCGTCTCTTTAAGTACCTGCGAACCATCCCGCAGATCGATGACCTCCAGATCTACCTGATTTCCCGAAGAAGTTGAAATACCCATAACCCGGCGGATGCCAAACGTCATCACCGGCAAATCGAAGAACTGTGTGAAGTCGATCCCCTGCGCCTCGAGCATCCGGGACCACATCAGCTCTCCCGTTTCACGATCGATGGAATACAACATCCCGTTAAACAGGAGAGACGTCATACTCAAAGGGCGATACGTTACTCTACTTTTTACGACATAGGGCAGACTGACAAACACCAGGTACTGCTTTTTGTTCTCCAGCAGCAGCACACGCATCACATTGGGTGCAGCCTGGCCTTTGACTTCGACCTTCTGCTCGCCAGTCCGCAGGTCTCGTATGGAAATCGTTCCATCCGCTGCCACCATGGCGATCTCATAATTCTGCCCCAGCGTATAATTCGTATCTTTGTTGATCTCGAAACTCCAGACCACTTCATCGCTGACCAGGTCCCGCAATTCAAGTCGACGCGTATCATCGGCGGGCGGTCCCAGTGTCAGCAGATAGCGTTCAAACGCAAAAATCGCCGAGTGACCTGGCTTCAGTTTGAAAGCATTGACGGACTCTCCATTCTGACCACTCCGAACCACATACCGCGGCTCGGTCCGGCTCTGAGAAGTCATCAGAATCACATGCTCCGCATCACCAAAATGCCAGCTGTTGTTGGGCAGCCCCTGACGTTTCCAGAGAATTTCTCCAGTCAGCAGATCGGCGGCGATTAATTCACTCCCCAGTTGATAGCAGAGGAATTCAGAATTGATTGTGCCAATGCGTCCCAGTTGTTCGCGATCCGAATTCCGCGTGATATATTCGCGTAGCACCGGCGCTAAACCACTGCGTTCAATGGAAATGTAATCACGCAGGCTCGGCGGACCGGCGATCATCCTCTGTTTCCAGAGCAGGGTTGGCTGACCATCGGTTTTCCGATTGATGGTATCCAGCACAAAAAATTCGGCCCCAAAATTCACGACCAGATAATTCTCGAATACGCGGGCCGAGAAGAAAGGCTGTTGTGGAACTTCGATCCCGGCTTCCGCCAGTGAGAAGGTCCACAGCGGCTTCCCAGCACCGTCAAATGCCAGCAGCTGTTCTTTCGCCGGCCCCACTTCCAGTCGATGATTTTCGAATAAAGGATTTGTCAGCCCGATAATTTCCACCGGCAGCGAAGTGTTCTGACCTTTGGACTGCTCATCGCGATATACCTGGGCCGGATAGTCAGGCCAGACTGACCTGGAACGTGACTGTTTCTGAAACTCCGGATCTGACTGCCAGGACTCCGCCACCTGTCGACCCGATTTTCCATCCAGACAGATGACATCGGGCCACTTTGTTTTCAGCTCCTGCAACAACTCCTCTGCCTGGGCATACTGATTGAGTGACACATAGATCTCAGCCAGTCTAGCCGTGGCGAAGGAGGCACTCACAGGCTGAGCCGAGTTGCGCAGCTGCTCAAGCTGCTGCATCAGTTGCCGACGCAAGACCGACTGCTTTCCCGGAGATGCCGTTTTCAGCTCTTGCGTCAGCCGTTCAACCAGCAGCATTCGCGCCTGACGTGTGGCTGGGAGATTACCACAGCACTTCAGGAATCGCTGTAGTTCAACCTGACCGGCAGAGGCCAGATGGTTCGTATAATAGCTGGAGAAGAATGCATCAATTTCCTGACGTTGCTCTTCATTCGCCCGCACCATCAACAGTTCCAGCTGAGAACGAATCCAGCGATCGGTGCGAACAAAAACGCCCCCCTTGGCAGTCTCGGTAGAAAACAGATTCTTCAATTCCGAGAGCTTCAGGTAGTTCTCCAGAGCCGCTTTCAGATTTCCCTTGGACTGGTAATTCGTAGCCAGGATCTGGAAGAAACGCCGCTGTTGATTTTCGTCAACGAGCAGTGGTTCAATCTTACTGATCTGACTCTCATACTGACTGAAGTCATGATCGAGACTTTCCAGCATCATGTCTGCATACAGTCGCCGCGCACGGATGGTGGGTTTGATCTCAATCGACCGCTCAATTTTCGCCAGGGCCTGCTTCACATTTCCAGAGTAAAGATACAACTCACCCCGCAAGAGTTCCGCCTCTGCCTGTTTCGCTGGCTGATCCGACTGACTCGCCAGGCGAATCTGTTCAATGATGGACGCCGCCGATCGAAACCCGACGACTTCGGTCTCATTCTGAGCGACCAGCATCCCGCTCCCGGCTGACAGATTTCCCACCAGCGTGTCAGTCTCGATCCGCGTCCGGGCCAGAATCAGACCATCATCCAGGCGGATACTCAGGATCTCTCCTGTATCCACAGGTAGAAAATATGTATCCCGCACCACGATGCCCCGTCCGCTGGGGGCTGGAATCTTCTGAGCTTTCGGCCAGGCCGGACTTCCATCACTTAACTTGAGTGCCTCAATTGAACCCGGTCCTACCATCAGGATATTCCCATCCTGTACCGAGGCAATAAACAGGTATTCCTGCCGCGGTCGCGACCAGATCAGTCGACCATCAAACAGATCCAGGCACTTCAGGTTCTGTCCCGTACGTGACTCTAACAGGACCCGGTCACCCACGATCAACGGTGCGAATTCCGCCCAGCCTTCGGCGTTCTCGTTCGCATCGCGGCTGAAGGCAGCGTAAGAGGTAATCGCATTTCGGCGTGGCTCCACATTTCTCCAGAGCAGTTGACGTGTTACGGCGTTGATCCCCACCGTACACCCCGAACCGGTTGGACAGACCAGAACGCCGTGGGCCAGCGAAGGACTCAACCCCATGCGGCGACGAATATGATCCAGCGGACGACGATCCGTTGTATAATCGCGGGCGATCGGATACTCGCTGCGAAACAGCGACTGCGTCCAGAGCGTTTTTCCGGTCTGCGGATCCAGCACCAGCAGACGAAACTCGCGTCCCTCTTCTGCCAGAGCATACAGCTTGCCATTCAGGGGTAACGGCGGCCCAAGGAAGTAGTGCCCCGAGTAATTAATCGGGTTCTGTAACCGGGGACCTCCCAGTTCCCAGACGAACTTACCCGTGTCGACTTCAAAGGCCATCAGACGGTTGTATGAGTTGGGTGAGAGCACGCTCTCCTGATCTTCCCGACTGAAGTGATAGAAACCGCCGATAAAGCCAACGTTTTCCACGCTGAATACCAGCTTGCCATCTGAGCTTAAATGGCCGACCGTGTAATCCTGCCAGGCTCGCTGCGTCAGATACTTCTGTAACGGGGTCTGGGGCGTACCCAGAAATTCTTCATCGGAATTCTGCGGATCCTTCAGCATCTCGCGGAACAACGCATCCGAAACCGTCGTCTCCCACTTCAGTTTCCCGGACCGCAGGTCCAAGCCCTTGAGGTTATTGTGCGTTCTCACGACAACGGTATCGCCTGCCACAATCGGACTGGCAGCAGGTAATACCCCCGACAGATGCTTGCGACGGAAGTCACCCAGTTTCTGCAGGATCGCTTCCAGGGGAGGCAGATTTGGATTGTTCTGTAAGAATGGGTCGCGGATCGTGGAAAACTGCCACTCCGGTTTCGAGGAAGGGACGGCGAACTCTGCGGAAGCGATTCGCTCTGCATTCCCGCGATAGAGAGTCCAGTCAGACTGTTCCCGGGCTCCCTTCAGATCCAGCGTTCCCACCAGTTGGGATAACCACGCGACAGGGTTCTGCCCTTCCTGGAACAACGCGACCTTTTTGCCATTCGGAAAGACATAGTCTGTACCGTTGGTCTCTCGGGCCAGCTTCATCAGCGACTGGCGACTTTTTCCGAGGTTCCCCAGATGGTACCAGGCGACCGCCAGCTTGAACGTCAGATGTGGTTCCTTCTCAATAGCCAGATCATGCCGTTCGCTGAGGGATTCCCACAACTGCGCTGCAGCCGGTAAATCACCCCGCTCGTAGTAATAAGAACCCAGAGTGTAAGCAGCCTCGGCCCCCGCCTGGGTATGAAAAAATCGACGAACGACTTCGCGGAGGAGGTCCTGGTTGTCCTGCTCCCGTGCTTCGCGCAGCATCTGCTCAGCGGTGGGACCGTACTGCACCGAATAGTATTTTTTCCCATCCGGAGGTAACGCCGCCAGTTGATCTTCGGCAGCCCGTTTCAGGCTGTGAAAGCCCACGCCACGATCAATGGCCACAAAATCTTCCGGAGCATCCAGAATCGCCTGCAACTCAGGAATCCCAGCAGAATAGTTCTTCTCATCGATCAGCTGGCGGGCATCCTGATAGCGTTTTGAAAACTGACGGCTCGCAGGAAACAACTCCAGTTGATCGCGGCCATTGGGCCACGCATCCAGGGACTCCTGCCCGAAACAGAAACCGGGCAGCAGTAAACTCAGAATCAGCATGCCCCCATACAGGAAACAGCGGGTGCGTTCTGGAAGTAATCTGGTAGCGTCTGATGCAAACAACATAGGCAAAAGCGGTGTTTCCACGTCCTGTCTAAATAAAATAACTTTGAAATTCGAGCGAGTTTCGAATCTCCTGGCCCTGACCGGACTCACATCTCCGGCAACAGAACTAATTCACCATCAAGCGGGTGTCTTCGATGACTTCCTGAATGCCCGATTGATCCAGCTCCCCGGTACGGAATGCCCGGTTCGCTTTGACAACGCCCTCCCAGAGCATGACATTCACGACAGCCTCCTGCTTTACGTTATAACCCAGCGGACTGTCAGTGCCTTCATACACCGTCAGTGGTACATGTTGAATTTTCTTCTCGCTGGCGATTTGTTTTAACTTCGATTTCTGCTCACCAGGATTCTCACTCAGCAATACAACGAATGCAGCCAGCTTATCATCTTTGTGAGCGGCCACTTCCTGATCGATCTGCTGAATCAGAGTCTCGGTCTGTGGTCCCAGTTCCCGCACGAAAATCCCCACAACGGGGCGTTCCCCATATAGACAACGGTAGCAGAGTGTCTTTCCCTCATTGGGTCCCGTGACATCTTCCACTTCAAACGGCATCGGGATCTCTCCGACTTCCATTCCCGACTGGAAGGAAACCGTCTCTGTCTGACTCATGTCAGGTTTCGGGGATGCCGATCCCGGGAAAGGCGCTGCTGCCCCCAGTTCGGCTTCCGGTTTGGTGACCGGCGTTTCGGTAGAGGCGTCCGTTACCGTCTCATTCGACGTTTCCGTTTTCCCGCATCCTGCCAGCGTCATCGCAGCCAGCAGAAGCACAGCGGCAGAGACAGACAGGATTTGATTCAAACGGTTACGACTCATGGGCTTGTCTCCCTGGTAACAAACAAAAAAATAACTCACCCGCACCGTCAATTGTATGCCCTCAGCCGGTTGACTGTCGAGTACGAATGACGATTTTTACGGGTGAGTGAACGCTTCTGAACCGTAGTTTTCGGCCCAAAGAACGGTTTTAGGAGCAGGAACTACTTCAGTTCGTTGACTTTCTTCAGGATGGCTTTGCTGTCATCAGCAGCTTTGACCTTGGTGTTCTTCATGGCAACCTTACCGTCTTTGTCGATCACAAAAGTCCAGCGGGCTGCTGTTACACCACGGGTCAGCTTCTCCTTTTTCCCGTCGATGGTCCGCTCAATCGTGGAACCGGGACGCAGGGGAACGCCAAACTTCTTGGCCACACTGCCATCTTCATCTGCCAGCAGCGTGAAGTTCAGATCATACTCTTTTTTGAACAACTGATGATTACGTACTGAATCACCACTGACACCCACAACTTCTACGTCTTTCCCCTGCAGCTTCTTCATATCATCGCGGAACCCACAGGCCTGCTTGGTGCAGCCACCGGTCATGTCGGCAGGGTAGAAGTAGACCACCAGAATTTTCTTGCCAATATAATCAGTCGACTTCCAGCCTTTGCCCGCGTCATCTGTAGCTGTGAAAGCGGGAGCCGCATCGCCGACTTCCACTTTTCCTGGAGGAGCATTCACCTGCCCCTGGGCACTGGCAGACAAACCACACAAACAAACCAGACTCAACAGGGAGCCGAGGATATTACGATACGATACCTTCATGTCATTCACCTTGTTTAAAATTAGAATTGGACTTGGAGCTACATTACATCTTACATTTTCAACGTGCCTGCGTCTTCTCTGCAGACAGATTCTCATTCGCTTTTCGTGATCCAGGCACGATGCCGTGATTCTGGAACGCGGTCACCTTTCGGGGCTGCGCGATCAACAGCTGATCTCCCGCGATCACCAGGTTCCCTCCCGTTTCTCCCTGTAAGGCTTGCAACGGGATTCTCTGTTTGAGTGTGCCTCGCTCAATGTCTACGACCAGCAATTCATCCCTCAACGGCCAGTATACGTTCTCTCCAGCGAGCAGCCCTCGACCATAGCCGAAACCCTCCGGATCAAGATAGCCTGCCTTCCAGCGTAACGCCCCACTTGCCCGATCGATGCCATACAGTTGATTCCCGCTGACTACCAGGGTCCGCGCTGTGACTCCCAGCAGGTTTCGAATCTGCTCCGGCCATTCCCGCTCCCAGAGCAAAAGTCCCGAAGACGCATCGAAGGCCATGAGGGTTTTCGTATCCTGGGGAGCGACGAATAGAATTCCCTGGTCATACAGGCAGGGGACCAGACCACTCATCATGTGATCGCTCAATTCCCGCCGGGAAACATCGTCTGCGGAAGGGTATGTCACGACCCAGTTGAGTTTCCCATCCTGAGAATTCAGTGATGCGATCGCTCCCATATCCGTGGAGAGATACAGTTGCCCCTCTGCGAGTGTCAGCAGCAGATGGGTAATGTAGTTCACACCCTCTTCAATGTTCCGCAGTGCCAGGCAGACTTTCTGATTCCACAGCATCTCCCCGGTCTCGGTAGAGAAACAGGCGACATTCGTCTGCACTTCGGGAAAACCCCGGTGTAACACGACGTAGAAACGATCACCGGCAATAACTGGTGCCCCTTCAAACGACCAGACAAAATTCTGCTCGCGCAACTCGGCGGAAGAAATCTTCCAGAGCATTTTGCCTTCGCCTTCATTCAAGTCCAGGCAAACCAGTTCCGAAAACAGTCCCAGCCGCTCATCTTTCGCCACGGAAGTAACCGGCGATCCCATGCGGGCGTATAACCGTCCGTCGGCAACAGTCATCGTAAACCGGGGGACTCCCACGACGGAACGAAACGGCAGTCTGACTGCCCCCTGTAGAACGGAAGGATATATAATCGGACTCGCCTGAGGATCCGCGTCAGACCAGGCGGGTGTTCCTGTCTTCCAGTTGAGTGCATAAATGCGTTCTGAGTCATTAATAAAAACATGCTCCCCATGTACAACAGGGAAGAGTCCCGGCGGCACGCGTTGACCAAAGGCAGGTTTCCGCGTGTATTCCTGGCTCCAGACCAGAGGCACACGAAAAGACCAGGCTGCGGCCCCGACGTCCAGAGCATGTCCGGCCCGGAAATTACGGGTCTGGTGTCCGGCAAAGGTCTGCATTTCGTCTTGATCATGCGCCAGTGAGACCTGACCGCGATCTGATAGAATTCCTGTAAGTTGGTCTGCCAGGTTCCCCTGCTTACCGGCGAGTGAGCCTTCCGCATCGGGATACCGCTCGCGAAACACAGCCAGTTCCGCTTCAGCCTGTTTGAAATTTCCCTCGAATAGACTGACCAGAATCAGACGCGCCAGAATCGGGGGTACAGATAAATCGGAATCGGGATAATAGAAGAGTCCGGTATCACTGCGCGCTGCAGATCCCGGTTCAGGCGGTAGCAGTTTCCGCCAGTAATCCCGCGACTGTCCCAGTTCACCGCGTTCCCAGGAGATTTCGCCGAGGCGATACAGGGCATCGTCGCCGTAACTGCTCATCAGTGCCTGATCGACAATCTGCAACAGCGGGCCGACCGACGATTCCGCTTCCGCCTCTTCCAGCCACCTGCGGGCCCGGGGATCAACCTTTTCCCGGTAGATCTGAATCGCTTCCGGGGGAAATCCTGCGAGCAGGTTCTGACAGTAAGTCGCCACCCGCAGATAGCGTCCCGGGGATTCCGGATAAAGCGTGTTGCCGTATTCCTGGGAGATCTGGATCAGACTGTTGATCGCGTCTTCCCATTGCGCGCCTGCCAGAAAATCCTGCACGGAGCCCATCTTCTTGAGCACCGCATTATTCACGTCCAGGGAGACCGATTCGCGAAATTGATCGGCGGCTGCCTGTGGCTCTGTCTGAGCCAGGCTGATCTCTGTCGAGAATAAGATCGCTCCCAGCACCAGCAGAGCGATGCAACCGCACGGTTTATGCATGGCGAAAACGACCCCGCATCATTCAGCAACAGATCTAAGGGCATTAAAAAGGACACGCCCAATCGGACGTGCCCTGTCTGTACGTTTCTCTGATGTTACAGAGGATTACTCGAAATCAGATGCTTTGTATTTGATCTCGCCCAGGTCGAGGGTTTCCCCGTCCTTGACGTTCACGTTGAAGCTACGATCCAGGTAACCTTTCTTTTCATGCCAGATCCGGAAAGTCTGCTTACCGGCGGGCAGATTCTTGATGGTGAATTTTCCATCTGCATCAGATACCACAGCGTAAGGATGATCTACCACGAACCAGTAAGCGGTCATCCAGGGATGGATGTCGCACTTAACCTGCATCGGCAGAATTTCAGGAATCGGGTTGGAAACTTCTTTTCCTTCACGATCTTTGGGAGCCAGGATGAAGTTGACAGCCTGGTTCTTGATCGGGAAGGTATGGGTGTTGTGAGCGACGGGATCGTCAGATTTGACAATCACTTTCTGGTCGGTACGAACAATCAGAGCGTGAGGCTCGAAAGTACAACCTTTCTGGTCGAACACGACGGTCTTGTCTTTGGATTCCTTCAGATCGGGATGAATGTCTTTTGCCCGACGCATGTAGAGGAAGATATTCTGGATGCCTTTGTTGTCAGGATTGACAACCAGGTCATTTCCCAGATGAGTGTCAGCTGCACAAACGGCAGCATCCTTGACGTTGGGATCGCCTTTCTTTCGCTGTACGGGACGCTCGGGGACAGGACCATCGAAGACAAACTTACCAGTGATCGAACCCCAGCCTTCTGCAGAAGCAGTAACAGGCGTGAAAAAATTCAGGCCAGAGATCAAAACAGCGGCGAGCAGAACCTGGCTAATATTTTTCTTTTGCATAACTTAAACACCTCGTTTATTTGAATTATGATTGAACAGACCAATGATGGAGGCAGGGATACGGTCACCACATTCAGTCTAAGCGGCCCGTCAGTTTGGTAGGTTTCTGGCAGGAAAAGTTCGTTTACGGGGTAAACGGCCTGCATTGTGTGAAGTTACTCTCTTCTCAGGATGACAGAACGCAGAACCAAAATCAAGTATATCTGAAACGGGATTACAGCAAATTTCGGGATCTCTGACGTGATTTAACCCGATATAGATTGGTTTTCCACTGGTTTGGAGCTGATTCCCTCCCTGACTCAGCGGGTACAGACTTATTCCCCCGACTCCGCCAGCCCCGTTTTCCGCAGGATTTCCTCAAAATCAGCCGCTCCCTGCACGATTTCCGCACCGATTTCCACCGCCCAGACCGGAAGCCCTGACAGTTTTTGTTCACTAATTTTCACCAGGTCTTTCGCAGTCGTCAAAATCAACTCGGCTCCCGACTGTGCTGCCTCTGAGCCAATTTCCTGCAGGTCTCTTTCACGATAGTGGTGATGATCCGCAAAGACGCGCATGCCGCAAACCCGGCCTCCCGCATCCACCAGTGTTTGCTGAAATCCGCGAGGATTCCCGATCGCGCAAAAACCCCATACCTGTTTCCCGGTCACTTCATGCAGGCTCCTGGTTTCTCCAGCGGCATTGACCAGGCCCCGGGGAACAAAACGCACATGGGCGATCCTGTGCTCGGGCACAAATTGTTTGACTTCCGTTATCAGATTCTCCAGCAACTCAGGCGGACACTGATCCACCCGCGTGATCAACACAAATCCTGCCCGCCGCAATCCCGACTTCGACTCCCGTAACAGTCCCCGCGGTAATTGATGACCGTAGCCCCAGGGATTCACCGCATCGATCAACACGATATCAAGATCACGTGCGAGCCTGCGATGCTGAAACCCGTCGTCCAGAATCAGTAAGCGTGCCCCTGCTTCAACAGCCTTCTCTGCTGAAGCACAACGATCCGGATTCTGATAATGCGGCACCTGCGGGCAGAGTCGATCCAGCAGCAGTTTCTCATCATTCACTTCACCGGGCAGCGCACGATAACCTCGGCTGAGTAGCGCGACAGAAATCCCTTGTGCTTGAAACCACTGAGACAGCCAGGCAACTAACGGTGTCTTCCCGGTCCCCCCGGTCGTCAGGTTTCCCAGGCTGATCACCGGCACGCTCACCGGTCGTGCCCGTTTAAGACCCCAGTCAAACAGACGGTTGCGAACAGCGACCGCGGTTCCATAGAAGAGGCTGAGAAACCCGAAACAGGGTTTGAGACACCGGGCACGCCAATCATGTCGGGCGCCGGAAATGATGCTCAGATAGTCAACCTCGTTCACAATTCAGCCTGTCTTCCCGGGTTGGCAGAATTACCGTGCGGGCAGAGTTCAACAAAAACACGCCCTGTCCCGAACATGATAGCTGAGATGAAGCTTTCTGGCTAACCAGAGGCCAGACTTCATCAATCAGAATCTACCACGTTCCGGACAGGGCGTGCGTGCACAGGGAGGAATCGAGTCGAACAGGTTCAGCAGTCGTTCCCGGCTCGAGCTGACAGGAATACTTTTGAACCCCGGCACCTTACCGGTGGGTGCCGTCAGTTGGAGGATACGGTTTGTAACTGAGTTCGACGATTCGTCCCATAATCAGACGGACTCGTCTGGTCTGGGGAACATTTCCTGTCTCAGGGAATATCGCATACACCTGATAGACATGCTGAATCCCGGGAATTAAAGGACGCTTGGTCACGAATTCCCAGATATCATCATTCGCAGGATCACGATATCCCACCATCTCATCGCGTTGTCGGTTCAGTGCGACCACGCGAATGTCGGTTGCACCTGGAGCATAGATATCCAGACCGGCATCGCGCGGATGCCCCTCCGGACCATCGGCCGGCATCATCCGCGTTGGTCGACGATAGGCAATCCCCATCGTTCCCGGATAATGCAGAATCGTTGGTCGCACTGCCGGAGCGGGAATTAACCCCGCTTGCGGCGGGAGACCACCACCGGCTGGCATCCCATAAGCACCAGCCACAGCACCTCCAGACTGGCATGACCGGCAGCCACCCTGCGAAACGTTTCCCATACCATAAACGACTCCCTGATAATATTGATCAACGAACGAGTCTCCGCAGCCGCAGGAACTCATCCCGCAACCGGAACCACATTTGTGCTTATGACCGCATTTATGTTTGAAGCCCGGACGCCACGGACTGCAGCACGCTCCTTTATGGAACATCGACAGACCGCCCATCTTGCAGTGACCACATTTGTGACCGGCTTCAAGTCGGTCTGAGATCACCAGGCAGGAAATTCCCAGCACAAGCAGTCCGGTCATACCTGCCCTGGCAGTATTTTTAATTTTCATTTGAATCTATCGCTCCCTGTTTGAATGAGACCGAACTGATATTCCCGCCACCTCGGCGCAGACAGTGACGTTTCTCACACACTTCTCTACTCGAATTAACAACACACTCACACACTTTTGGTATGAAACGGACCAGCCTGCACTCCTCTCAGAATGAAACTGACCTGATAATGAAAGAGATCCCCTCTTCCTTATCATGCAGCTGGAACCGTCGGGGACCCGCTGTTGTATTTGCCGGAGTGGAAACCCACTCGTAATTCAAGCCTATCACTCCGCGCTATGCGTGCTGGCTCGATTTTGAAGAAACCCACTTTTCCAATCCGTGAGTTAAACTGCTGTAAGCATCCTGCTGAACTGGAAAAAGAACAGGCACACCCACTTTAGGAAAGCCTGTTAATCTATGAGTAATATCAGCAAATAGAGAAGACTGTTGAATGGATTTTCACCAGTTGTAATAAAAATACCGTTTGCGGGTAGTAAGTGCTCAAAGCCAGTTATGGAAACTGTTTGCGACATCATGAACAATCGCATCAGGTCATCTGAATCGGGTTCGATTACGCAGCTTAATCCGTCCAGAACCGGTAGTTGCGACCGGAAAGAGACAACATTGACAATTCAACGTATGCGAACTAAATTGCCACAACCAAAGTGTCGATGCCGACTGATGTATTTGTCACACACATGCCATTTACTGATGTTCTGAATCTCAAATTTGATCTCAGAAACGGAAACACAGTATAATACTGGCTAACTGATTCAGGCTTGTGCATCTCGACTGTCTGCTGAACTTTGGCACCACAGTTATCTGCCTGCCGAGCCCGTTTTTACAAATAGTGTGAAACGTCTCTGTGAATGGATTCTGCACTATAATGATGTAAGGGTTATGTGCTGAAAGTCGGTTATTGTCCCTGGCCGGATGAAATCGGTCTCAGCGCCTCGACTTGAGTGATACATCGAAGTTAATTCATTTTTTGCAGAAGTGAGATTCAATAATGCTGAAAAACTGTATTTTCCGGTTCGGCGTCCTGAGCCTGTGTCTGTTTGTCCTGAATGCTGCCCCATCATTCGGACAGGACTGGGCGATGAAGATGTTCGATAAAGACAAAATCGACTTCGGCGTCATCGCCCGTGGTTCCGATGCCGAATACCGCCTGAAAATTAAGAATATCTATAAAGATCCCGTCCATATTGCCAATGTTCGCACTACTTGCGGCTGTTCGGCTGCTGAGCCTTCCAAGAGCATCTTGGAAAGTGGCGAAGAAGGATACATCCAGGTCAAAATGGATACCGCCCGCTTCCAGCGTCGCAAAGATTCTAACGTGATTATCACCATTGATGCTCCCCAGTATGCTGAAGTCCGGATCCCGATTACTTCGTATATCCGTACCGATGTCGTCTTCACACCGGGTGCTGCCAACTTCGGTTCTGTCGAAGTCGGTAAAGGTGCAGAGACCACTGTGGCTCTCGCTTATGCAGGCCGTGAAGACTGGGCACTGACCGGAATCGAATCCCGTAACCCACACGTGACTGCCAAGGCTGTCGAAACGAATCGCGGTGGTGGACGCGTCAATTACAACATCATGCTGACTCTCGATCCCAAGACTCCTAAAGGTCCAATCCGGGAACAGCTCATCCTGAAGACCAACGACGTTAACTTCACAACAGTACCGCTGCTGGTCGAAGCCCGTGTCGAATCTGACATCACCATTACCCCCGAAGTCGTTTCTCTGGGCATGATGGTTCCGGGACAGGAAAAAACAGTCAATGTTGTAATGCGGGGCAAAAAGCCATTTGAAATCACAAAGATTGAATGCGAATCCAACGATGAAGCATTCAAAATCCGCATGCCGAAAGCAGCTCAGCCTATTCACGTGCTGCCGCTGACAATCGTTCCTCCCGATAAACCAGGTGAATACTCAGAAGAGTTTACCGTGACCATCGATGGTCGCAGTGAACCGATTACCTTCAAGGCCTTCGGTCGGATTGCTGAAACAAAAACCAATTAGTGGTTTTCATTGCGAGAAAAAGGACGTCCTTCGGGGCGTCCTTTTTTTATGATCTCTGTCGTACAGGCAAGCAACAACTGTAGTCAGACTTCGTCAGCCTCCCGCAACCGAGCGAGTACAATTTCCAGCATCAGCGGATGCAGGCCCAGATGCCCACACAATTTAAACTCGGTCCCGGGGAATTGTGTCGTAAATTCACTCCGGTGCTCTTCCAGATCATTCTGCACATGGACACCTGCCGAGAGAAAGTAGGGCAGCATCAACACTTCCTCCGCTCCCGCAGCCACACAGCGTTCCGCCCCCTCAGGGATCGTCGGTTCCGCCAGTTCCAGATAAGCGATCTCGATGATCGGAAACACAGACCGTTCCCGTAGCATCTCAGCGAGCCGCACGAGATCCTGATTTGCTGCCGCACGTCGACTGCCGTGTGCGATCAGCAGAACAGCCTTCCTTCTTGCATCAGACATGGATTCATCCATAATAGAGTGTACTGAAATCGTCTTTCATTTCGCTTGCTGAGATTATAGACTTCAGCCAGTCTCCTGACACTGAACAACCGACAGTCTGACGACGCTTTTCATCGACGACCAACACACTTCAAACCGAGCAGCAACCTTGAATAAACACGAACATGAATCCGCCCCCGAACGTCTGGGGGAATATCTGATCGGGAAAAAAATCGGGGCCGGCGGCATGGGTTCCGTCTACCTCGCAACGAACATCCACACCGATCAGCAGGTTGCCATAAAAATTCTCCCGAGTGCCCTGGCCCGTGAAGCCGGCTTCGTCGAACGCTTCCATCGTGAAATCGAAGCACTCAAGAAAATGCACAACCCGTATGTCATCGAATTCTATGACAGCGGAGTCGAAAACGACATCTACTACTATGTAATGGAGTATGTCGAAGGCGAAACGCTCACTAACCGTCTCCGCCGCGACAAACGGCTCGACTGGAAAATCGTTGTCGATATTTCGATTCAGATCTGCTCTGCCCTCAAGGCATCCCACGACGCCGGTATCATTCACCGCGACCTGAAACCGTCCAACCTCATTCTCAAAGTCGATAACACGGTCAAGCTGGCCGACTTCGGCGTGGCACAGCTCTTCGCGACTGAAAAACTGACCGTCACCGGGGGCATCATCGGTACGGCAGAATACATGTCCCCCGAACAGGCAGAGGGCAAACGGGTTACTCGCCAGAGCGACCTGTATTCACTCGGTGCCGTCATGTATGTCATGCTCACCGGCCGTCCCCCTTTCAGTGGCAAAACCATGCTGGCCATCATCCAGAAACAGAAGTACGGCCAATACGATCGACCCAGTCGCTATGTGGACGATCTGCCGGTCTGGCTGGAAGAGATCGTCTGCCAGCTCCTTGAAAAAGATCCTCAGAAACGTTACCCCGATGCGTATGTGCTCTCACGTCGTCTGCAGGAAGTGATCAACAAGTATGAGATGTCGACCTCGGAAGACACCTATGCACTTTCCGGCACCAGCGCAGATTCAGCGACTTCCACCCAGGCACACTCTGACTTCTCCGATCAGGGAGCGGGCTCAGGCACCCTGATGCAGGGACTGATGCGGGCGCAGCTCGAAGCAGAGAGTACCGGCTCCCGGCTGGGACAACTGTTTGACAACACCTGGTTTCTGCTCGGTCTGCTCGCCCTGGTCATCGCCGGAGGCTACTTCTGGTTCCAGGAACGCGAACTGTCCCGCGAGGAAATGTTGCAGCACGCGAAACAGATCCTGCAGCAGCCGGAAGGCCCCGACTGGTACATCGCCCGCGATAAATACCTGCTCCCCCTGCTGGAGAATCCTTCTAATGAAGACGAGAGCATCATCAAGGAGCAGCTGAGTCGCATTCAATCTTATGAGCTCCGCTCGAAAGCCGGCATGACTGCTAAGCGCAAATCACGCTCTGGCCTGCAGACCGAACCGCAGCGGTTCATAGCCCTGGCCCAGAATTACCTGGAATCAGGAAACCTGATGCAGGCCGAGATTGTTCTGTCCTCACTGATTGAACTGCTCCCGGACGAACCGGAACAGAAGGAGATGCGGGATCTGGCCATCCAGATGCGCAACGATCTCCGGCAGGACCCTAACCGTACCGCTCAACGTTATATTATGCTCACGCAATCAATGTCCAAGGCAGACGCTCTGCTGAAAGAACAGAAATACGCTGAAGCTGCTGCTGTCTGGCGTGCGATCATCGTCCTCTATGGACAGGACCCGGCTGCCAGTGTCTTTGTTGAAAATGCGCGCAAGCATCTGGATCAACTGCCCGATAACATGTCGGCAGAAACCCCAACCCCTGAACCTGAGAAAGCCAGTACCGAGAATGAATGACTCGATCGATCTGAAAGATTATATTCGTGAGATCCCCGACTTCCCCAAACCGGGTATCCTGTTTCGGGATATCACACCTCTGCTGGCCGAGCCGAAGGCATTCCAGGCTGTCGTCGATCGTCTGGCAGACTACTACCGCGATAAACAAATTACTGCCATCCTGGCTGCCGAAGCACGCGGCTTCATCTTTGCAGCCCCCCTGGCCCTGGCCCTCGGTGCCCGCTTCATTCCGATTCGCAAGCCAGGTAAACTCCCCTTCGAAACCAGAGCCTTTCACTACGAACTGGAGTACGGATCCGACTCGCTGGAAATGCACACTGACTCCATTCATTCAGATGA
Source organism: Gimesia chilikensis (assembly GCF_007744075.1). NCBI lineage: Bacteria > Pseudomonadati > Planctomycetota > Planctomycetia > Planctomycetales > Planctomycetaceae > Gimesia > Gimesia chilikensis. The sequence goes on along the minus strand of NZ_CP036266.1, from coordinate 616,494 downwards.
CCGAGTCGTCATCGTAGATGACCTGCTCGCAACCGGGGGTACCATCTCCGCCTGTATCGAACTGGCCCGCCACTCCAACGCGGAAATCGTGGGCTGTGCCTTTCTGATCGAACTGGCATTCCTCAACGGTCGCGAGAAGATGAATGGCTGCGATGTTTTCTCACTGATTCATTACGACGCCGAATAAGCTCAGTTCGACTAAGGGACCCAGAGAGACGAAGATTCCTGTTTCCCGGTATCTTCGGAAATCCGTCGTGCCTTGATTCGTACGTAAGGTGCGACAAAACGTCCCCGGTAGCGAAAATGACCTACCGGTGCACTGGGGTCAGCCCGTAGCGGCTCGCGTAAATCTTCGATCACAAACCCGGTGCGGCACAAGCCCCCCACCAGTTGATCCCAGCGATGCAGGTACTCTGTGGCCCCGTCTTCGCGGTAGGCCCGGTCTTCGACTTTGGGCAATGCGCCCTGCTGATAGTATTCCAGACCGATCACATACCGGTTCTGCTGATCCCGATGCGTAATCTGCAGACTGGTGGGCGTCTTATGCTGACTGATATACAGACCACCGGGACGCAGCACACGTGCGATTTCGCGGTACACCGCTTCAATATCGGGCACATAGCAGGTACTCACCGGCTGATGCACAATATCGAACTCCGCCTCGTGCAGAATCGATAGATCATCCATCGACGTTTCCACAATCTTGACCTGCAACCCGCGACGGCGCGCTTCCTGTTCGTCCAGTTGCAGCATCTTGTTGCTCAGGTCAACAACGGTGACCCGGGCTCCTGCTGCAGCATACAGAATCGACTGCCAGCCTCCCCCCGATGCCAGGCAGAGTACCGACTTCCCTTCGACCGAAGCAGGCAGCCAGCCGCGCGAGTCCAGCGTCTGCAACGGATTGCGACACTCTTCATCGGTTGCCAGCTTCGTAAACTGACTGCGGTTTTCTGCCAACCGGTTCCAGGCGGCTCGGTTCTGAGGCAGGTGAGACATAGACTGTTCTCTTCAAACAGGGAATCAGGATTCCTGAGGCTGCGGTTTGTTCTGAGCGTCCAGCAGTGCCCCCGCGAAGGTCACCAGATCCCCCTTACCTCGCGCAACTTTCTGCAGGACATCCAGATGATTTGTCTGGCGGCACAGACTTGTGAAAGAGAACGTATTCGGATCTTCAAATTGGCTGAGATACGTTTCCGCCAGTTCAATCGCCCGCTCATTCATTTTCAGACGCGTCAACAGATCAATGAGCACATAGGCAATCATCTGCTTGTCATCTTCATCCGGTTCCATTTCGAGCTTCTTCTCGAAATAACCTATGGCCAGGTTCCGATCGTTTTCCTCTCCCACCAGTGCCTTGAAGAAATGCAGGTGAGCCGGATAAAAATCTTCAAACGGCGATTCACCCGGATACTGAAACTGCTGATCCAGTCGCGCCCCGTATTCACACAACTCGATCACTTTGGCCAGGTGCGGATCGTCTTCCGACAGGAGCCGTGCAAATCGGACCACGGAATTCAGGTGGGAGACATCAATATGGTAACTGCCCCCTTCGAACATCCAGTCCCGGCCGGCCATTAACTCGCGCAGATTATCAGCGGGTGGTGCAATCGGCATCTTCTGCTGCACATGATACTGCAAGGATTGGACGAGATCGGTATAGAGCTGGTCGACCAGCAGCTGTGCGATTTTTTTCCGGCTCTCTGGCTTGAGCTGGGCATTCATCTGGTCGAAGACCGTAATCGTATTACAGATTCCGTTCGACTGCAGCATGATCTCGAATCCTTTCTCCGGATTCGCTCCTTCATACGCACAAACCTGAATCAGTCCTTCAACCTTGTCTTCGGGCACAGTTCGGGGATTGATCTTGCTGAGAGCCTCTGTTACCTGTTCCGGTTCCTGAATAGTCTGGAAATAAAGCCAGGCATCGGAATACATTTTTTCGTCCAGGAACAGGTTGCCCACCTTCCGAGCTGCCTCGATGTAAGCTTCTTCGAACTCTCTCTTCCGTTCATCAGGAACATTGTCGAAGGTCGTCGGCTGCAGGACTTCCAGCCCCATCGCGTGTTTCTGTTGCATCAGTAATGCATCAAACAGACGATGATAGTTTTTCTGAGCGGTCAATGTTTCAATCAGCCGCTCCAGGACGGATTCCGGAGATTGTTGTTGTGACTCTTCCAGTGCGGCAAAAACATCTTCTGACATGATTCCTCGCTTGATCCTGATCGCTTCAGTTTCACTGATCTACGCCGAAAACGGCACGATAAGCTATCCATTGTAAGAGTTCCCAGCCCGTCTGAGTACCCTGTCGATCCAGAAAGCATGGATTCAGGCCATTTCAGAGGCCCATTATTCCACGAAGAGCAGCGGCGTCAGCTCTCCATCAGAATCAAAACGTCCGATCACTGATTCGTAACTGGTATGATGTCCCAGCACGGCCCGGGCCACCTCACCCTTCTTCAGGCTGCGATAGACCAGCAGTTGATGTTTGCCGATCCGCAACCGATGGCCGGAGGCCACATCGCGGGGAGAAATCTTCCCCGCTTCACTGATGGTCAGACTCTGCCAGTCAGCTGGCTTTCGTTTCAGGTCCGGTTCCCAGTCGATCACGAGGGGGACATACAAGGCTGTCGCTTCCGCTGCTGCCTGATGCAGTTCAATCTGTCCCCGCTCATTCAGGCTCAGGCTGCCAGGGTAGAAGAAATCCCGATCCTGAGGTAGCCCCAGCGGAAAGACGCGCGCCGCGAGTCCTTTGGTTTTCAGCGAAAGTTCATGCGTCTCTTCATCCACAGTATCAGTGAAACCAGAGGCCACGGGCAACAGGGAACGGTATTCCAACCGTGCCGCTTCGCTACCATTCACGATGTCTGACAGAAAGACAAAATGCTGATTGCGAGGCAACAGAATCTGACGATCCAGTGTGTAACCGCCTTCCAGATCCATTTGCAGTTCGAGGTAATCGGCGTCTTCATCTGAATTCCAGCAGACAGCGCTCCATTCGCCATCCCCACTGACTTCAGTACCATCGACCGTCAGAGAGAACTCCCAGCGTCCTTCCAGCAACTGTTTACCCAGTGCGGTAAGACTGACAGCCGGCAGATCACCATTCCAGGTCACCATCAGCAGATTTGATGAGTCAGACCAGTAATTTCGCATCACAGCCAGCGCGGACCAGTCTGACTGATTCGCAGCATAATCCTCTGTTTGGATAAAGAACTGTGACCGTTTTTTCTTCCCGGAATTCAATGCCTTCAGATACATCCGCTCGGCACTCCGGTTCGACAGACCAGAAAAATAAGCGGCCAGACTCAGTAATTCGGCATGTCCAATTTCATGGATCGGACACAAAGCCAGTTTCCCGGAGGCGTTACTGGTTGCCACCAGCACCTGGAGCGTGAGTTGAAACCGTTCCTGTGCTTCCTTATCCCAGAGTCGTTTTTTCCAGACCTGGCCGATAAACAGGGAACGCGTCATCGTTGCCAGCCAGAAGTCGATCCGTGAGAGCATGTCCGCGTGAGGTGTTCCATCGGTATCCGTCCGCTCGAAGAAACCGTCCCGCAGATTCTGCTGGCCCAGCTGCCTCAGGTTCTTGGCGCCTGCGACTCCTGCAAACAGAAAGCTGGCCCGCCAGGGAACTTCACCGGAAACAAGCAGGATCTGGTCATCCGGAGTTTCGGAGAAATCTGTCTCTTCCAGCTTGAAACAATGTGCCACCGCTGCACACAGGCAGGCGCGCCATGCACTGATCAGAGTCGCGGGTGCCAGGCGATAGCCAACATTCTCCAGCAGTTCCATCAGGAGCAATAATTCGAACGGCTGCATCGGCTCTGAAAGCGTTACCTGTTCCAGCCAGCCATACAACAGGCGACTGATTTCGTCCCAACTCAGATCTGGGGCTTTTTTCTTTTTGCCCGCTTTGGGTGCCTTTTTGCTCTTGGCCGGCACCGCGCTGGCAGACTCCACCAGATGAATCAGATCTGCAGTGCGGCCAGTGTCTTCAACCTTCTCTGCCGACCAGAGTACGGACCACATCATCTCCAAGCTGTGCCTGGTCTGCTTTTTCTGCTTGGCAATCGCTTTCAACACAGCCGCCAAACCCTGTCCGAACCGTTCCAGGTCGCTGGCTTGAGCCCCTTTCATCAGGTCGCCGCGTGGTTTCGATGCCCAGCCGACTGCGGGCAGAAACTCTTCATCAGAGAGTGACCAGTATTGCTGGGGTACAGCCTGACCAAATTCAATCGACATGATTTCTTCCATTCTTCAGTTCCCCAACAAAGACCGTTGTGCCAACCATAGGCAAAACAGAGCCGCCTGCCCGGCTTAATTTCGAATCACTTTGCAATGACGAAACAGTTGAAAAGTAGTGCAATGCGCGACCTGCGTTAAGATAGACATTATAGGGTAACGTGATTTCAGTTGAAATCAATTGATCCACTGCCCATTCAGCATGACCCGGGCCACATAAGATCGGGAATCTAACAAAAGATCAGTATCCGTTCCCCCATCAAAATCGTCAGGTAGTTGGATCAGGGCCAGATCTGCGGCTTTTCCTGCCTCCAGCGAACCAGTGTCGTCGGAATACCCCAAAGCACGGGCTCCGGCGAGTGTACCACACTCCAGAATGAGTGCCGTGGCCAACTGGGGATACCTTTCACGCAGGAACTGCAGTTCGCTCCAGAGACTCAAATCCGGGTTCGAAGCCCGACTGTCCGTCCCCAGCGCGACATTGATTCCCTGCCCGATCATCGACAGCCACGGGTGCTCCGAATGCCCGAAATAGTGATGCGTGCGGGGGCAATAGACCACTGAAATTGACGGTGCTCCCCTCAGAAATTCCCACTCGGTCGGGCCGAAATAATTACCGTGTACCGCCAGAGCAGCCGGTAATTCTGCCAATGGAGCCAGGTAATCGGTCATCCGCATCCCGTCTTTCAAAATCTTGGGATCCCACAGTCCGAGCTCACTCAGCAGGTCAACAAATGCGCCTGATTTGCGTTCCAGCAGATCATATTCCGCCGCCGTCTCCCCCAGATGAACGGCGGCAGGCACTCCCTGATCCCGGGCCTGCTGCACCAGATTCAGATATAAATCGGGATGAACACTATACGGAGCATGCGGACTCAAGCCCGGGCATAACCGCTCGACTGCCGCTGGCGCAAGGGGTTCCGCCAGAAACTCATCGGCAACCTGCTCCTGCCCCGCGATACGATCGGGAGTAAACCCCAGGCATTCTCGAAATACAACTGCCCGGGGAACCTGTGATTCCATATTAAACAATCGCAGACTCTCGACGCTTGTCGCAATTTCACCGACCAGAGTCGTTCCCGACGACAGGCATTCTGTGATCCCCAGCTGAATCCGTTCCGTGACCGGCTGCTCGGTCTCAAATCGGGATTTCATGATTGCCCGAATCCAGTCGGTGAACGGGGAAGCTGGTTCCAGGGGGGCACGCAGTTGACTGAATTCGAGATGCGTGTGGGCATTCACCAGGCCCGGAATCAGAGCCATATTGCCCAGATCGATTGCGCGAGGATGCCTGCCTGCATAGAAGGCCGCAATGCGGGTCCCTTCAATTTCGACAGTGGCATCTGGCAACGGTGGTCCCGCAACGGGGAACACCCAACGTGCTTGATAAATCTGACGTTCCAAGAGACTGTAGTTTCAAAACAAAGGTCAGCGGCGGATAACAGGGACGTCGCCCATTATATCAGCCCGACACTTATTTGGTATCCGTCAGTCGACGGTTGAAGGTCGGAGACGTCAGAGAATCCGTGGAAGAGCTATTCGGATCGACGGCCGGGCGGGACTGCAGAATCGTCCACCGCAGCAGCAGAAATGCGACCACAGCACACAGGACCAGCAGCGGCCAGGAATACCTTAAGCCCTCAGGCTGCATACTGACAAAATACTGCAGACCGTGTGTCGGTTCCCATTTTTCAGGGATCCGTTCGCGAAATACCGACAGCGAATTATAAATCATATGGAACGCGATCCCGGGAAACAGACTGCGACTGTGAACCGCGACCAGCCCCAGAGCCAGCCCCATCAGGGTCGCATTAAATACCTGTTGTGGAATCTGGTGCATCACACCAAACGTCACACTCGAGAGAATCACAGCCAGCCAGACGCGGCCCCGGCGGCCAAACCCGCTCAGCATAAATCCACGGAATGCGATTTCCTCACAAATCCCCGGTGCGATTGCAAATGCCAACAGAATAAACCACAAAGACTGATTGGGATCAGACATTTCCTTGATAATCGCCGCCGCCCCGGGTGGCAACTTTGGAAAGAACCACTGCAGACTCGCCGACAGTTCCAGCGACAACGGATGCAGCATGAAGGGCAACAGAAGTCCTACGCCCCAGAAACCCCAGCTGGGGAAAAAGAGACGAAACGTCTTCCGCACGCTGGTCGTCAGCATGATCCCCATGATCAACGCTGGTGTCGCAATGATCGCCAGCTGCTGGATCATCAGCAACTGCATGCTCCGTACCGCCCGCATCGATTCAGGCGCGGTCAGAATTGCATCCCGCATCGTATTCATCACGGCAAACTGCAGTAACATGATGATCACGAAACAGAAGCCTGCCTCCGCAAAACTGGGCAAGGCGTCTTTGGTCCGCATCAGGTGCTTGAGCCACAATCCCAGTTCGAACCGTTCCGCCTCCCGGAACAATACGTCTTCCCGCTGGAACTGATCGATGGCCCACCAGAGTGCCAGCAGACTGTAACCGATACTCGATACCAGCACCGGAATCGCGTAGACATATAAGGCACCCGCATTCACCGCAGACAGCAGCATTCCTTTCAACAGCAAAGCCACCCCGACGATCGGCATCATACTGTAAAAAGCATTGATCTCCACAGCCGGAGAAAGACAGAACACCGTCAATCCCAGCGTCACCATCAACAGCGGCGTTAAATAATACTGCCCCTCTTTACTGCTGCGGGCAAAGGTCGCCAGTGACAGACACAGGGCACTGAATAACGCCGAAAGCGGAATCAGCAGAATCACAATCCAGAATAGTGCAGAAGCAGAAGGAAACGACAGATCACCGATTTTCGACAACGCACCACTGCCTGCCACATTCACCATATGTTTGCCGGTGAAACCCATGCTCGCCAGGTTCAACAATGCTGTGGAAACACTGAAGATCATCACTGTCAGAAATTTACCGAGCACGATCTCTGTGCGACGCGCGGGTGAAATCAGCAGCGTCTCCATCGTGCCCCGCTCTTTTTCACCGGCCCCCAGGTCGATCGCCGGGTAAAAAGCACCCGTCGCTGCCATGATGATCAGCAACGCTGGAAACAGCTTGCTCCACAGGTTCGCAGCCAGCTGATCATCCTGTGCCAGGTCGATCACATCCGGATTGATCGGATTCGGCAGATTTTCCGGTAACCGGGCACGGCTCAATCGGTCTCGCAGAATCGCATTTTCCCAGGCATCCAGCGCTTCCTGAACACGAGTGAATGCCAGCCGCGATTTTTCATCCGCAGTATTTTCCAGAACCAGAGGTCGCAGCGAGACGGCCGGATCAAAATCGATCGGCTCATGTCGGGCCAGTTTCTGACTGACCAGTTCCAGTTCTTTGGAGAGATTCGGGGGAAACAGAATCAAAACCTGAATCTGACTCTCAGCAAACTGCTTACTCAGACGTGCATTACTCTGGGTAATCTGTTCAGCCAGCTCGATCTTCTCAGTACCAAGTTTTTTCTGCTCTTGAACCAGTTGCTGCTTTTCTTCCGACTGAGTGTCACCCTCAGTCGGCTCTTTCTGATGTTGATCTAACTTCGTCTGTATTTGACTTAGTCGAACCTGCAACTGATCCCAGGTATCCAGAAGTTGCTGATGCAGCTTCAGATCCACTTCCAGTTCATGGGCCTGCTCCAGCAGTTTTTCCCGCTCTTCGCTATCAATGTCGGACAGGTCATTCTCGGCAACCTGTGCATCGGTAATCACCCGCAATTTGTCCGCGTCGGCGGGATTCATAAACCAGTTGGAGACGAATCGATCCCCTTCCAGCAACTGCGGATGCTGAGGCAAATCTTTCGCCCCGAGCAGCACAACATTCCGCGGCTGCTCCGAAAACATCACAGTCATCTGCACCATCCCGATACCCATCGCCGGATAGAGCAGCAGTGGGAGAATGGCGACCATAAACAGCGTCCGCCGGTCGCGGAGCTGGTCGCGCAATTCACGCATCAAAATGAGCTTGATATTCTTCCACTGTATCATTGGTCTGTCTGTGCCTTCATCGCCAGCTCATCTTCATGCTTCTGAATGAGATGGAAAAACAGTTCTTCCATATCCGATTCGTGATATTGTTCCTCGAGTTCAGGAATACTGCCGATTGCCAGGATGGTACCTTTATAAATCACCGCCACCCGGTCGCAGAGTTTTTCCACTTCCCGCATGATGTGTGTCGAAAAGATGATGCATTTACCCTCTTCGCGCAAAGCTTCCACCGTCTTCAGAACCGCTCGTGCTACCAGCACATCCAAGCCTGAAGTCGGCTCGTCAAAGATTAACACCGGCGGATCGTGCACGATCGTACGGGCGATTGAAACTTTCTGCTTCATCCCCGTGGACATCTTTGAGCCCAGCATGTCCCGAATGTCCTGCATCTGCAGCGTGGTGAAGATCCACTCCAGCCGCTCCTGCAGGGGGCCTTCTTCAATACCGTACAGTCGCCCGAAGTATTCGACCATCTCCCAGGCCGTCATCCGGTCATAGATTCCCGTATTGCCTGACATGAAGCCGATATGGGAGCGGACTTCCTGAGGATGCGTTCGCACGTCATAACCGGCCACGGTCGCGGTTCCGGATGTGGGTTGCAGCACGGTGCTCAACAATCGCAGACAGGTTGTCTTACCTGCACCGTTGGGTCCCAGCAGGCCGAAGATTTCTCCGGCCTGGACATCGAAGCTCACTGAATCGAGTGCGACAATGCTGCCACGTCGCAAATCATCGAAACTTTTACTCAGTTGCTCGATGTGAATCATATTCGTCCATTATTCCTGCTGCCCGATACACCTGTCGACCTTCAACAGGAAATCGACAGACCGAAGAGGCTTACCGATATTTCATTAATATAAGCAAGCATAACCTATCATGGCGAATCGGCTGCACTGAGCTGTTTCTCTGACCGATTTTCTCTCAGTTCAGCACGGGCAGAGGAACGCGACCTGAACCCCTTGCAGGACCATTAGAATCAGGATCATCGATATATTCATAAAAGACATTCCGCTGCCGGGGAATGTATCCCGATTCCGTAATACAGCGACGAATTGTCTCAACTGTCAGATGATGAGTTGTTCCCGCCTGGGAAACCACATTCTCTTCAATCATCAGGCTGCCCATATCATTGGCACCAAAGAAGAGTGCCATCTGCCCCGTCTTTTCTCCCTGTGTCACCCAGGAGGACTGGATATTCTTAAAGTTATCGAGGTACAGACGGCTCACAGCCTGGGTCTTCAGATATTCGAATGCCCCGGCAGGTGGTACGTAATCCATATCGGTATGATCAGGCTGCAGCGTCCAGCAGATGAATGCCGAAAAGCCGCCCGTCTCATCCTGCAGTTCACGCAGGCGATCCAGGTGCTCAATCCGCTCAGCCAGTGTCTCGATATGGCCGAACATCATCGTGGCACTCGAGATGCCCCCCAGTTCGTGCCATACCCGATTCACTTCCAGCCATTCGTCGGTCAGCGCTTTGCCGCGGGTAATTTCCTTGCGGACCCGGTCCACGAGGATCTCGCCTCCCCCGCCGGGCAGACTACCCAGGCCGGCATCTTTCAACCGCTGCAGCACTTCGCGGAGAGGCAGCTTGTTGACCTTGGTGAAGTGATGCAGTTCCGGCGGACTGAAGCCATGCACGTTTACGGTCGGATATCGTTCCCGCAGATCGCGGAGCAGATCTTCATACCACTCCAGCTTCAGAGTCGGGTGCAGACCTCCCTGCAGCAGGATCTGGTCTCCCCCCAGTTCGATGGTCTCTTCGATTTTCTGATACAGCTGCTCCGGCTTGAGCACATACACGTCCGGCGACTTCGGATTCCGGTAAAACGCACAGAAATCACAGACCGCCGTACAGGAATTCGAATAGTTGATATTCCGGTCGATGTTATAGGTCCGGTAAGGCTCGGGGTGCAGTCGCTTCGTGACTTCGTTGGCTGCCTTGCCCAGCGCAACCAGATCGTGAGACTCCATCAGCTTGAGCCCCTCTTCTCGGTTCAGACGTTCGCCGGCGACTGCTTTATCCAGCAGAGATGCAATTTCGGAAGACAAGAGGAACCCCCTCGGGAGCAAGTCCCGTTTTAATGGCTAATTCTTGAAACAGCTGCAATCCGCAACGCTCTGCAGATCCCAGATAAAAACTCAGATTATTCTTCAGATAGCTTTCTGCCACCGCCACGTCAATGCCCAGCTTAGGTGCTTCCCGTCGGGCAATCTCGTCCAGCATCGATACACCCCTGTCGCGTGCCTGACATAACGCGGTCTCCAGCGATCCGGTATCCTGATCCCTACGGACGGCCCACATCGCGAAGACGAACGGCAGCCCTGTCCAGCGCAACCACTCTTCGCCTAGATCCCAAGTCGCAGCGAACTTCGTACTTGGTGTATGAATCGCCCGATCGCCGATCAGCAGGATCGCATCTGCGGTTGTTGCTTCAATGGTCTGTTCGATCGGCAGCGGTTCCACTTCCGGAAACACGCCGTACTGCTCCGCCAGCATGATTCTGACCAGCGTCGCACTCGTCCGCGAGCCCATGTCCAGTGCCAGTCGCTTGATTTTGCCCAGAGGCACGCGGCTATACATTTTCACACTCAGCACCGGCCCCTGAGTCGCCACACAGGCATTGGAAATCACTTCATAGTGGGGACTGCGAATGACTTCAATTGAGGGAATGAGCCCCACATCAATTCGCCCCTCAGCCAGATCATCAGCCAGCAGGCTGGGATAATCCAACATCAGTTCAGCATTATCCGCGAGATCTTCCAGATCCTGAATCAGCGGTTTCGAATTGAGATAAGAGACCGCCCCCACACGAATCGGGGGGGGAACCACGTCTGACATTCTCGTTTGGCTTTCATTCCCGGTTGCATTTTGCAGCTTATTATAACCGGCCGTCTTCATCTCGCAATCAGCTCGCATTTATGGATCAACACGTCTGAAACGGGCACTGATGCACATTCCGATCGTTGGTGTTACAATTCAAAGTTACTTACGCTTACATTGATATCGTAGACGCAGATAGTATTCTAGCAGTTTACGTCCTCTCTATCAGGGACTATCCGAAGGAAAATTTGAGGACAGCACGAAATAGCCTCAAATTACAGTCGAATTGACAGCTACAGACAGCAGAAAGCCCCCCAGAATGTCAGACAGTAGACAAATGAAAGTCGGTTTTATTGGTGCAGGACGCATGGCGACCGCCCTGGCAGGAGGCCTGATTTCCTCCGGTTTCACTTCTGCAGAAAACGTCTGTGCCAGCGACACTTACGAGTCAGCCCGGGAAAAATTTGCCCACGAAACCGGTGCAACTACTCTTGAGGCCAATCTCACCGTCGCTGAACAGTCCGACATCGTGATCCTCGCAGTCAAACCGCAGCAGCTCCCCGACGTTCTGCAGGAACTGAAAGGCACAATTACCGGGAAACAGCTGCTGGTCTCCATCGCCGCTGGTTCTCCACTCTCTCTCTTCCTCGAGACTCTCGGGGATTCCATCCGCGTGATCCGCGTCATGCCTAACACCCCCTGTCTGGTGAAACAGGGGGCCTCTGCATTCGCCCGGGGAGGCAATGCGACAGAAGCCGATGCCAGCCTGGTCGACTCCCTGCTCTCCACCGTCGGCACCGCCGTCGAAGTGCCCGAGTCACAACTCGACGCCGTCACCGGACTGTCCGGCTCCGGTCCCGCTTATATTTATCAGATCATTGAAGCCCTCAGCGATGGCGCCGTGCGGATGGGACTCCCCCGCCACGTCGCTACTCAGCTCGCTGCACAGACGGTGAAAGGCGCCGCGGAGATGGTGCTCGAAACCGGTGAACATCCCGGTGCCCTTAAAGATGCGGTCACCAGTCCAGGTGGTACCACGATCGCCGGCATCCACGCCCTTGAATCGGGAGGCCTGCGCAGCAGCCTCATGAACGCCGTCGCTGCGGCCACACTCCGTTCCATCGAGTTAGGCAAAAAATCCTGACCAGAACCTTGCTGATACTTGGCCAGCAACCGGGGTTCGTGCTGCGCGTGCCGCTTCTTTAATTTTCCTAACCAACTTGTGTTCCCTGCCCGTTTTTCGCAGAATGAATCAATATTGATTTATCAGATCCCACCAGAATTCATCGGGAGCTCCAGCCATGAGGCACCATTCAGTCCGCACTCTACTCGTCTTCTGCAGCCTGCTTTCTCTCAGTTTTTCGCGATTGTCAGCCGCTGAACCCGACCTGCAGAACTGTCTGAAACAACCGATCCTGGAAAAAGATCAGCCTTGGAAAGAGGTACAGGCATTTATCGCTCCCAAAGTCCCCGGCATGCCCGAAGTCAGCAGCGTCGCCGAATGGGAAAAGGTCAATAACCGCATTCGCAAAGAGGTTCTGGACAAAGTCGTCTATCGTGGTGAAGCCGCCAAATGGCGCGACACGAAACTGAACGTCGTCTGGGGAGAGACCATCCCCGGCGGTCCCGAATACAAAATCCAGAAACTTCGCTTCGAAGCCGTCCCCGGACTCTGGGTCCCCGCCCTGCTTTACATTCCCAATGACCTGACGGGCAAAGTTCCTGTCGTGATGAACGTCAACGGTCACGACCGCAATGATGGAAAAGCCGCCGACTACAAACAGGTCCGCTGTATCAATCAGGCCAAGCGCGGCATGCTGGCTCTCAACGTCGAATGGCTCGGCATGGGTCAGCTCAACTCTCCCGGCTTCACACACTACAAGATGAACCAGCTCGACCTGTGTGGCACCAGCGGGCTTGCTCCCTTTTATCTCGCGATGAAAAAAGGGCTCGATGTTCTACTCACGCATCCTAACGCTGACCCCCGGCGCGTCGCAGTCGCAGGCCTCTCTGGAGGTGGCTGGCAGACGATCTTTATCAGCTCCCTCGACGAACGGGTCACCCTCTCCAATCCGGTAGCCGGTTACTCGAGCTTCCTCACCCGTAACTATCACACCAAAGACCTGGGTGATTCCGAACAGACACCCAACGACCTGGCGCTCTATGCAGACTATACACACCTGACCGCGATGCGGGCCCCCCGTCCGACCTTGCTGACCAACAACTCGAAAGACAACTGCTGCTTCGAATCGGGATACGCCCAGCCCCCACTGCTCAAGGCGGCCTTCCCAATCTTCAAGCTCTACGGCAAAGAAGAAAATCTGCAGAAGCACATCAACGACGATCCCGGCACGCACAACTTCCTCAAAGACAATCGCGAAGCCCTCTATCGCATGCTCTCAGCACACTTCTCCGAACCCGGCAAACCGCTGACAGTCGAAGAAATCCCCTGTGACGAAGAATTGAAAACAGCGGAGGAACTGCAGGTCGAACTCCCCGCTGACAATGCGGACTTCCACACTCTGGCCCTTAAACTCAGTCAGGATCTGCCTCGCCCCGCGAAAAAGACCACACCTGAAAAACAACGGGCAGCACTCAAAAAACTCATCTCTGCCCCAGAGTCAAAAGTCATCGGCACTAAGGTCGACCACAAATCAGCAGGCGACACCAAAGTCACCTTCTGGAAACTGAACGTCGATCAGAACTGGACCGTCCCTGCCGTGGTATTTTCACGAGGTTCTGCAAAATCCACCACTATCGTCGTCGCAGATGCAGGCCGTCAGAGTCTGGCAGCAACAGTTGAAACATTGCTGGCACAAGGACAGAACGTGCTCGCCGTCGATCCTTTCTACTTCGGCGAATCGAAAATCAGTCAGCGTGACTTCCTGTATGGTCTGCTTGTCGCTGCCGTGGGAGAACGCCCCCTGGGCATTCAGGCCAGCCAGCTCGCTGCCATCGCCCGCTGGTTGAAAACCGACCAGAAGCAGTCCACCATTCAGATCCAGTCCGTCGGCCCCCGCAGCAGCCTGTTCACACTCGTCGCGGCTGCGATCGAACCCGCAGCCATCTCAGGTGTCAGGCTGCAGGATTCTTACGGGTCCCTCAAGGAAGTACTCGAAGAGGATAAAGCTGTCAGCCAGGCACCCGAACTCTTCTGCTTCGGTCTGCTCAAAGCTTTCGATATTAAAGAACTCACCGAACTTGCAGGCCGGGACCGGGTCACCTTCCTTTCCCCCTCCGAACGGGTCAAACGTGAACTTTCCGAGGTAGAGATTCAGAAAGACGTGGACTACCTGGGCGCAGGCCGCGAGGAAAAACTCGATCTCTATCTTCCCGATTCCCGCTTGCGGAAAGGCCCGTACCCCGCCGTCGTGATTATTCATGGCGGGGGCTGGCATGGCGGTGACAAAGGCGCCCGTCGCGAAATCAACATCGGCACCAACCTGGCTAAAGCCGGCTACGTCTGTGCCAGCATCAACTACCAGTTGGCAAAAAGACATTCTCGCTTTACTGATAACCTCAAACAGGTCTGGCCAGGCCACTTGCAGGATTGTAAAACCGCCGTTCGCTTTCTCAGAAAACATGCCAACAAATATCACATCGACGCCGACCACATCGGAGCGATCGGTGGTTCCGCCGGCGGACACCTGGTCGCGATGCTGGCTGTGACTGGCGACGATCCACAGCTCGAACCTGAAGAGCCCTATGCAGGCCTTTCGTCCCGCATCCAGGCAGTGGTCCCCATGTACGGTGCGCATGACCTGATTGCCCTGGCGAAATCTCGTGACTTGCTGAGCTCCTTCTCGGAAGAAGAAAAGTCACTCAGCAAACAGGCCTCTGCAGTATCGCATATTTCAGACGATGATCCCCCCTTCCTCATCCTGCACGGAACCCGCGACACTCTGGTCCCGGTAGAACAGTCAGAGCTCCTGCAGGCAGCACTGAAAAAGGGTGGTATCCCTACCGAACTCATCATAATCGAAGGCGCTCCACACAGCTTTCACCTCCAACCCAAACAGCGTGACCTCCGACCTGCGGTCATCGGCTTCTTTGATCAGCACCTCAAGCCACAGAAGTAATGCATTTCCGTGGAGTTGACATTCCCGGGGTACCTGCTATAAAATCATAAAAATGTAGCCTTGGCTACATTTAAGCACTCCGCACGCACTAAACCCTTACCGGAGCATACTTTATCATGAGAAAGCTCTTCGCTTTCACCCTGGTGTTAATCGGCCTGGTCGGCTGTCAGTCGCAGGATAATTCGACGCCCCAGACTAAAAACAAGGAATCCGGAGCCAATATCCAGTACCCGATCCCTGTCGCAGCAACCGTAGGGATGGTCGCCGATCTTGTTAAAAATGTGGGACAGGAATATGTCGACGTGAAACAGATCATGGGTACCGGCGTCGACCCCCACATGCATAAAGCAAGTCGCGATGATGTGGTGGCGATTATGAACGCAGATGTTGTCTTCTATTCCGGTCTGATGCTCGAAGGCAAAATGACCGACACCCTGATCAAGGTCTCGCGCAATAAACCGGTCTATGCGGTGACCGAACTGATCAACGAAAAAACGCTTCTGGAACCGGATGATTTTAACGGCCACTACGACCCCCATGTCTGGATGGATGTCTCTGCCTGGTCTCAATGTGTTGACGCCGTTAAAGACGCCCTCTCCCAATACGACCCGCAACACGCGGATGTCTATGAGAAGAATGCTGCTTCCTATAAACAGAAACTGGAGCAACTGCACAAGTACGGCCTGGAAACATTGAAATCAATCCCGGAAGACAGCCGCACATTGATCACCTCTCATGATGCTTTCAATTATTTCGGCCGAGCTTATGGACTCGATGTTCAAGGCGTACAGGGCATCTCCACCGAATCAGAAGCTGGTCTGAAACGGATTAACGAACTCGTCGATCTGCTGGTGAAGAAAAAAATCAAAGCGGTCTTCGTGGAAAGCAGTGTCTCTAAAAAGAATATTACCGCTCTGATTGAAGGATCCCGCGCGCAGGGGCATCAGATCGAAATCGGAGGAGAACTGTTCTCAGATGCCATGGGTGAACCGGGAACATACGAAGGAACGTATCTCGGTATGCTCGACCACAACATCACCATCGTGGCCCGGGCGCTGGGAGGCACTGCCCCGGAAAAAGGCATGCAGGACAAACTCACTCCCTGAGAAACACAGCTCAGTCTCTACTTTTCTTCAGAGCCAACATGAATCAATCCAGTTCGACGAATTCAACCGAAAACCAGAGTCCGATCACGCAGACCGATTTGTCACCTGCTGAGATCCCCCTCTCCGTGTATGACCTGACGGTCGCGTATCACCGGAAACCTGTGATCTGGGATGTCAGCTTCGATATTCCGCCGGGGAAACTGGTCGGAATCATTGGTCCGAACGGAGCAGGCAAAAGTACGCTCATCAAAGCCATCATGGAACTGATTCCCAGAGCCTCGGGCCGCGTCAACATCTTCGGTAAACCATATCAGAAAAACCGGCACCGCGTGGGCTACGTGCCTCAGCGGGAAAGCGTTGACTGGGATTTTCCCGTCGATGCTCTCGATGTTGTCACGATGGGACTCTACAGCGAGATCGGCTGGTGCCTGCCTGTCCGCAAGAAACATCGCGAACGCGCACTGGATGCCCTCGAACGCGTGGGGATCGCAGACTATGCCCGGCGACAGATCAGCCAACTCTCCGGCGGACAGCAGCAGCGGACCTTCCTCGCCCGTGCGCTGGTTCAGGATGCCGATCTGTATTTGATGGACGAACCGTTCGCCGCCGTCGATGCCGCCACCGAAAAAGCCATTGTAAAAATCCTGCAGGAAATGAAACAGGCCGGCAAAACGGCCCTCGTGATTCATCACGACCTGCAGACCGTCCCCGAGTATTTTGACTACGTCATTCTGCTCAACATGCGTGTCATCGATCACGGTCCGACCGAGCAGGTCTTCACTCCGGAGAACCTGCAGAAAACTTATGGCGGCCGTCTCACTCTGCTGGAAGAAGCCACCGAAACGATGCGCCGCAGGGAGCAGTCGCTATGAATCTCAGCGCGCGGATGCTGATTCTGCTGCTCCTGCTGAGTCCCGGCCAGGTTCTCCTGGCTGCCGAAGGCAAGTCCATTCAGACACAGCGGTCCATCACCGATCGCAGTATTGAATGGCCTGCCTGGGAAGACTGGCGACGCGTCTTCTTCATGCAGGACTATAACACCCGGGTTGTCATCCTGGGTACGACGCTCCTGGGAATGTCCGCTGGCATGATCGGCAGCTTCGCCCTGCTTCGCAAACGCGCCCTGATGGGTGACGCCCTCAGCCATGCGACACTTCCCGGCATCGCGATCGCCTTCATCATCGGCAGCACCCTGGGGCTCAATGGTAAGTCGCTGCCTCTTCTGTTAACCGGAGCAGCCATCAGTGGTCTCTTTGGAATTGCTGGTATCCTGATGATTCGCAACCTGACCCGACTCAAGGAAGATGCGGCCCTCGGCATCGTACTCAGCGTCTTCTTCGGCGCGGGAATCGCGCTGCTCAATATCGTACAGCAGATGCAGACCGGGCACGCCGCCGGCCTTGAATCATTCATCTATGGAAAAACCGCTTCCATGATCGCCAGCGATGCCTGGTTGATCGGCGGTGCGGGTCTGACTTGTGTACTCGTGGCCTTACTGCTGTATAAGGAACTGACACTGCTGTGTTTCGATGAAGGCTTCGCCGATTCGCGAGGCTTTCCGGTAGTGCTGCTCGACACACTCCTCATGGGACTGGTTGTGATCGTGACAATCATCGGTCTGCAGGCGGTGGGTCTGATCCTGATGATCTCTCTGCTCGTAATTCCCCCTGCAGCCGCACGTTTCTGGACAGAAAAAATGTTCTGGCTGACAGTGGTCGCGGTGGTGCTGGGAGCTTTGAGCGGGATGATTGGTTCGGGCATGAGTGCGATTTTCCCCAATCTCCCCTCCGGGGCAATGATCGTTCTCGTCGCGACCGCCATGTTCCTGTTCAGTATGATTTTTGGCGTTCCCCGTGGGATCCTGGTTCGCAAGTACCGTCGTTATGAACTGAATACCAAGGTCAATCGCCAGCACCTGTTGCGCGGCCTTTATGAATACCTCGAAGCACATCAGCAACTCCCGATCGGGGTGACTGACAGTGCACCACCGGTCTCACTCTCTGCCCTGGAGCAGCTGCGGAGTTGGTCCCTGCCTGCCCTCAAGAAAATCATTCGCAGTGCCCAGGACGAACGTCTGGTGACGTTACTCTCAGACAATCGCGTGCAACTGACACTCTCTGGATTGAAAGAAGCCGCCCGTGTTGTGCACGAGCATCGCCTCTGGGAACTCTACCTGATTACCTACGCAGACGTCGCTTCCAGTAAAGTCGATCAGGATGCCGACGCGATTGAGCACGTTCTCGAACCGGAAGTGATCGCTGAACTGGAATCCCTGCTGGTCCGCCAGTCGACGGAAGGGATTCTGCAGAGTCCGCATGATATAGATCTGCCTCAATCACTGAGTACCCCCACTTTCAGGAGGACCACCTGATGGGCGGACTCGCACAATGGAGCTGGGCACTGGATGGCTGGATCATCGTCGCGGGCATGTTGTGTGCTGCCGCAACGGCCCTGCTGGGTAACTTTCTTGTGCTCCGTAAAATGAGCATGCTCGGCGATGCGATCACGCACGCCATCTTGCCGGGTCTGGCCGCAGCCTTCTTAATCAGTGACTCCCGCAGCAGCCTGCCCATGTTTGTCGGTGCTGTTATTGCCGGCATTTTGACTGCGCTGTTCACGGAGTGGATTCGCGGCTTTGGAAAAGTGGATGAAGGTGCCTCGATGGGCGTCGTCTTCACCTCCCTGTTTGCCCTGGGGCTGGTGATGATTGTCCAGGCAGCCGATCGTGTGGATCTCGATCCGGGTTGCGTCCTTTATGGAGCGATCGAACTCACTCCCGCCGACACCGTCCTGGTCGCCGGCTGGGAAATCCCCCGCGTGGTCTTTGTCCTCTCCATCGTACTGCTGATCAACCTGCTGTTTGTCATCCTGTTTCTCAAAGAGCTCAAGCTCAGTTCTTTCGACCCGGCCCTGGCTACGACCACAGGCTTCAATGCAACGTTCATTCATTACGCGCTGATGACTCTGGTCGCGATCACCGCGGTCGCCAGCTTTGAAGCAGTCGGCAATATTCTGGTCGTCGCCATGTTCGTGGTACCCCCTGCGGCCGCTTATATGCTCACCGATCGACTGGGAGTCATGCTGGTCCTCAGTGTACTGCTGGCGATGCTCTCCGCCATCATCGGGCACATCAGTGCCATTACCGTCCCCTACTGGTTTGGTTTTCAGAGTACTTCGACAGCCGGCATGATGGCGGTCGCCGCAGGTCTACTGTTTATCATCGCCGCCCTGTTCGGCCCTCGACATGGCGTGGTCATCGTCTTCCTGAGACGCCAGTTTCTGGCCTGGCAGATTCTCGCGGATGACATCGTCGCCCTGATGTACCGCATCGAAGAACGGGATCCTGAACTCAGGCCCGATGCCCTCTACCTGCGAGACATCCTCTTTTCCCGACCGTTGCCCACCAGCCTGACACTCGGCTACCTCGTGCGGCACAGCCAGCTCGTACACGCCAACGGAACCTACACCCTGACCGATACCGGTCGCGACCGGGCTCGGCAGCTCGTCCGCTCGCATCGACTCTGGGAACACTACCTCGTCGAACACGCCGGCATGTCGACGGAAACGATTCACCGCCAGGCCGAACAGCTCGAGCATTTCACCGACCGGGAACTCCGCGACCGCCTCAACGCCGATACCCTCGATACTGACCAGGATCCCCACGGCCGTCCGATCCCTCCCGAAGAGCACGCTCCCTGATTCAGGTCCTCCCCGACAGGTTCCTCTGGCATTTTCCAAGCCGCACACATATAATCATTCATTGATATTTCAAAGTTCCACCCGAGTGCGTCATCGGGTGCTCCAGAGCGGGATAAAATCAAATGACGGGCAATTACTGCAGTGGACCGGTGAACCGACGCGAGTTTATGCGCATCGGCTCACTCGCGCTGAGCGGGCTATCACTCCCGCAACTGCTGTCTCTCCGCAGTGAAGCCGCCCCGATCCGACCGGAAACATCCGTCATCCTGCTCTTCCTGCATGGCGGTCCCTCGCAACTGGAAACCTACGACCTCAAACCCGACGCCCCTTCGGATTACCGCTCCCTCTTTAATCCGATCTCCACGAATGTTCCGGGAATGGATCTCTGCGAGCTCTTTCCGCGACAGGCTAAGATCGCAGATAAATTCTCGCTTGTCCGCTCCCTGCACCACGACGTCGGCATCCACAGCGATGGGGGGATCATCGTTCTCACCGGCAAACGTCCTTCGAAACTGGACCCCACTTCACAATCAAAAAGCGAACACCCCGACTTCGGTTCCGTCACCAGTGTTGTCCGCGGCCTCTCCACTGCGGGAACGCCCCCCTATGTCTCGATTCCCTCGAAGTTCTACATGGTCCAGCCCACTTACCTGGGCCTGCAGCACGGACCTTTTGAATCGACCGAGCCTTCTGCAACCAGTTACCGTCCCCCTTCCCTGAAACTGCAGGCCGGCATGGATGGGAAGCATCTGCTCGAACGCCGCCAGCTGCTCAAACAGTTCGATCAACTGCGCAGCGATCTCGATCTCACAGGAGACCTGCACGGCAATGACAAATTCCGCGACCTCGCTTTTCAGATGCTGACCAGTCCCGATGCCGCCCGTTCGTTCGACATTGACCGTGAATCGGACAGCCTGCGCGATCGCTACGGACGCAACATGTGGGGCCAGGGTTGCCTGCTCGCCCGTCGCCTGGCGGAAGCCGGCTGTGGTGTCGTCTCGCTGTTCTTCAACACCCCGAAGACCGGGCAGGAATTCACGAACTGGGACGATCACATTCTCAACGCGGGACGCCCCGGCCATTTCGCGAAATACATGCAGGTCCGTCTCCCGTACATGGATCAGGCTCTGGCCACGCTCATTGAGGACATCCACGAACGCAGCCTGGATAAGAAAATCATGGTTGTCGCCGTCGGTGAATTCGGACGTACTCCCAGACTCTCTTCCAACAGCTCAGGGACGGGACGCAACCACTGGCCCCAGGCTTATACAGCCCTCTTCTCAGGAGGCAATCTGAAAATGGGACAGGTCGTTGGTGCCACCAACTCCAAGGCCGAATATCCGACCCATAATCCTCACACGCCACAGGATATGCTGGCCACGATCTACCGTCACCTGGGCATCGATTACTCTCGCTCCCTCGTCGACCATCAGGGACGACCGATTCCCATCCTGCCGCACGGCAAACCGATTGCCGGGCTGATTTGAGTATCCGGCTAACTCGGCATCAAATCTTTAATACCCCGCATCAGATGCTGATCCACTTCCGGGCCGCTGAAAGCCACGCTGACTTCATAGCCCCCCTGGAAGTAAGCTTCCGCAGTCGGCAGATACCAGGGACCGCCGTCCCCGTAGCCAGCCACCGCCATGAATCGTTCGGGGTAGAGCATCTGGGTTCGCAGCTGATATTCGATGAACGGCTCGGCCGGCAGGTGCAGCATGGAAATCTGGTTGACGTGTAGTCCGCTCAACGTAATCGGCTTCTGAGCGGCATGCCGTCGCAACCAGGCCAGTGTGAATGCAGGCCGGTTCCGATGCACCACCCGCCGACTGTGATCATTGATCTGTTTCTCCAGCTCAGCGATGGAAAACGCACGGTTGACCGGGGGCAGGAAATCAGCGGTCGTCCACTGCAGCCGCTTGATCGGTTCGGGACGGAGTTGTGCGGACGCCCGCTCCATCGCCGCAAAGATCCGTTGCGCCAGCACCGGCCGATTCTCGTGGTGATCGCTGTTGTTATACTTGCCTGCATTGATATTGCCCGCACAGCCGGTGAAGTAAACGTGCAGGCAATCGGGGGCATCGTGCTCGGCCTTCAGCTTTCGCGCCTGTCCCACAAACTCACTGTTTACATGCCCCTCGGTACAACAGTAACTGATGGGATGCACCGCGTAGTAATAGCAGGCGGCGACTTTCTCTTTTCCATCATAAAAGGCGACCGTCTTCAACCAGGGATCGATCACGCCGGCCGGCAGATCACGAATATCATCGCTACTGGCCGCCACACTTCGATTCTTCAGGATCTTCCCCTGGTCGTTTAACACCCGCCTGTTGGAAGCCACTTGCTCCACCTCTGCCTGGGCCGAAGCGACATGCGTCAGGCGACGTGGTGATTTCAGACTCTCCTTTACCGCAGACTCCGCCCGTTGGAGACAGGTCTGAAAAAACTGTGGATCCATGTTGGGTGGCAGATCACCTTGCGCCCGCACAATCCGGTCCGTCTCCAGGCAGGCAAACGGGGCATCGTGTTGATGCACGCACTGCACCGCCACGCGGTCTGCAGTCGTGCCGGCGGCTTTTGCCAGTACCTGCCGCAACTGCAAATGGGCATCGTTACAGAGCCCCGTCCAGTCCAGCGTGCAGACAACCACAGGCTGTGGCTCGGTCAACAACACAAAACCCAGCGCTTCCAGCGGTGAATCAATGCGTGATGCGGCAGGAATCCAGCCTCCGCATAACGAGTGACCGATCGGCACAGTGACATCAAAGCGGAAGGGAGCAATCTGGTAAGGCATGGCGTCCTCAGCTGAATCAGGAATGAAACATCCCCTTCAGCATAAATCGCCGTGCTACGAAAAACGAGTGTTTTGGCTTTTTCAGGACAAGTTTAGTGCTCGGACGAAACCGGAACTTCCTCGTTTTCGTGTTCGTGCTGCGGCTCCTGCACCGGCTCCGGATCCCATTCCTTGCCGACAATCAGTCGCGCGCCTCGACGAAAACTGAGGTAAGACCAGGCCCACTGCATAACGACCAGCACCCGGTTCTTGAAACCAGTCAGATAGAAAACATGCACGACCAGCCAGACCACCCAGGCGAAGAAACCGGCTAATTTGAACTTTCCCATCTCGACAATGGCTCGACTGCGACCGATGGTCGCCATCTGTCCTTTGTCGCGGAAACGGAACTCACTGCGGGGTTTGCCCTGGATTTCAGTACGGATATTTTTGCCGATGGATCGCCCCTGCTGCAGTGCCACCGGTGCGGTACCCGGCAAGGGTTTTCCTGTCTGGTGTGTATAACAGGCCTGGTCACCGGCAACGAACACGTTGGGATAATTGGTCAGACTCAGGTCTGGTTCAACCATCACGCGGCCCCGGTTATCAGTCTGCATCCCCTCAGACTGCCCCAACTTGGAAGCTTCCACGCCTGCCGCCCAGAGCACAGTGGCAGCCCGGATTCGTTCGCTCCCCAGTTCGACGCCATCTTCGTTGATGTTAGTTACCACAGACGAAGTCCAGAGCTGAACTCCCAGGTTCTCAAGGTCGCGGGCTGCTCGATTCGCCTGTTCTTCGGAGAACATCGGCAGAATCCGTGGTCCCGCTTCGACCAGGATCACACGAGTATGACTGGGATTGATGCGACGGAAATCCTTGGAGAGGGTAAATCGGCTCATCTCGCCGATCGCCCCTGCCAGCTCAACCCCCGTTGGTCCGCCCCCCACGATCACGTACGTCAGATATTTCTTCTGCTCATCGGGGTCGGTAATCCGCTCTGCATGCTCAAAGGCCGACAGAACCCGCTTACGAATCTCAGTGGCCTGCGAGATGTTCTTTAAGCCTGGAGCGTAAACTTCCCACTCATTATGACCAAAATAACTGTGTGTCGCACCGCAGGCCAGGACGAGGTAATCGTATTCCAGTTCGCCAAAATCAAACTGAACTTTCTTGCCGGGCAGATCGATTGACTGGGCTTCTCCCAGTAGGACACTGGTATTCTTATAGCGGGACAGCAGGCTGCGAATGGGCGTCGCGATATCTGCAGGACTCAGGCCAGCCATGGCGACCTGGTAGAGCAATGGTTGAAACAGATGGTAATTATGGCGGTCAACCAGGGTCACTTCGACGCCGGGAACGCCTCCCAGTTCTAACGCGGCATTCAAGCCGGCAAAACCACCACCGATAATCAGGACCCTTTTAGAGTCTGCCTTGCTGCCGGGGTTTTGTATAGTATTCATCTCAGTAATTATTCAGACAGGACGTTAATGTCAATCAGACAGAAGTAAGCGCCCTCCTCGATGCCGATCACGAAAACACACTATAGCTATTCTAGTCGATCCGTCCATGCACACAAAATAAGTTCCTGAAAAAATCAGCTGGTTCGCAAGAGAATCGATAAAAACAGATGAAAATCAGGCCAGAATTTCATGAAGCACTTCGCCGTGCACATTGGTCAGCCGACGTTCGATCCCGTTGTGATACCAGGTCAGCCGGGTGTGATCGATGCCCAGCAGATGCAGCACGGTGGCATGATAATCGTGCCAGGGAACAACTTTCTCGACCGATTTCCAACCGAATTCGTCGGTGGCTCCATAGCTGATCCCATGTTTGAGACCACCGCCTGCCATCCAGACCGAGAAACCATTCATATTATGATCGCGGCCTGTGCCCACCGTGTTTGAAGCTGACTGCGTGAAAGGCGTCCGGCCAAATTCAGTCGAGAACAGTACCAGCGTGTCTTCCAGCATCCCCCGTTGACGTAAATCCTTCAATAGCCCCGCTACAGGCTGATCGATACGGGTCGCTTCCCGCAGATGATTCCGCTTTACATCCTCATGCCCGTCCCAGTTAATGCGGGGAGAACCAAAAGGGCCTCCCGAAAAGAGCTGCACGAAACGCACCCCCTGCTCCAGCAGACGCCGGGCCAGCAGACAGTTGCGGGCAAAGGGAGCGGTTTCCTCCCGGTCAAAGCCGTACATCCCCCGGGTCGCGGCAGTCTCCCCTGAAAGATCAGTCACCCGCGGTACGGCCAGCTGCATTTTTGCAGCCAGAACGTGGCTGCGGATCCGGGCTTCCAGGTCACTGTTGGCACCAGCGCGTTCGAGGTGAGCCTGATTGAAACGGTTCAACAATTGTCGACTGGCCAGTTCGGTCTGCTCAGAAATCTGCCGTTCAGGAAACAGATCCCGAATGGCGGGGCCTTCGCTCTGAAATGGAACCCCCTGGTGCTGAGCCGGGAGGAAACCGTTGGACCAGTTAATCGTTCCCGCAGCGGGATAGCCGCGGACATCCGGCAGCACGACATAAGAGGGCAGTTCATCGGTCTCGCAACCAAGTCCATAAGACAACCAGGCACCCAGCACCGGAAAACCGTTGAGTCGAAACCCGGTGTTTTCCTGAAATGTGGCGGGGGTATGATTGGCGGAATCTGCTTTCATCGAGCGGATTAGCGTTAATTCATCCGCCTGTGCCGCGATGTGCGGGAACAACTCGGAAATCCACAGACCGCTTTCGCCGCGCTGTTGAAACTCAAAATCGTTCTTTCGCAACAGACCCACTTTGCCGAAAAACGTCTCGGGCTTCTTGTCGGTCGGCATTTCCTTGCCATGCAGTTTTTTGAGCGAAGGTTTATAGTCAAACGAATCCAGATGACTCAACCCGCCGATCAGACAGATATGGACCACCCGTTTCACTCGCGGCGAAAAATGCGGTACCGGAACCGTAGCTTGCTTCGGTGTTGCGCCACGTACAGACTGCTGACGAAGTAACAGATCCATCAGTGCGGTCCCCGCCAGTCCGGTCCCGGCCCAGGAAAAGAAATCACGTCGGGACAATAATTCGTTTTCGAGAGAGAATTTCATATTCTTCTGCTGTGGCTCTGCAAATGACATGGCAGTTTCAATTCACATATAAAAATTCGTTACTGTTCAGCAGCACCCGACATAAGGCGGACAGACCATGTTGAGAAACAAACTCACGTGACACCGCTGCTTCTTCCGGTCTTGGCGGCCGCTGATAAACCAACTCAAAGAGTTCAATCACCTGCTGCCCGGTGTTGTCACTTGAGCGCTGCTTAACCCGCGCGGCCAGATGATCCGACATCCGTAACACAAAGGAATCATTCATCAATGCCAGTGCCTGCAGAGGCGTGGTTGTCGATGCCCGATCGGGAGTGGTCGTAGAAGGATCGGGACAGTCGAACGTTTCCAGCAGCGGATGCCGTCCCCCGCGTGCAGAAAATCGATAGATCGACCTGCGATTAAATTCTTCACCCACGGGATCCAGTGGTTCATAGAACTGGGTCCCCTTGAAGAAATACGATTTGACGTCCTGGTAACCGCGGCCCCCGACTTCAGGATTCAATTTGCCCGCGACTTTCAGGATCGAATCACGAATTGACTCCGCTTCAATCCGTTGCGGACTTTTCCGCCATAACCAGCGGTTGTCGGCATCTACCTGCATTGCCTGCGAATCAACCTCTGAGGACTGACGAAACGTTGCCGAGAGCAGTATCTCACGCTGCAGCGATTTCAGGCTCCAGCCATTTTCTTTTAACTGAATCGCCAGCCAGTCGAGTAGTTCGGGATGACTGCAGCGTCCGCCATTGAAGCCGAAATCATTCGGTGTATTCACCAACCCCTGACCGAAATGATAATGCCAGATCCGATTCACAATTACTCGTGCAAACAGCGGATTGCGGGCATCGGTCACCCAGTTGGCAAATTTCAGGCGGCGTTCCTGATCCGAACTGTCAGCGGCCAGTTGCAGATTACCATCCAGCCCCTCAATCGCCTGCAGTCCCCCCGGTTGAACGACACCCGCTGGTGCCGCCACACTTCCTCGCCTGAGCAAGTGTGAGACTCCCGGATCGCGGGACAAAGCGGCATAGACCTTTACTGGCTGCACGGCCTGCAGCTTTTTGATTTCTGCCTGCAGACCGGTACGCTGTCGACGCAGTTCCTGCCATTGTTGCCGCTGTGTTTCATTCAGAGTCGCCTGCAGTTCTTCTTGAGAAAAGAAGACGCCTCCCCAGCGGGCAGAAGCCTGAATTTCTTCCTGCGTTAACGCCCGATCATACAGGCGTGCCTGACTGACCACGCCTTTGAGCAGTCGATTCCCCCCCGGAGAACCATGGCGTAAACCGAAGAGGACTTCTGTCTTCCCAGCGGGAAATGTCTGCAAACCTTTGGAGCGGTAACCACTCCCGTAAACGGCTCCATTACGATAAGCAGTGATAGTCCCATCCGCGGCATACACCAGGGCAACCTGCACCTCTTTTTCTGAAGCGGTCTTCTCTTCGGGGCCCTGGAATGACTTTGTGCGATTAAAATGATCGCTCCCCGCCAGCCAGTGTCCCGGCTGCTGCTCGCCAAACACAATCGCATCGAAAATATTACCATCGGTTGTCTGTACGCTCAGGACGCCTCCACCTCGCTGCTGCAGATCCGAAAGTTTCACCCAGGCTTCCAGCGTCTTTTCCCCCAGAACTTCAGGCAGGGGGTCTGTTTTCAAAAAGGAACGGTTACCGTCGAGCACCAGTCCCTCAGGCGTCTGCTTTGCAGAACCGTGCAACGTCCCCGAGAGACCTCCCACCAGATCGTCTGTCCCTTTGCGAAAATCCCAGGCAGCGACAGGAGAGGATACCAGCGATGCTTCCGTTGTGTCCCGCCCTTCATTGCGTTTCGCCAGTACACGTTTTCGGGCAACCGTCTCCAGTTGGAAGAGTTGTCCTTGGACTTCTCTCAGTGTCTTCTCTTTCTGGGCGAGAGCTTGTTGAGCTCGATTATAGGCTGGATCGGGCAGATTCCGCTCTCCATGGACGACGCCAGACAGCGCTGCGGCAAACTGGTAATACTCCTGCTGACCGATGGGGTCGAATTTATGATCGTGACAGCGGGCACAGTTTACGGTCAACCCAAGGAATGTCTGCGCCGTCACGCCGACGATATCTTCCAGTTCGTCCTGTTTCATCGTTGCCCGCATCAATGTGCTTTGTGGAATCACGACATCATGGGGGCCCGCCACCAGGAAACCGGTCGCCTTGACCGCTCCGGGGTTGTCGGGCTTGAGCAGATCACCGGCTAACTGCAGCCTGACGAACTGATCGTAGGGCAAATCTTTATTCAGAGCCTGAATCACCCAGTTCCGGTAATGCCAGGCATTCTCACGTGGCTGATCCCGTTCAAACCCGTTGCTTTCACCAAATCGAACCACGTCCAGCCAGTGTCGCGCCCAGTGCTCGCCGTAATGTGGCGATGCCAGCAGGCGATCGATAATCTTCTCATACGCGTCAGCCGAGTTATCATCGACGAACGCTTCCACCTCTTCCGGTTCCGGAGGCAGACCAATCACGGAATAATACAGCCGACGAATCAAAGCACGACGATCCGCTTCAGCACGCGGCTGCAGGCCATGCTCTTTCAGCCGCCGCAAGACGAAGGCATCGATGGGATTCTTGCCCCAGTGTTCGCGCTCACCCGTCGCAACGGGTACTTTTGGTTTTTGCAGAGCCTGCAGCGACCACCAGTCGTAACCGGCCCGCTTTTCCGTTGTCTTACTGAAGGCATCTATGGGATCTGTGCCCCACGGCGCGCCTGCTGCAATCCAGCGGCGGAACAACTGCTTCTCTTCCGCAGACAGGGGATGTTCGGGGGGCATCGCATCCGATTCGATGTATTGCCAGAGCAGACTCTCATCCGGCTTACCTGCCTTCACCGCAGCTCCCGTTTCGCCTCCCTGGAAAGTCAAATCGCGGCGGGAAAGATTCAGCCCCGCTTTGGGATCCAGTCCCGCATGACAGTCCAGGCAGTGACCAGCAATCAACGGAGCGATCACACGGTCAAAGTCCGCCTGCATACGCTCAGGTGTTTCAAAGAGATCGTCTGCCCTGCTGAGTCCCGGTAAAGCTAACCCGAGGAACAACGTCAGCGCCACCCATACTTTCTCGCCTGCGTGCATATCAGAGCTGCTTTCTGCTGCCGTTCGAAAGGAGTGTTGATTCGATAACTTCAATCTTAAACCGATCCCAAAGTGCTTGACACCTTAATCTCGCCCCTTTAATATATTTCACTATTGAAACCTATTTCATATATGAAGTCAACAACAATGCCCGCTCCCGATACAAATCAGAAATCGGCGGCTGCCGCCTCCCCCAGCCTGCAACGGGGCATCGCCCTGCTCGAATATCTGGCGAAGCACTCGCACGGCTGCACGCTCAGCGAACTCAGCGAGGAAC
This sequence comes from Gimesia chilikensis, assembly GCF_007744075.1. NCBI lineage: Bacteria > Pseudomonadati > Planctomycetota > Planctomycetia > Planctomycetales > Planctomycetaceae > Gimesia > Gimesia chilikensis. The sequence goes on along the minus strand of NZ_CP036266.1, from coordinate 587,320 downwards.
TCTCTGTTCCCCAGGCATCGCTGCTGCGGATTGGGAAAGCACTGGAAGAAATGGGATACCTTTCCCGCGACGTCGCTTCCAAAAAATACTATCTGACCAATCGCTTCCTGCAGTTGATTCCCCCCAGTGTCCAGGATCGCCCTTTATCGGAATGCGCGATTGGCCCCATGCGGGAATTACGTGATCTCACCGGAGAAACGACACAGCTCTGCTGTCTGATCGATACGGAAATTGTGATTCTGGAACAGCTGCTGGCACGGCATCCGTTTAAATATTCCGCCGAGATCGGTGCCCGGGCTCCCTGTTACAGTTGTGCTCCGGGCAAAGCTATCGCTGCTTTTCTTCCGGAAAACGAACGCGAAGATCTGGTGAACCGCATCCGCTTTAAACGTTTCACCCCGCACACCATCACCTCGAAACGGGCCTTCCTGAACGAGCTGGACCGGATTCGCAAACGGGGCTACGCCCTGGATCACGAAGAAGGGCTCTCCGGGATTCGCTGTGTGGCTGCTCCTATCCTGGACCGTAACGGCATTGCTATAGCTGCATTCACAATCACTGGTCCCGCAGAACGTATTCCCCAGGACGAATACGAATCGCTGGGGGATATCGTCCAGTCGCGGGCAACTCAGGTCACGCTCACCTTCAATACCTGATCTCACCTGCGGTCCGCTCCTGTAAAGGCGGCACAGCCGTTACGGCCAGCAGAACCACTCCATTCCCGCCAGGCGTTCTACACAGACAATCTCTAACACTTGCCAGCGATCCATCCTTACAGAGTTATGTTGCAATTTGACATCTTCGTAACGCGACCTAGCTTTAGGTAGTCATTCAGATGTATCTCTATCATCGCGATGACCGTTATGCTCTGAAAACAGACCAAACTGCCTGAATCGGTTTCCCCGGAATGCAAGTTACTCCAGTGCTCAATGCGGGTGACGATGAAATACATCAGGCAAATGTCTGTTTAAAGAGCATTGAAATTCAAATTTGCGCCAGACCAGTTCGGGCAGTACCTGTCTCGGGTTGTAATCTCGTCAAGGTTTTCCGATGAATAGTTCCCTGATAGCCAACAGTCAAACCGTGCCACAGCAGCAGTCTGTGCATGGCAGCTATCATATGGGCTCTTCACAGATCCTGAGGGAGTTGGTTGCATTCTCGGCCGAATCCGATGAACTGGCACTCAATACACAACATACGGACGATATCGATCAGGTCATCTGCCGTAAACACCTGCGCAAACTGTTGACTGCGCTGCAGGCACGTGATGCTGTCACACTCGGTCATTGTCGACGGGTCGCTTTCCTGGCCAAAGGGATTGCCAACAATCTGGGTTGGGAAGGTATCCACCTGAAACGCCTGGAAGTAGCCGCCCTGCTACACGATATTGGGAAAATCGGCGTCCCCGACCACATCATTTTCAAGCCGGGTAAGCTGACATCAGATGAAATCGAACTGATGTCGCATTACCACCACATCGGTCTCGATGTGCTACAGGCCTGTCGCACCGACCATGAAGTGTTGACGATCCTCTCGCAAACCCGCTTTCACTTCAGCGGGGCGACCAATGGATATCAATGTATCGGCAGTGACGTTCATCAGGGGGCACGCATCCTGGCGATCGCTGATGCCTATGATTCACTGGCCACCGATCAGGTCTATCGAACTGGGAAGAAACACGAAGACATCATGTCGATCCTGATGGGGGCCGCAGGCACTCAGTTCGATGGCAACATCATCTGTGCCCTGTCCCGCTGGGAACAGACCGAACGGGAAACCTTCCACGAAGCCATTCAGGAGGTCAACCGAAACTTTCAGCCGAAGCCACTGACTGAGCAGGAGATCGCGGAAGCGAATCTGATCAGTAATATTTTTTCCTACCTGTTTCAGATCGAAAGCCTTTACGACGGCTTTTATATCGTCAACTCGGATTTCCAGTTTGTGTTATTCAGCCCGGGTCTGGAACAACTGACTAACCTGCGAGCCGGCGACATGCTGGGCAACTCCTGGACCAATCACAGCGTCCCGGTGACGAATCAGGATGGAACGATGCTCGCCTCATCCGAGCACACTATGAACCGGGTCATCGCCAGTGGTAAATCAATGACCACGGAACTAATGCTGAAACGACCGGATGGCCGGCTGATTCAGATCGAAGTTCAATCCGTCCCCATGTTCGGGGAAGATAGCCGCCTGGTTGGCGTAGCGGAGATCTTTCGTGATCTGTCACGGAGCCTGAAGCGCCCTCAGGAATTCAACCAGTTGAAAATGGCCGCCAGCCAGGATGCACTGACGTCCGTTGCCAACCGGGGAGAACTGGAAACACAGCTGGCAATCATGCTGAACCAGGCCAGCCAGAACCAGAACACAGCTCCTTTAAGCATTATTTTCATCGACGCCGATCACTTTAAAAACATTAACGACACTTATGGGCATGCGGTTGGCGATGAAGTGCTCATTGAACTGGCCCGTCTGTTTCAGCATGAAACCTATTCCGGAGAACTGGTGGGGCGCTACGGGGGTGAAGAGTTTGTCATTCTCTGCCCGGAAACCGATCTGGAACATGCACGGCAAAAAGCAGAACGCCTGCGACTGGCGGTTAACAATCTGAAACTGGAAAATCTCAACAACAACCGCATTACCGCCTCTTTTGGCGTTGCACAGTTGGAGTCTGGTGACTCCCTGGAAAGCCTGTTCCATCGGGCCGACAATGCCCTCTACCAGGCGAAAGAAACAGGACGTAATCGGGTCTGCTCCCTGACCTGTGAGGATCAGATGTCGGGAGCAGCACCTGAAGTTGTTGCTCCTGCCCAATCCAATGCAGGCAAAATGGTCTTTGAGAGCTCCTTCAGCGCCCTCATCTCCTCCGATATTGTAGTTTACAAGCTCGGAGGCTTCGTCAATGACAATGATGCCCGCCTCACCGAAGTCAATCCGAATCGAGCTGTCATGCGTCTGGGCAAAGCCGGGCTACTTCCCTTCTGGGGAAAAACGGATGACCGCCGCCCGATCGAGGTGGAACTGGTCTTTGATAATGCCACCCGGAAATCCACTTCTGGCTCACGAAATGCAACACCCCGCGTGGAAGTCATGATCAGAATGACTCCCCTGGGCTGGATCAAACAGCCTGAAGTCTTCCAAAAACGGGCTACTCGTGTCTTTCGTCTGCTGAAAGATTATTTCGTCGCTGACTGAGCAAGCCAGCCTTGATCGGCAGATTCTGCCTGTGCCTCGCCGCCGTCCTACCGCTCGCAACAGACCAGGCAAAATGGCCAACCTTTTCCAATCACGCACCCTGCGTCAAATACTGAATATCCAACGATTTTACCCGTCCCGCACCCCCGGATAATCGTCAAGAACCGAAAAACCGTACACACCGCTGGAATCAGCATCCGATAAATCAACCGTATAGCTTAACACTCAGTCTGCGCACGGTGGCCTAATTGTGGATTCCAGATTTCGAAACAACATGATTCAAACCCGCTTGATGAGTTCAAGTAGACTCAGGTGTGTTCCCCTGCTTCTGTTTTTCACTCTGGTGGGAGTGACTGGCTGTGCCCATAACAGCTGTGGCGAAGCAGATTCGTGCCCGACGGTCTCCAGTCGTGTGAAGAAATGCTTTCTCTTCCATCATGACAAATGCTCTCCGAAACCATACTGGTCTATGGAAGGGTACCAAACCGACCTCGATAAATTCTTTGTGAAACACGCCGCCAAAAAGTGTGCCAAAGAATCGCTGAAGACCATGTCCGCCGATTGCCAGGACAAGCCATCCAAGTCCTTTCGAAAGGGATATCAGCAAGCCTACATGGACATTGCCCTGGGCGAATCGGGAGTTGTTCCCCCTGTACCGCCTGAGGAATACTGGGCTGCCCACTATCGGACTCCGGAAGGCTACATGGAAGTGCAGGAATGGTTCACAGGATACAAACTGGGCTCGGAACATGCCCGCGCTGACGGACGATACGACTATAATCGGATCGCGACCCCTTACTCACTGGCCGCCTGGGAGCAACCAGCTGCTGAACACTGGGATGGAAATGTAGCTTATCCAGAGGCGTCCATGCCAAGTCAGGCCCCACTTGAAACACACCCTGCACCAGCGGCAACACCCAGCCATAGATTACCTGAAACAACACTGCCACCTCCACCGGTCTCCGCACCACAAACACCATTGAAGACAGTACCACAGAGACACTTACCAGAACCACCTCCGGTACAGAGTCTGCCTGATAGAACCCCCAGCGCACAACCGCGACCACTGGTTCCACAACCCAGGATTCAATCCCCGACTGCAAAACCGACACCGAGTCCATCGGCCGGGATTCAACATACGCCTCTGCCTGATCAGAAAGCGAAACAGATTCGTCCTCAGGTCAAAGAACCGGCCTTACCCGCTTACATCAATGATGATCCGCCCCCCAGCCCGTACTCATTACAGTCTTACCCATATACACCATTGCCCGGAACAGGGGCGCGACTGGACACGCAAGGTGCGATCAATCAGATGAATGGACAGCAGCGGTATTCTGATTCCAGCATTGAAGATTACCCTTACCGATAAACCCGACACATTATAAGAACAGGACGGGAAGTCTTTCCTGTCGAGAGTAAATCAACAGCAGAAATGAACCACAGAATGGCACGACACAACATGACAACAATCGAATGTAAAGGTTCGATCAAAATGTTGAGACTCTACACCACTGACTTCGTACAGCGGGGACAGTTCTGGTGCGCACTGGCCTTGCTGCTGGCCCTGAATGGCTGTGCCGCCATTCATCCACTCAAAGGTGTTCCCGCACAATACCTGCCGAATGAATACAAAGGTGAAGTCCGTTCCGGTAAGGAAACCATTGACCTTTCACTGCTCCGTCAACCCGCCCCCAAACACTACCTGCTGGACTCGGGCGATGTATTGGGTGTATATATCGAAGGCGTTCTGGGACAGTTTAAAGAAGTACCCCCCGTTCATTTTCCTCAGACACAGGAAGTCGCGCCTTCATTAGGTTACCCGATTCCTATTCGTGAAGACGGTACAATCTCACTCCCCCTGATCGGCACTGTGTTCGCCCGGGGACTCACACTGACTCAGCTGGAAGAAACGATTCGCCGTAAATACACGACCGAGAAGGACATTCTTCGCGAAGGGCGGGATCGAATCCTGATCAGCCTGCAGAAGCCTCGTTCGTATCGGGTGCTGGTCATTCGTCAGGAAAATGCCAACGATCTGGTGGGAGCCACCGTCGGAAACCTGAATATTGGTCGCTCCAAGCGGGGAACCGGCCGGGTCATCAATTTACCCGCCTATAATAATGACGTCCTGCACGCCCTGGCAGAAACCGGCGGTCTGCCCGGACTGGATGCAGAAAACTCCATCTATATTATTCGTGGCGGCGCCAATGAGATGAATCAATCCGTTTGTCCCCCTCCGGTGCAGACCGGTTCGCACAGTATGAACGAGCCGAGAAACGCGCAGAAAATCCAACAGGTCTCTGACTCATACACTCCGCTGCCGGCCCCAACTCAGCTTCCATCAGACACCGCCTTCCAGGTGGGACAGCCCCTGTATCCGTTTGAGGGAAACAACTATTACTCCGGGGACTTCCCCGCTCCGACCATGATCAACGATTCCACCATGCAGCGACCAGGGATCGTCAAAATCCCGATCCGACTCAGCCCGGGTGAGCAAGTCAACCTCACACGCGAAGACATTATACTGCACGATGGTGATGTGGTGTTTATTGAGTCGCGAGATACGGAGATCTTTTATACCGGCGGTCTGCTGGGCGGAGGACAATACACCCTGCCCCGCGATTACGACCTCGATATTCTGGGCGCCATCTCCATTGCCCAGGGAGGCAATAATTCCAGCAATGGTAAATCAACGGGAGGTCCTTCGGCACTCAACCAGGACGTGACAATCAGTGCCAGCAACGCGATCATCCTCCGGCAACTGCCGAATGGTACCCAACTCCCCATCAAGGTTGACCTCTATCAGGCAGTCCGTGATCCGAGTCAACGGGTGCTGATTCAGCCCGGCGACTACATCATTCTGCAATACACCAAGTCGGAAGCGATCGCAGCCTTCATTGAAAGACACTTGCTGGAAGGAGCATTGTTCGGGCTGGCAGCCTCGAATCTCCAGAATGGCGGCGGCAACCGCTGAACAGGTCTGCCTGAGCAGAGCTGAAAGTCGAGACTACTTCTTCTCGACGATGAAGCCCTGTTTTTCGTCGGGTTTAGCCAGTAGAACTTCTCCTATGTGCTGCTTGTCTTTGAGTGTATCCCGACCAATCAGCAATAGCTGATCGGAGATACGCTCAACGCCCAACGCGCAATCGAGGGGGAATTTCGCTTTGAAGGTATAGTTTTCATCAGCCTTCAACAGTTCCGAACCATAACAGCCAAACCACCACTGCTGATTCGCAAAAGTGGCCGTCTGAATTCCCAGCAAAGTGTAGCCACTCTGCAAGACATGTTTCTTGACGAACTTGAGATTCTGATCGTATTCGTACAGATAGTTCTCCTTGAACCCTTTTGGCAATCCACCTACGACCAGGAATTTGCCCCCATGGTGTGCGATTCCTCCGGCTCCATAGGTCACTTCCGGGGTTTTGTGCTTGCCAATCAGCAGCAGTTTCTCCGCGTCGTAAACGTAAACCCAGGAATCTGCCTTCCCCTCGGCATTATTGAAATCACCAAAATTCACAGCGACATAGACTTTGCCATCCACATGACACAGATCTCCATGGTGATTTCCCACCGGAATCTTGATCAGGACCTTCCCGTCAGTATTGGTTTTTACGAGCTGAGTAGTAAAGCTCCAGAAGATATTTCCCTGTCCATCAACACAAACCCCCTGCAAATGATGCGGATACGTTCCCTCACAGCGGGTATTGTGATAGGGAGTCTGTTCCGGCTTTGTTTCCGCCTGGGCGATGGTACGGAGACCACAGACCAGAGCAATTACCAGCAACCATGACTCACACTGCAGTTTCATCACCAGCAAATCTCCTCAACAGCTAATCGGCAGAAATCAGGTCTGGTCCATCGCCGGCCCGCTTCTCGTACTTTCCGCTGGAGGATTTCACATACTTAGTGAATCCCAGCTCTCCCAGACGTTTGTCATCGTTTAAAGTACGCTTCGCCTCGGCGTCTGACCATTTTCCGGAAATATTCGCAGCAGTAATGACGCGTCGAACCGGCTCTCCGGTCTCTGGATGCTGCGTTAAAATTGGTTCACTCATCCGTTGAATGACCTCGAATCGTTCACCAGCCGACCCATCAGGGTTGACGACTTCATACACATAAGTAGGCATTGCTACCGGATAACCTCAAAAAAGGGGGGCAGAAATCAAGAATCTGCCAGCCGACACACTGGCCATCAGACCACTGTCAGTTCATATTCCCCACCGAGTAAACGGGCGAAATTGAGGGACAAATCCCTCCCCAGACAGCAGACTGCACAGACTATAGCTTCATCAGATCTATTGAAATCATATCCGAACCCGCATGCAAGGAAAAGGTCCTGAAGTTTGCAGCGCGAGCTTGAGATTTAGTGGCTGGTATATCTGGACCTGCCCAGCTAGAATCTGTTAGCATCTTCTATTGCTGAACCCAGACAAACTCACATAAGTACACACAGCGTGGGTAGTTTTTTTAACAGGAGAATTTTCCGTGCAAGTTGCGATTACTTGTCGTCATGGCAGCGTCTCAGATGGTCTGCGTGAATATATTACTGAAAAGTCTGAGAAGTTACTGACTTACTTTGAGCGGGTAACGGCAATCCAGATCACAATCGATCAAGGCGAAAACCAAAACCGGGTCGAAATTCTCGTCGATGCAGAACACAAACATAATTTTGTTTCACATGCAGAGGGCGACGAAGTTAAACCTAACTTCCACGCCGCTTTGAGCAAGATGGAACAGCAGATTAAAAAATACAAACAGAAGATTCAGGATCACCGCCGCGATCTTCCCCTCAATGAAATCGCTGAGAACGGAATGGCTGAGGCGGAAGCCGAGTCCGAAGAAGAAACCGAATCTGAATAATTTATTCCTCGCAGGCTGATTTTTGCTGAGGATTGAGACGAAACGTCTTACAATTAATATCGTGTGAACAGCCTCCCCTGAAGGAAAGAATCCATTTCCGGGGCCGTCACAATTTAACAATCATGTCTTGCGTGCCATCCGTTCTCCACGAGAAGGACGCAAACACCGACTTTTTTGCAGATGTAGTTAGAAGGAAAGAATACATGAAGTTAACAGACTTCGTGGTTTCGGAAGCGATCATTCCGGAATTGAATGTGACCACCAAAGAAGAAGCAATCCGCACCATGGTCGCCAGCCTGAAAAATGCAGGTAGCATTTCGGCTGATGACGAAGAAGGTATCGTATCGGCAATTCTCAAACGGGAAGAACTGGGATCTACCGGAATTGGTAACGGCGTTGCAGTCCCCCACACCAAACATTCTTCTGTCGAAAACCTGACAGCAGCTGTCGCCCTCTCTTCAGACGGGGTCGATTTTGCCAGCCTGGACGGCGAAGATGTTTATATTCTGTTTTTGCTGATCTCCCCCCTGGATCGTCCAGGAGATCACTTACGCGGTCTGGAGAATATTTCTCGCCACCTGCGGAATCAGAACTTCTGTAAGTTTCTCCGCCAGTCCAAGAACATCGAAGACATTGTTGAACTGCTCAATGAAGCGGACAGCAATCAACTGGACTAAGCTGAGAGACCTGATTGTCAGGGATACCCCTGCTCAATTGAAACTGACACTTCCTGCTGAGTTGAGTTGATGACTGTCTGGGAGGAGTATACGCTTCGCTGTACTCCTGATTGATCAAACTAACAGGAAAGGGGTAATTACGAAACCTCACTGAAAACAAAAGCCTTCAAGCGGTCCATGGCCTGTTTTCAGCCAGCTTCTGTAGTTATCAAAAGTGCCATGCAAGAATCTGTTTGCCGTCAGATTGTCACCGTCAAAATGAAACAGGGTCTGCATTTGCGCCCGATTTCTGAAATTGTCAGAATGACCCGTGACTATTCTTGCGACTTTAAAATTTCCAACGGGGATCGGTCGGCCAATGCCCGGGAAGTCTATGACCTGCTGGAACTGCAGGCACTCCCGGAAACCGAACTGGTCCTGGAAGCAGTCGGCGACGACGCCACAAAACTCATGGAAGAAATCGTTCAGTTTTTTGAATCAGGATACAAAAAATTTGAAGAAGTCTCTGATCTGTCTGACTAGCCCCTGAACACACCAACCCGGTGGTTCATCACCGGTTGCCTGTCTGTTGAAAGCGCCATAGTAGGCCCTGATTGAATGCTTGTAAAACGTGGAATTGCAGTTTCTCCGGGAGTAAATTTCGGTCCCGCCCTGATTCTGGGTGCGGAGGACTTTCGCATACCGCGGCAATTCGTCAGCGTCAATGTGATCGAAACCGAAATCGCTCGCCTGCGTTCTGCGCTCGATGCGGTCTGTGAAGAGATCGCCGTAAATGAAAGACTTGCCTCCGACAAACTGGGGGAACAGTACGGTGCCATTTTCGCCGCACACCTGCAGATGGTCAGTTCTCCCCGGCTTCGTGAAGAGATCGAGACTCTGATCCGGGATAAATGCTATTCCCCTGAGCACGCTTCCAGCCGAGTCTTCAGACGCTATACTAAGCTGGTGCAACACCTGGGTGACAATTACCTGGCGGAACGCGCCAGCGATATCATCGATCTGGAAAAGCGGCTGCTGAAACAGCTGCTCGGCGAAAAACGCGAAGAATTATCCAACCTGACAACGCCCATCGTCGTCCTCGCCAATAACCTGACCCCCAGCGAAACTGCGGGGCTGGCCAAGGAATTTGTGCTCGGCTTTGCTACCGAAGTCGGAGGTCGCACCAGCCATACCTCAATTCTGGCAGGAGCCCTGGAAATTCCAGCCGTCGTCGGTCTGGGAGAATTTCTCTCCGATGTCTCCGGCGGCGACATGGTCATTGTTGACGGCAACAACGGCGAAATCATCATTGACCCCGATGAAGAGACGCTGGCCCGATACAAGGATACCGGCGAACGTCAGCGTTCGATGGCAGCCCGACTGGCATCGAGGCGTAAAATTCGCTCGGAAACCAAAGATGGGACCCGAATTCACGTCATGGGGAACATTGAATTCCCTAATGAGGTTGAACACTGTGCCGAACGGGGGGCAGACGGAATCGGCCTCTACCGAACCGAATTCCTTTACCTGCAGTCCAACACCGAGCCCACCGAAGAAATTCACTACGACGCCTACTGTCGCGTCGTCCAGGCGGCCCAGAACCGCCCGATTGTCATCCGAACCCTCGACCTGGGTGCAGATAAGATTCCTCGTGGCTATCGCCACCTGGCCAAAGAGGGTATGAACCCGGCTCTGGGACTCCGCAGTGTCCGCCTCAGTCTGCGGGACCTGCCACTCTTCAAAACCCAGCTCCGGGCGATCTTCCGGGCAGCCGTTCACGGGGACGTCCGCATCATGTTCCCCCTCATCTCGACCCTGCTCGAATGGCGGCAGGCCAAGATGATTGTCGGCGACGTTCTGGAAGATCTCGAAGAACGGGGTGTGGATTTCAATCCCAATATTCCGATAGGAATGATGGTAGAAGTCCCGGCAGCTGCCCTGCTGGCAGAAGAATTTGCCGAAGAAGTTGACTTTTTCTCCATTGGGACAAACGACTTAATTCAGTATACTCTGGCAGTGGATCGGTCTGATCCCGCCGTTTCGTCGCTCTACAATTCTGCTGATCCTTCGATTTTAAGGCTCATCAAAATGGTGGTAGAAGCGGCCCGTAAAAAAAACATACCGGTTACCGTCTGTGGGCAGATGAGCTCCGACCTGAAATCGATCCCGCTGCTGGCAGGCCTGGGGATTCGACAGATCAGTGCCACACCACTGGCGATCCCGGAAGTAAAAGAAGTAATCAGACATCTGACAATCGCCCGGGCCGAGGAAATCGCAGCACATGCGATGACCATCGACGTGGCCCGCGACGTTGAAAGTTATTTAAGAGGAGAATTGTACAAAATCTGTCCTGACCTGTTTGATGAAGAGCTTCCTTTGTAAGCGCTCAACTCAAAGCAGTCGCTTCTGAAAAGCACCGGGACAACATTAACTGCAGGATCAGGTGAAAACTCACCCCTTCTGCAACCACGATTTTTACGTTTACATTTTGCAGCGGACTCGAACTGTTTTTCAAAAATCGGTTCGCTGCCATCCACTGCACCTCGGTGGTGCGTGGGTTGAGTATGAACCAGATTCAATCAAGACGAAATGCATGATACAGTCATTTCTCAAACCGAAAGCATTTACGTGTGATTCAGACTGAATGCAGGTTCCCGACACAGTGCTGGCTCTTCCCGAGCAGCCTGTCAGAGTTCCTGCGAACCGTCCTCTCGCACCAGTGACAGCAGTATGAACTACCCCCCTGATCCTTCAGAACAGATCATTTTGAAGACGGCTCAAGCCGCCTTACGGGGATATGCTGCCGCTTGCACATCACGCTTTCAAAGTCCACAGGCAGTTCCTGCCGCCTCTGTAACGACCTCTAACCCGCTGCGGTCATCCGCCCGTACAACAGACCTTAATGCGTTCTGTGTGCCACGCGCTACTCCGACTGTCAGCCACACCAGAGCAGTTACAGCATTCTCAGGAACGATCACGCCCGTCGACAATGTTCGGGAAATGATTCGACTCACCAGTCGCCCCCACCAGAATCTCTCTAAGCCGCCTCGTCACGGTCGATCGACCAGCGACACTTCGGCTTATTCCAGGAGAATCGCCCGCCCGGAGACTTATGTGCTCCCGCAAGGGCAACTGACTGGCTGCTCCACTACAAGAGACTGTTCTCGACGTGGAAAGTCCGTCTCCACAGTGACTGCTGAGGAATACTGCATTCGTCGTGTTCCACGACAAAGGGTATTCCATGAAAAAGGAAATGCTGATTAATGTCCTCCAGCCGGAGGAAAGTCGAATCGCCATCGTTGAAGATGGTGTCCTCGAAGAACTGTATGTCGAGCGTAACAGCCTCGAAAACCTGGTAGGAAATATCTACAAGGGTAAAGTCGTCAATATCGAGCCCAGTATTCAGGCCGCATTTGTCGATTTCGGCGTTGGACGGAATGGCTTCCTGCACGTCAGCGATCTCGAATATCAGTACTACAAACACATCACGGAAAACGGTGAGAACAAAGCTGCACGGGGTAGAAACTCCAAAGGCCGCCGTATCAATGAACGCAGCGTGGCTAACAAACCACCGATCCAGGAAATCCTGAAACGCGGCAGCGAAGTGCTGGTCCAGGTAATCAAGGAAGGGATTGGCAACAAAGGCCCCACGCTTTCTACCTACATCAGTATTCCCGGCCGCTACCTGGTCATCATGCCCGGACTGCAGCGGGTCGGCATCAGCCGCAAAATCACCGATGAAGACGTGAGAAAACAGCTGCGTTCCATCCTGACACAACTGGCACCTCCACCAGGACTGGGTTTTATTGTCCGCACCGCAGGCATTGATCGCTCAGCTGAAGATCTGCAACGCGACCTGAATTACCTGCTCCGTCTCTGGGGAACCATCGTCGGGCGCATCAAGAAACTACCGGCGCCTGTCGAAATTTACTCCGAGTCCGACATGATGATTCGCACGATTCGCGACATCTACAACAGCGAAATCGACACGCTCTACATCGACGAACCCACGGCCTACCAGCGGGCTCGCGACTTCATGAAAGTCGTCCTGCCTAAGCACGTCAATCGCATCAAGCACTACACCGGCAGTGATCCGATTTTCTACAACAGCAACCTGGATGATGAAATCTGCAGCATCCAGAACCGGCACGTGCCCATGAAAGGTGGCGGCTCAATCGTAATCGACCAGACTGAAGCCCTGGTCGCGATCGACGTCAACAGTGGTAACTACCGGGCTGATGACAATGCTGAAAAAACAGCTTTCAAAGTTAACATGAAAGCCGCTGAAGAAATCAGCCGCCAGATTCGTCTTCGGGACCTTGGCGGAGTAATCGTTATCGATTTCATCGACATGCGGGAAGAAAAGCACCGTCGGTCCGTCGAACGTCGACTGCGCGATCTGGTCAAACGGGACCGTGCCCGTACTAAAGTGCTCCGCATCAGTCCCTTCGGTCTGATTGAAATGACCCGCCAGAGAATTCGCCCCTCGCTCCGCAGGAGCATGTACGAAGACTGTCCCTCCTGTCGGGGAACGGGCCAGGTCAAAACAGCCGAAAGTATGGCCATCGAAGTCATGCGAACCCTGATGACCACGGTCTACAAGAAAAACATCGCGCGGCTGGTGCTGAATGTACATGAAAATGTGGCTAATTACCTGAATAATAAACGCCGCAAAGATATCAACAGCCTCGAAGAATCATCGAACACCGTTATTGCAATTAACGCACGTACAGATGTCGAACCAGAGCATCTCACCGCACGTTGTTACGACGATATTGGAAATGAAGTGAATTTCTAGTCGCTTCTGACTCGAAATTTCAAAAGTGACTCTTTACAATGCCCTGCTCGCTATGCGTATGAGAGGTACGGATTCCGCGCAGGGCCTGGCTGGCTGATAAAATAAACACACTCTGGTAGCTGTGTTTAACTATATAATATCATTAGCGTTGCGCTATTGATTCTGAATACAGATCGGATTCCATTTGCTTCATAAATCCGACTTCAGCAATTATTTGATCCAAGTGTAAGAAAAAAGAAGGTTTGAGGATGTTTGTAGTAATCGAAGATGGCAGCCATCAATATACGATTCAGGAAGGCGATACCCTGACAATCGACTACCGTGCTACAGCAACAGAAGGCGATTCAATCACTTTTGAAAGCGTGCTGCTCGCCAATGGTGGCGGTGCCAGCTCGATCGGCACCCCGGCTATCGAAGGTGCATCGGTCGAAGCCGAAGTTGTAAATCCAGAGGTCAAAGGCGAGAAACTGGAAATTCAGAAGTTCCGTCGCCGCAAGAACTCTCGTCGCCATACGGGTCACCGCCAGAAATACACCACAGTTCGCATCAAATCGATCACAGTGCCTGGTCTGGAAATTGTGGAAGCACAAGAAACAGAACCTGCTGCTACTGAAGCCTGATTCAAACTGACGCGTGCCCTACGCTGTCATTTGATGCGCACTGTATGAAATCTACTCTCAGCCCCCTGAGTTAATCTCAGGGGGCTGTTTGCATTTGAACGCATCCCCAGTCTCTCTTGCCTGCAAATCGACCTTGACCCAAAACCGTTATTTGACTTAACGTTATGCGGCTTTTGAGACGTCCGGCTATGAGACCGGGCAGTTCAGATATTCGGACGGACCGCAGACCGCATCCCAGGCAGGTAAGGATACTTCGATGCATCTCTTTTTTTCAGTAGGCGAACCCAGCGGAGATCAGCACACGGCTCACCTGATCGAAGAAATTCGCACCCGCCGCCCCGACGCTCGTTTCTCTGCCTTCGGTGGGCCAGAAATGCAGGCTGCTGGCTGTCACCTTGAAGTTCGGCTGACCGATTATGCCGTCATGGGCATTCTCAACGTTCTGCCTCTGATTTTTAAATTCATTCAGCTGATCCGGCAAGTCGGCGCCTACCTCGAACAGGAGCGCCCCGACGCCGTGATCCTTGTGGATTTCCCCGGATTCAACTGGTGGGTTGCGAAAAAAGCCAAAGCCCTGGGTATTCCGGTCTTCTATTACCTGCCCCCTCAACTCTGGGCCTGGGCCCCCTGGCGCATTCGCCGGGTCCGCAAAAATGTGGATTACATACTCTCCGGGCTCCAGTTTGAAAAACAATGGTATGAATCGCGAGGAATCAACGTCGATTACATCGGCCATCCCTTCTTTGATGAAGTGGTTTCCCGCAAGCTGCAACAGGATACCCTTACCGAGTTAAAACAGTCCGCGCCGCAGATTGTAGGTGTACTCCCCGGCTCCCGCACAAATGAGGTCACGCGCAACTTCCCTGTGATGCTACAGACGATTCGTCGCCTCTCTCAACAATTTCCCGACGCCATCTTTCCGATTGCCTGCTACCGGGAATCACACCTTGAACTCTGCCAGAACTTTATTCGCGAACAACAGGCTGAAGATTTACCACTGAAGCTCTATCTCAAAAAGACACCGGAAATCATCGAAGCCGCTGACTGCTGCCTGATGGTCTCCGGATCGGTCAGCCTGGAAATGCTGGCCCGCAAAACGCCAGCCGTTGTGCTGTATCGCAGCCACTGGGGCATGTATTTCCTGGGACAATTGCTGATCACCTGCAAATACATGTCACTCCCCAACCTGATCGCAGGACGGGAAATCATGCCGGAATTCCCCTCTGTCGGAAATCCGAACAAAGTCGTAACGCAAATGTCGACGATCCTGGCCGAGTGGCTGAGCAGCCCCCTGGCCCTGGAACGGGCCCGGTCAGAGCTCACGTCGCTCTATAATGAAACCGTCATACCCGGTGCCTCCGCACATGCAGCAGAAGCCATCTTGAGCCATACCGGAGTCCAGATCAGCTCTAAAGCGGCCGCCTGATATACACATAAACACACCGCGGTGTTCAATTCGTGTTAAATCGGGCACAAAACGACAATTTTCCAATGAGAATCTGGGGAACCTCCAATTGTTTGTTTTGTGTGAATGGTCCTCTTGAAAACTGCTCGTTAGAATCGTCGGATACGTCGTAACAGACCATTCCCGGCTGAAATCAGCCCCGGATGGCTGAAAAGATCACAATCTGTAAAACGCATCTTGGACTATCGGGACTACTTAAACTAATGGGAAAAAAAACGATCCGGATTGGAATTGTTGGCGCAGGAGCAAATACAAAAGCGCGACACATTCCGGGATTTCAGGCGATTGATGACGTCGAACTCGCAGGCGTTGTGAACTCAACTCAAGCCTCTACAGATAAAGTTGCCCGGAAATACGGTATTCCGCAAACCTACTCCCACTGGCAGGAACTGGTGGAAGACCCGGAAATCGACGCTGTTGTGATCGGCACCTGGCCCGATCTGCACTGTGAGATCACCTGCATGGCACTGGAAGCAGGCAAGCACGTGCTTACCGAAGCCAGAATGGCACGTAACCTGGAAGAAGCACGCAAGATGCTGAAAGTCTCCCAGGCGCGCCCCGACCTGATCGCCCAGATCGTCCCCAGCCCTTTCGGCCTGAAATACAATAATGAAATCATTAAGCTGATTTCGCATCAGTATCTGGGTCAATTACGGGAAGTCATCGTCCAGGGTGCCGACGATGCATTCTGGGATTACAGCAAAAAAATGCACTGGCGTCTCGATAAAGAAATCAGTGGCAACAACATGCTCACCATGGGCATCCTGCACGAGACCCTCAGCCGCTGGGTGCCTGCCACTGAACGCGTATTTGCCCAGTCTTCAATCTTCGAACCCGTTCGCCCCTCAGCAACTGACCAGGGCAACGCCAACGTGACTCTCCCTGACAGCCTGCAGATCGTGTCTCGCCTGCAGGGAGGCGCCAACGTCATCTATCACCTGAGTGGAACAATTCTCTTTGGACCAGGTCTGCAGATTCACCTGTATGGCAGCCTGGGAACCATCAAAGTTCAATTCACTCCCGAAGAGAAAATCTTTGTTGGTCACATGGGAGAGGATAAGCTCAAAGAAATTCAGGTTCCTCAGGAAGAGATCAGCGGCTGGCGTGTGGAATCGGAATTCATCGGTGCCATCCGTGGAGAGGAAGTCGTACACTTCACTGATTTCGCCACCGGTGTCAAATACATGGAGTTTTCCGAAGCGGTTGCCCGGAGCTGCGAACAGAATCAGCCTGTCTCGCTTCCGCTGTAAACTGGCAGATCGACTGAAAATCGTCATAATACAGGGACAGCGTTCAAAGCCAGACAGTCGAACCTGTCGATATTGATGTTATCCCTGACAGCCAGCTTCACTCGAAACGATCTGAAATCATGACAGAAACTTTGGAACAGGAATTACAGACAGCACTTCTGGCAGTCAGACAGGCTGCTTTGATCTGCAGAACAGTTCAATCTGCCATCACGGATGAAGTCCTGGAAAAAAAAGATAAGAGCCCGGTCACGATCGCAGATTTCAGCAGTCAGGCCGTTATCTGTCGTGCACTCCACAACGCATTCCCGGAAGATCCGATCATCGGCGAAGAAGATGCCGCTGAACTGAAAGGACCTGAAAACCGGGAGTTCCTGGAAAAGATTGTCGCAGAACTGACTGCTGACGGTATTCAGGATCCAACTCCTGAAAATGTCTGTACCTGGATCGATTACGGCGGTGCCAAAACATACAGCGACCGGTTCTGGACACTCGATCCCATTGATGGAACCAAAGGCTTTTTACGCAAAGAACAGTATGCGGTTTCACTGGCTTTGATCGTAGAGGGAAAAATCGTACTCGGCGTGCTGGGCTGTCCCAACCTGCCCTTTCCCGGGGAAAACCCAACCGCGGGGACGCTCTATTATGCAATCGCTGGACAAGGTGCCTACGCCCTTCCCCTCGTTCGCGAACAGGAGCCGAAACGCATCCGTGTGACCACCACTTCCGATTTTTCGGAATCCCGCTTCTGTGAATCCGTCGAATCGGGACACAGTTCACACAGCCACTCTCAGCAGCTGGCGGAACGACTGGGGATCAGCAAAGAGCCCCGGCGTCTGGACAGTCAGGCTAAATACGCTGTCGTCGCCCAGGGTGAGGCTGACATCTACATGCGGCTGCCCACACGCCCCGGTTATCGCGAGAAAATCTGGGATCATGCGGCAGGGGTCTTGCTGGTTGAAGAAGCGGGAGGGGAAGTCACTGATATCCACGGCAACCCTCTGCAATTTGACCAGGGATATGAACTGAAAAATAATCAGGGCGTGATCGTCACCAACGGACACCTGCACTCGCTCCTGATCCAGTCTCTGGACGAACTCGAATTTTAATCTCTGTATCGATCTGTCTTTTGATGATGTATTAACCGACATGGACTGGCACATCGTAGTCACGTTTCTCGTTTTGGCAGGGGTCATCTGCTCTCTGACGTTTCTACGTGCCGGCGCTGATACGATTTTGATGGGTGGTCTGACCATTCTCATCGTCTCCGGCATCGTTCCCGTCAATCAGGCTATGCAGGGGTTTGCCAACGAAGGCCTGCTGGCAGTCGCGTTTCTGTTCGTGGTCAGTGAAGGTATTCGGCAGACCGGTGGCTTCTCCTTCACGGGCCAGCAACTACTGGGACATCCGAAATCCCTGACCGATGCGCAGGCCCGCGTGATGGTGCCTTCCGCCATCCTGAGTGCATTCCTGAATAACACTCCCGTCGTCGCCATGATGATGCCCGTCATTTCTGACTGGGCCAAGAAAATGCGGATCTCCATTTCGCATCTGATGCTGCCTCTCAGCTATGCCGCGATTCTGGGCGGTCTCTGTACCCTGGTTGGCACCAGCACCACCCTGGTGGTCAATGGGCTGCTGCAGAGCCAGACAGATCGCCCTGCACTGACCATGTTTGAAATCGCCTGGATCGGAGTTCCGGTCATGGTTGTGGGACTGATTTATCTGCTGGTCTGCTCTCGCTGGCTGCTCCCCGAGCGAAAACCGGCGATCACTCCCATGGATGATCCTCGAGAATACACGGTAGAAATGGTCGTTGAACCTGGCTGCCCTCTGATAGGCAAAACCATCGAACAGGCCGGTCTGCGTCATCTGCCCGGCATGTACCTGATGGAAATCGACCGGGCCGATGATGTGATCGCCGCGGTCTCCTCGAATGAACGACTGGCCGCCAACGATCAGCTGGTCTTCGTGGGCGTTGTTGAATCGGTCATCGATCTGCAGAAAATCCCCGGCCTCAAACCAGCCACCGACCAGTTGTTCAAACTCTCCGGCCCCCGCTCCGAACGCTGCCTGATTGAAGCAGTTGTCTCAGACAGCTTTCGGTTTCTCAACATGTCCATCCGCACCGCGAAGTTTCGCTCCAATTACAACGCTGCGGTTATCGCGGTGGCGCGAAATGGTCAGCGGATCAATAAGAAGATTGGTGACATTGAACTGCAGCGAGGCGACACATTGCTCATCGAAGCACACCCCTCGTTCATCGATCAGCAACGGAACTCCCGTGAATTCTTCCTGGTCAGCCAGGTCGAAGATTCCACGCCTCCAAGACACGAACGCGCCTGGATCGCCCGGCTGATCCTGTTGGCCATGATCGGCATGGTCGCCGTGTTCAACATTCCGATGCTTGTGGCCGCTATGGTGGCTGCCGGTCTGATGACCGCTACCCGCTGCTGCAGTGCCACGGAAGCCAAACGCTCGATTGACTGGGGAGTGCTGATCACCATCGCAGCCGGACTGGGAATCGGACAGGCCATCGATAACTCTGGTGCCGCCAGACTGATTGCCAACGGATTTACCGGCATGGCTAACGACAGTCCTCTGATCGTCCTCGCGATTCTCTCATTCATCACCCTGGTCTTCACGAATCTGATTACCGCCAAAGCCACGGCAACACTGATCTTTCCGATCACGGTCGCCACCGCAAATGCCCTGGGTGTGGACCTGATGCCGTTTGTGATTGCCATCATCATTTCCGCAGCCGCCTGTTTCGCCACCCCCATCGGCTACCAGACCAACCTGATGGTCTTCGGGCCCGGGGGGTATAAATATGGTGACTATCTGCGTATTGGCGGCCCGCTGACTTTGATTGTCTGGTTATTGACAGTCATCGTCGTACCTCTTGTCTGGCCCTTCCATCCCTGATAATGTAAATTGAGAAATCACCCGCCGTATTCGGTACCGATTCCTTTTTTCATGATCAGGGTTCCTCCATGCATCGCAGCCTCTGCTCCCGCTTTGTCCCCGCGCTGGCATTCTTCGCCTTACTGGTATCTGCTCCCGCAAATCTCTCTGCTCAGGATGCACCTCCTGCAGATCGCAAGAAACTCGAAGCAGAACTTCAGGAACTGCAACAGCAGATTCAGACACTTAAACAAAATCCCCAGATCGAACGCTCCCTGCTCGCCGACGTGGAAATTTATGCGAAAGCAGCAGAATGGATTTTACGCCACAAGGAATTTTACAAACCACAGTACGTCAAAGAGACCTACCAGGTTCTCGAAACCGGACGCCAGCGAGCCAGTCAACTCGCAGCAGGCAAACCCGAGTGGACTGATCCGAAGGGTACGGTGCTCTTCGGATACTACTCGAAGATCGATGGCTCCGTACAACCGTATGCTTTGACCTTTCCTGCAGACTTCAAACAGAAATCCAGCCAGCGCTGGCCCCTGCATGTGGAACTGCATGGCCGAGGAGGCAGACGCAACGAAGTCTTCTTTATCATGCATCCAAATGGCAGAGGACCGCGTAAAGATCACGACTGGTTGCACCTTGATCCCTTTGGCCGGACAGATAACGGTTGGCGCTGGAGTGGAGAAGTTGACGTACATGAAGCGATCGCCGATGTCAAAAAACGTTACCTGATCGACAAACAGCGGATCACCCTGCGTGGCTTCTCCATGGGAGGCGCTGGTGCCTGGCATCTGGGACTGCATTATCCCTCTGAATGGTGCGGTGTGGGACCGGGAGCGGGCTTTGTCGATTTCTACCAGTATCAGAACCATAAAGAGAAACTGCCTCCCTATCAGGATAAAACTCTGCACATTTATGACTCCATCGACTACGCCCTCAACGCTGCGGATGTTCCAGTCGTGACCTATGGAGGCGGAAAAGACAAGCAGCTGGTCTCGAGCACTCGGATGGTCGAAAAGGCTAAAGAACTGGATATCAAAATCCCCCTGTATATCAGCCCCGAGGCGGCACATCAGTCACGGATGCCCGCTTATCAGGATTTCCTTGCACAGCTGCTGAAGATCTCCAAAGAGGGACGCCCCGCCTGGCCGGGCCGCAAGCAGATCCGCTTTATTACATACACCCCCAAGTTCAATGAATGCGAATGGCTCAACATCGAAGAGCTGGACCAGATGTACGAGCCGACCACCGTCGAAGGGGGACTGGATGAGGAATCAGGAAATCTGGAACTGACCACTGACAATGTGGCTGCCCTGTCTATCGCCCGTGATATCGCTCCCAAAGTCGAACTGGACGGGACCCTGCTTCCGTTGGAGTCGGCAGCCAGCGGACTGCTGCCCCAGGTCTACTTTGTCAAAGGTAACAGCGGCTGGGATGTGCTCAAATACGACGATTCCAAAGCCTTCATCGAAAACTCGAATCTACGCAAACGCCGCAATCTACAGGGGCCGATCGACGACGCCTTCACCCTGCCCTTTGTTTGCGTGAAAGGGACTGGCACTCCCTGGACTCCCGAGCAACAAGCCTGGTCGCAATCCGTGCTCTCTCTTTTCGAGAAAGAATTCGACAAGTGGTTGCGAGGAAAGGTTCCCGTCATCACAGATAAAGAGGTTACTGATCAGACCATCGCCGACAAGAACCTGATTCTGTTCGGAGACCCTGGCTCCAATGCGTTGATCGCCAAAATTGTCGAAGACCTGCCGATCCAATGGTCGAACGATCAGATCACCGTCAACGGGAAGACCTATGATACCAAAGACCATGGAGTTGCCCTGATCTATCCCAACCCTCTGAATCCGACGCGATATGTGGTCATCAATTCCGGGCATACCATGCATGAAAAAGATTTCCGCGCTTCCAATTCCTGGCTGTTCCCCAAGCTGGGTGATATTGCCGTCATCAAGTTCAAAGAGAACAAAGATGGTAATTTCGAGAATGAAACGGTCTGGGCTGAACTCTTCGACAGCAACTGGGAACTTCCCTGATTTCGAGATTCGTTTTTTTCAGTTAATCGAATCAGAGACATGCTCGATGCGTTCTTTTCCCTCAAGGAGAGGACGCATCACATGCCACCTGCCAACCGCAAACCATTTCCAGACCATCACTTAAACGCAACACCCTCCCCGCGACTCCGCATTTTGCTCTGCGAAAAAGAGAGTGCCGACAGTAGTTTCAACTTTCTTGAATCGATCTTGCTTCATTTCGCGATTTTTCATAAAAAACCGATTCCTGTCCCATCAGGGATCTGATCAGGATCAACTCTCACTCAGATTCAATCACCTCCAAATCACAGTTTTACCCTTCTGCACCATCAGCGTGCGACAGTTACTCCAGCCCTTCACCCCATGAAACCGGGCAGCATAATGAAACGATTTCGGCTCAGCACGGTCATCCCTGCTGTTCTACTTTCTCTATCGATGAGCGGATGTGCTTCCACATCAGGTACTAAGGCCGTGGCCTGGAAAGCACCTGTTGCGCCGTGGAACTGGGGAAAGTCCGCTTCTTCTGAAGAGAAATCTGAGAAAGCAGAAAAAGAAACGACAGCCGAAGAAGAAACAGCCGTTGCCAAAATCAACGGTGTGGAAATAGATAAAGAAACAGCAGAGATAATCGGTAAGGCAGTTGGGGAACTGTTAACTCAACCAGAAAAGAAGCCGGCCAAAGTCACCACGCATAACGCGGAACTGCTGGCCTACATCCACGAAGAACTGAAAGACGCGACGCCAAAGGAACGATCTCAGTACCTGGCCAGTTTCAAGGGCGTCGATCCGGAAATGATCAAAAACATTCTGCGTACGCGTAGAATGGTCAACAGTATGCAGGCTCAACAGCTGGCCGAACACAAAACGTCTCCGGCTGCTCCTGTGAATTTACCCGGCCTGGGACATACCCAGCCTGGTGGTTCTCCGGCTCCCAATACAAACCTGCCTCAAGTCGCTAATCAACAGCCTGTCGTGCAACAGGCGAGTGCCCAGCAGATGGCTCCACCGGGGCAGATTACTCCCGGCAGCCAGCAGATACAGCAAATGAACAATCCAGTTCAGCTGGGAACCCTGGAAACAACAGGAAACAATCCGCAAACAGGCCTCCCGACTGTCGTTCCCGGTCAGCCACAAGCTTATTCCACATCAGAAACCATCAGCCAGGGTTTGAACCACATCCCATTGGTTGGCCCTCTGAAAACAAAATTATCCTCAGCGATCCATCAGGGCACGTCTGCAATTCAGAATGGTATCACTCGTACCAGTACTGCCTTCAGCGGTCAGCAGAACCCAGCCGCACAGCAACTGCCGGTCACGTCCCCAAATCCACAAATGGCACCGGTCACGAATCCACAATCAGCCGAGCTGGCCCCACAGATGGTCCCCCTGGCTGTTGCACAATCAGGTGCATCGGCGCAAGATCAGTTGCAGCAGTTGATCTCGGTTGCGGAATCAGAAATCGCTCAGCTTCAGCCGGGTTCGTCTCCCGAAGAAAAACAGAACTACATTGAGCGGCACGTTTACCTCCGCATGCTTTACCTGATGGCCGGACAGCACGAACGTGCCCTGGAAGCGATTCCGGGGATTGAACCAGCAGATCAGGAATTCTGGCAGCAGACCTTCTGGGCAGTCGCGAACTACTTTGATGAAGCGGCCATTCCAGATGTTGCCGATCGGGCCACTCAAACAGTGACCCAGCTCCGTCAGGCAACCGCCCGCCTGCAGGAAAAGGCAAACCTGAAACTCAAGAATGTCGCCTTCTGCCACAAGATCAGCAGTTTTGGAAGTTACGAACGCTTCGAACGTGATGAATACACGCCCGGTCGTCCCGTACTGGTTTATTCAGAAATTGAAAACTTTACGAGCGAACTGACCGCAGACGGCATGTACCGTACACTGTTAAAGTCAAAGATCCAGATCTTCAAAGCGGGTACCAACGGTGATCTTGTAGCAGAGATCCCCTTCGATACTACCGAGGATCTCTGCCGCAATGTACGTAAGGATTACTTCCACAGTTATAAATTTGAGATCCCCCGCAATATTTCGCTCGGGCCTCACATCATGAAACTGACTGTGGAAGATGAAATCAGCCAGAAGGTAGCCACTTACTCTCAAAACTTCACGGTGCGATAAGCTTCATATGTTTCCCGGACCAGCATCTCACCATCACGCCTGCGGCCTCGTAACCCCCAAAAACACATCGCTGGCCGATTCCGTTTTTCAACAAATTCCAGCGCGCGGATTTCTCTGGAATTTTCAGACACGGTCTGAGCAATCCAGCAGTCTGCTGTTTGCGACTGATCAGGAAGTGGATACACGCCGCAGTCTGAAAATGGCAAAAGTGGAAGCAGTACTCTTTGTGGCAGATGGTGCGCTCTCTACAAGAAAGATTGCTCAACTGGCCACCCTGGCCAATGCCAAGGAAGCCAAAGAGCTCATCGACCAGCTCAATGACGCACTGGCGGCCAGCCAGTCTGCGTTTCACATCAAGCGAGTCGCCACCGGTTACCGCATGATGACGCATCCCCAGTTCTCGTTCTGGCTCAACAAACTTCATCAGCGACAGGCGGCTCTCAAACTCTCCCCACCCGCCATGGAAACACTGGCGATCGTCGTTTATCGCCAGCCCATTACCCGTGCGGACATTGAATCGGTTCGTGGCGTCCAGAGTGCCGAAATGTTGAAGCAGTTGATGGATCGCGGCCTGGTTCGCATCGGCGGTAAAGACGACTCACTCGGCCGTCCTTTCCTGTATGAAACCACACGCAAGTTTCTGGAAATCTTCGGCTTGAAAAACCTGGAAGATCTCCCCATGGCCGACATGCTCCGCCCTGCGCCTGAGGAGCCGGTGAAAGCTGCGATCGAAGAGACCGAGGATGAAACGGAAGACACCAGTGAGTCCGAAGAAGTCGCTGAACTCTCGACTGATGCCGAAGAGCAGACAGAAGAAATTTCCGAGGTCGAAGAGTCTGATTCTTTCGAAGACTTTGAGGATGAAGATTCAGAAGACGAAGACCTCGAAGCTGCCTGAACCGGCCTTTTAACGTACCGATGTGGTCTGACGTTTATTCGCTTTCCGGGTCACCGGTTCCTGTGCTTCCCAGTTCTCTCCCACCGTCCAGCGGTAGTTCAGAATTCGGCGGCCATTCACCTGCTCTGCCCGAATCCAGAGTTCTTTCCCTTTGAGCCGATCCGCATTCGGCAGGTAATACAGCTTCCGGTCCTGTCCGTTTTTGAGCTCGGTAATAAAACGCTGCATCCGCTTCATGCTGGGAATGAACAGACTACAACGGAACTGCAGTGTTTCCAGTGGTGAGGTATTATTCACGATGATCTGTTCGATCTCCAGAACATTCCCCTCGAGTTTTCGATCCGTGACCTTGATCACGATATCTCCCAGCCCGACATGATAAGGGCGATGTACGCGAATTGAATATTTTCGCTCGGCAAAAATATCAAAGTCAATCGACACATCTTTCTTCCCCAGGCTCGCATTCGTGGGGAGTGTCATGAATGTCTCCAGGCGGAAATTTTCGCCGGTGCCGGCATTAAACGTCCACTCTCGCGGTTCGACTTCCCAGCCTTTGGGGACATTCAACACTGCCTTGCCCTGCACACTCTGAGCGAAAGTATTCTTTCCCAGAACCGCATCTGCATGCCCGCCATATTCACTCTTAGACTTCCCTTTCTCAAACTGAGCAGCCAGCCTCCAGTAAGCGACCTGCTGATTGCATTTGCGCAGGACAATCGGAGAACGGGTCACCAGCAGCTTATGGCGGCGGGTCGTCTCATCCCGCTCCAGCGAAATCCGTTTCCCCCAGACATCGGTGGCATAAGCGTTCTCCCCCAGATAGATTTCCTCTTCCGTGGGCTCCTCATTCCAGACGACCGCGATCGCTTCCTGGTCTCGTGCGAATACGAAATTCGAACTCTTATTGGGCATGTTGAAACTGCCGATATACTTCGCTCCCTGTAATGCCAGCGACACTGTTCGCCAGGGGAGAAATAACAACGTGGGAGAGCCATTCTGATTAAGCAAACCATGCTGCTCATCAAACACAGACGAAGCAAATATTGCATCCGCGCCCATGTATTTCGCGGTCACCATTCGTTTGACCAGATCAATGGCCCGTTCCTCAGGTTCGTAACCGGTTTTCGGCAGAGGCGTAAGCGTAACCCAGTGCGGCCCCATACCAGATCCCAGCTTCACCTTCTGTAGCTCTACTGCCAGTTCCGCCGCATTGAGACGCTCCTCATTATTGATCGCGACAAAGCTGTGTGTCATATGATTCTCAGGCAGCGGCGTTTTCCAGTCCCAGTGAATGCCGACATGCGTATCCCGACCGATCAGATCCAGTTGCGATTTGACATTCTTCAACGTCTCGGACAGATTTTGCATTCCGATAAAGCTTTTGTCTTCATCTCCCCCCAGCTGCCAGTAATTGACTAAAGAAGTGTATCGCGCAAAGACCTCTTCGAGTGAAGGGGACCAGAAACTGGCGGGCATCGTAAATATTCCGCTGACCCCCTGCCAGTCTTTGGCGAACTGCGAGCGTAAATCCCGAGGTGGATGATTTAACAACCCAACGGGAGTAATACCTTGATTGGAACACTGGTCGAGCATCTCCGCGATCCGACTGGAATGGTGAATGTCAGTCGACGCCATAACATTCCAGAGCGGAAACTTGATCCAGTTGATTCCTGCTTGCGCTGCGATATCAGGCAACTCAGAAACAGGCAACTGGTCGTGTTCTTCAGAAATCACCCAACCGAACTCCCCCTGGGGACGGGAATTCACCAGATCAATCACAGCAAAGGAAGTTTTCTTTTCCAGAATGGCTTTTTCGTCCCGAACCAGTTTGGAACGGACTTCATAGAAGCCATACTCCATCGGTTTCAGACGCCAGACCTCGGTATGATTATTCCCATCGAGCAACCTGCTGTTGGGTGCCCCCTTGACATCATCGGGATCGGTGACCAGATCCAACGCTGAACTCGCAATTTTCCGGTTTGAGCTGTCAATCAGCTCCAGGTCGAGGCGATATTTGTTCTTGGGGTTTAAACCACTGATCCGGCTGCTCACCCGGATTTCCGCATCGTGATCGACAAAATGGCGATGATAGTTATTCAGGATATCCAGCTGTGGCAGACTGCCGACCCACAAATCATCGAACCAGATGTCACCAGAGATATCTTTCAGGTTGTTATGAGCGACATGACAGCCAATCACGATAAATCGCACATTGGGATCTGGAGTCAACGGCCCCAGCGTTACTTCCACCCAATCCTGGTGGGTCCCTGTCACAGGTCGGCTCACAAAATGTTGAACCCGTTGTCGCTTATGATCCAGAAATGAGATCGAGACCATGGCTGCATCGTATTTGAGTCGCTGAGTTTTTATATACCCGCGAAAGACGTACGCATGATCCCCATCGATTTTCTGTGGCGGTGAATAGATCGTGGCGTGGCCCCCGTTCACGCCGATATGCAGACTCTGAGATCCAGTGCGTCCCTGATTTCGGTCGATGCTGACTTGCACATACTGGGGATATCCCGGCCCTTTTCGCCGCGACCAGTCATCCGGCATGTCATCGAAATCCCGGTCCTGGTCCGTCTCAAATGAGTATGACAGAATGGGGAGCGTATCTTCCACGAGATTACCCTCTACGGGTAAACCGGTCAGCAACGCAAGGTAGCAGGTGAGAAGCGATGACAGTATCATGGAAATTCCCGGGTGAATTCGAGGCTCTCTCTCATAATCGACCATTTTTTGAGGGATTCTCTATGGGGAACCCGGCTGGGAATCCTGTTTTTTCAATCCGGTTCCCTGAACGCCGGGAGATCATTCTCTTTTCACATCCGGTTAGATAAACTTTGCCTGTCGCACGAATTGCTGCGTTTATCCGACTCAGTTAAAATACCCGTTTCGCGTTTTGTTTAAGGTAGAACATGTCTCGTCTGAAACTCGCCGTTGCCACCCGCTGCTTCGGCATGCCGATCAGGAATGCTATCAAGACAGCTGCCCGCATCGGAGCCCGCGGGATTCAACTTGATGTACAACAGGAAGTCACTCCATCCTCTTTCGGGGCTTCTGGAGACCGTCAGTTTCGTAAACTGCTGGAAGAGTTCAATCTCAGCCTCGCTTCATTCAGGATGCCTGCCCGGGGCGCCCTGGTCGACCCGGAATTCCTGGACCAGAGAGTGTCACAAATCCGCGCAGCCCTGGAATTCGCCTGGCGGTTGCAGGCACCTTCCCTGATTATTCATCCGGGGCTCATTCAGACAGATGACGGAGGGAACTTTACTCTTATCTGTGAAGTACTCAACGATCTTGTGCGCTTTTCGAATCATATTGGTACCGAACTCTGTATCGCTTGTGGAAAGAATTCCCCTGCCGTCATGCGTGATCTGGTCTCCCGGGTCAACGCCGGCTTCCTGGGTATCGAACTCGACCCAGCCGACATGGTCCTCAATAACCATAATCCGGAAAAAACAATCCGTGAACTACATCCCTGGATTCGCGCCTACCGTCTGCGTGATGCCGTTCGTGAAATGGATACCGACGGCCAGGAAGTTCCTCTGGGCAGGGGTATGGTCATGTGGGACCAGTTCCTGCCTCTGGTCTGGGAAACCGCTTATCAGGGCTGGCTCGCCGTGGATCGCACGCAGGGCGACCAGCGGATAGAGGACTGTCGGCGGGGAATCGATTACCTCACGACAATCCTTCCCTGATCGCCATTGAATTTTAACCCGATAAAGCATTTGTATGTCTCTTCTGGAACCTGAAATTCTGTCGGTGACCGAAACCACTCGACAGATTAAAAATCTGATTGAAGCCAACTTCCCGTACACCTGGGTGATTGGTGAAATTTCCAACTGCACGGTGGCCCGTTCCGGGCACATCTATCTGACCCTCAAAGATGACAACGCTCAGCTGCGTGCAGTCATCTGGAAACGAACTGCGTCCCGACTCAAGTTTCAGATTGAGGACGGCATGGAAGTGGTAGCCGCTGGTCCGATTGAACTTTATCAGGCACGCGGCACTTACCAGCTCAACATCGAACAGTTACTTCCACAGGGGGTCGGCGCGCTGGAACTCGCGTTTCGACAGATGCAGGAAAAACTGGCCGCTGAGGGCCTCTTCAATCCGGAACACAAACAGCCGATCCCCCGCTTCCCCCGGAAGATTGCACTGGTAACCAGTCCCACCAGCGCCGCAGTTCGCGATATGCTGCAGGTTATCACCCGCCGCTGGCAGGCCGCTGACATTGTCATCGTCCCGGTGGCGGTGCAGGGAGATGGAGCTGCTGAACAGATCGCTGCCGGGATCGAAGTCGCTGCTCAACTTCCAGGGGTCGACACCATCATTACCGGACGTGGAGGGGGCAGCCTGGAAGATCTCTGGGCCTTCAACGAAGAGGTGGTCGCCCGCGCCATCTTCGACTGTCCGATTCCCATTATCAGTGCCGTCGGTCATGAAATTGACATCAGCATCGCCGACCTGGTAGCTGACCGCCGCGCCCTGACTCCCAGTGAAGCCGCCGAGCTGGCTGTTCCCCTGCAAACCGATGTCCTGGCGACGCTCTCTCACTGGAGAGGTCAACTCGCGACCAACCTGAAGCAGCGTGCCCGACAGATTCGCCTGCAACTGGATTCCCTCGCGGGGCGTCCCGCGCTGACACGACCTATGGACCTGATTCACAATCGGGCTTCCCAGCTGGATGAACTGGACCGGCGTCTGAAACGCAGTACCCGCGAACTGGTCAGCCGACTGCAGTCCGAGACCCGACATCTGGCCTCATCACTGGAAGCACTCAGTCCCCTGAAAGTTCTAAGCCGCGGATATAGTATCACACGTCGCGGAGCAGAATCGAAAGCGTCGACGCCGGAAATCGTCAAATCAGTCGATCAACTGCAACCGGGAGACACGATCACCACGAAAGTTTCTGACGGGAGCATCACCAGCCAGGTTCAGGAGTTACACCCAGATTCGGAAGAAGCTTCCTGAATCCTGTTGAATATCGAAAACCATTATTTGCATAAAGATCTGATCACATGGCCAAGAAAAAAAGTACGAAAGAACAAACAGAAGAACCTCTGTTCGAAGAATCCCTGACCGAGCTGCAGGAAATTGTGAGCACACTAGAGTCAGGCACTGCCGGTCTGGAAGAATCGATGGAACAGTTTGAGCGTGGTGTAAAACTGCTGCGTTCCTGTTACCAGCGACTTGAAACTGCCGAGCAGAAAATTGAAATTCTGACCTGCGTTGACGAAGACGGCAATCCGGTGCTGGAAGAATTTGACTCCACGGCTTCGGTCGATACCAAAGGCCCTGCGAAAAAAACAGGCAAACGAAAGAGCAGTTCCAGTAAAGACGAAGACGATCAGGATCGGACCCTGTTTTAAACCGGATATACAAAGAAGCCACGCATGTCGCAACTTTTAAGACAACTGGTGATTGATGTCGGCAACAGTCGCATCAAGTTTGTGCTGCTCAAGACGGAGCTCCCATTGGGAGCCTCTCATCAGCTTCCGTTGGTCGAACATGCGCTCTCAATTCTGGTTGAGGATCCTCTCCCCTGGGATCAGATCGCTGACTGGCTCGAACCCACTGATACTCCATGTCTGAGTTCGGTCGCGGGTTCCAATCCGCATGGCATCAAACGGGTCCTCAATGACTGGCCCGAATCTATCCTCCCCGATCCGCTGGAGGTTCTGAATACAGACGAGTTCCCTCTGGAGATTGCCGTCGATGAACCCCGTAAAGTGGGCATCGACCGATTGTTCAACGCTGTCGCCGCCAACCGTTTAAAATCGACATCGCAGGCTGCGATCATCGTCGATACCGGGACCGCCACCACGATCGATGTTGTGAGCACCGAAGGTTGCTTTGCCGGGGGAGCGATTTTACCCGGCTTTGAACTTTCCGCGAAATCATTACACGACTATACCGCCCTGCTCCCTCTGATTCCGGTCGAGGATCTGCGTCAAATTGAACCCGTGGTACTCGGCAAAAACACGACAGATGCTATTCGCAGCGGTCTGTTCTGGGGGCAGCTCGGTGCGGTCCGTGAACTCATCACTCAGCACACAAATCAGATACTTGCGGAATCCACATCGGGGGAAACTCCACTGGTGCTGCTCACCGGGGGCGGCTCAGCCCTGCTCGCTCCGCACCTGGATGAATCGGCTCACTTTGAACCTCTCCTGTCACTGCAGGGGCTGGCACTGGTCGCACAACAGATTCGCGGGATTCAATAAACCAGCATGACCACGCATTCCCCAAAACAGTTTCAACAAACCTGCCAGGCCGCTCTCCTTACCCCCCGCGGAAGAGGAGCTGTCGCTACGATTCGCGTTCAGGGAGGAACCGCTGCACTGAATGCGCTGGTAAATCCCTGTTTTCACGCCGTCAATCAGAAACCACTGATCGAACAGGCTGTGAACCAGATTGTCTATGGATACTGGGGAACCTCTAATACCGAAGACCTGGTTCTCTGTCGTATTGATTTTGAAACCGTTGACATTCACTGTCATGGAGGCATGGCGGCGGTGAATCGAATCCTGAATGATTTAGAGGCCCAGGGCTGTGACGTTCTTACCTGGCAGGCATTGGCCAGCCGGAAAGCGACAGGCCTGGAGCTTGAAATCCAGGAAGCATTGACGGCAGCCACTACGTTTCGAACAGCAGAAATTCTCCTGTGTCAATCGCAAGGCTTACTACGATCCGCTTTCGCCTCACTTCTGCCCGAGGAACAGAGCTCGTTCGATTCAGAACATCTGAAATCTCAGATTCAGGATCTGCTGCGCTGGAAAGAATTGGGACAACACCTGACCCGTCCCTGGAATGTCGTACTCGCCGGTCGACCGAATGTCGGAAAATCCAGTCTGATTAATGCGATCCTGGGTTATGAACGGTCCATTGTTTTTAACGAAGCGGGAACGACCCGTGATGTGCTGACAGCGACCACGGCGCTCTACGGCTGGCCGTTCCAGTTTTCTGATACCGCAGGAATTCGGGCAGAAGCAGAACAGCTGGAGGCAGCTGGAATCCAACGCGCCGAGCAGATCCTGAACGCCGCGGATGCCCGCGTCATTCTGATCGATATCAGCCAACCTGCGCATCCAGACGATCACCGACTGCTCACTCAATGGCCCGAGTCGCTGATCGTGGCTCATAAAGCCGACCTCCCCGAATGCTGGGGCGCACCACTTCCCCCACAGGCGATTCGAATTTCTTCAGTCACAAAAGCGGGGCTCGATGAGTTTCTGCAGAAACTGGTGGAACAACTGATTCCCGAAGTCCCCGACCAGGAGACGGCTCTTCCAGTCACATCACGCCAGATCGAACTTTTGAAACAGGCTGCAGCAGCACTGGATGCAGACGACCAGCAGGCTTACACACGCTTAATCAAACAGTTGCTGACAGAGGTTTAATCCCCTGTCAGCAACTTGAGCTGTATTACTTACTGCTGTGCTTTTAAAGTCTGTTTCCACTGATGCAGGGCCATCATCAGATTTCCCTGCGTCCATAACAGTGGCGTAATATCATTGGGAACGTACTTTCCTTTTTCCAGAAAATACGACTCAGGACAACGATATGGACCAAAGGGACACTCAGATGTCGTCAACTGATTCAAAGCGCGATCGAGGTGAAAACGCTGCTTTTCGAGATCAGCGTCCTGTCTTGATTCCAGAAATCGCTGGCCGTAAATCACCGACATGATGGAATCGAAAATGCACCACTGGGCTTCCTGACCCGGTTTCAGATATTGATCCCGGCTGGCCTGATCATCACTGAAGTCACTCGTGCGGTCATCCTCGCTGAAGACTTCTTTGTAATCAGCACACCAGTAAGAGTCTCCCAGATAGCGTCGGATTCCGTAATCCCCCATCAGGTGCGTTCTGACATCTTCCAGAATCGTGTCTGCCAGTTCTCCTTTGACCAGCCCCAGGGGAAAGATCAGGAACAGCAGCGCCCCGTCATATTTTCGGGCCAGCAGAGAGTCAGCCTGTATGCATTCGGCAGGCAGAATCTCTTCAAGTGTCGTCTGCCCCTGTGCAATGAGAGAGTCCAGCATCTCGGGTGTCACCAGAGTCTGCTGGTGCTGCAAGTCATCCCAGTTATCGCTGCAATTCAGATATTCCTTCAGAGCGATCAGCCCGCTGACCACAGTACCAATGCTGGAGGCTTCGATCTTGCGTGCTTCTTCCCAGTGGCCGCTGTCTGCATCTTCCCAGAAACGGATGGCTTCGAAATAGCGCACGAACGCCGCCAGCAGTTCGAGAGATTGAGCGGACGCCGTCAGGTGTCCCTGCTCCAGCATCCGACAGTACAACCAGACAAAGTATCCCAGTGCGTCGTTCTGAGCATGAGCCCATTTTTCATCGATTTCACCCAGCGTGTTTCCGTCAAAACGGATATGCGGCCGCTGCATCACTTCTTTCGGATTTGCTTCCCCCGAAATGATCTTATCAAAACGATCTCGATGCTTGAGAAAATACTCTGTCAGCGTGGCGACTGCTTTACTTGCTGGTTCCGTTTTCCCCACGGCATTCAATGCATGAGCGACATGGATATTATCCCGGACCCAGATGCTCTGATATCCCGTCGATTCATGAGCGATGGCTGCGGGAAACAAACCGTTCTCCAGAGCAGGGAACGAGAACGTCTGCTGAGACTCAAGAAATGAAAATAACTGATCCGTCTCTTCAATGGTCTGTAATGATTCTTTCAGGGCAAGAAAACTGTTGTCATCCATGATGATTCACCTGACTTCTAAAAACGAGTTGAGCGGACTGTTCCTCTGAATCCGTTCACCTGGGATTATAACGGCGCCGCGCTGCGCGCCTCGAATTGTGAAACAATCGCCGTCAAATTGCAACGGCAGGACAACAGGGAAACCCCTGATTCTCTGTTTCCCAAAAACAACATGGTTGATTTCTGGCAACATTACCGTGAAGCCCGTATTCAAGCAGAAATTCCTGATGACAGGAATTTCTGCCGACAGAATCATTCTAACCGATAAGATCCTGCACTCAGTCATCTGAAGTAGTGAACCGAGGTTTGCATCTGAGGCTTCAACCACAAGGGTACGACATTTGCAATTCTCATGAGATGACTGCAGTTTTTCTTCTTCACCTACTTCGATCGAGTGATAGAACTCCATGACCAGTGTCATACGATCTCGTCCAATCAGTATCTGTCTTTTGCTGTTCCTCTTTTCCGGACTGGCCATCGCACGCTGGAACCGGCAATATTTTTTCAGCCCCGACAGTGCCCGTTACGTGATCATGGCCCGTTCCCTCGTTAACGGCGACGGTTACCGGGAGATTGATACTCCGGGAGCCCCTCTCTATGCGCACCGCCCCCCGGGTATGTCGGTCCTGCTCATGCCCGCGGCCTGGATCGCGCCTTACGATGCCATTGCCGCCAAAGCCACCGTTCTGCTCACCACTCTGCTCCTACTGGCTTTAATGTACTATTACATCGTGCGTCTCAGTCAGTCAGAAGAACCAGAAGACCTGTCTGATAAGCACCTTAATAACGGCGCCCTGCTGATCACATTTCTGTTTGCAGTCAATCCATTCACGCTCTTCTACTCGACGCTCATCATGAGTGAAATCCCTTTCACAGCCTGCACTCTGGGGATTCTCTATCTGATTGCCGTCAGACCAGAACAACCGCGCAAACGGGATCTGTTTCTAATCACTGCATTACTGGTCTTCCTCCCCTTTCTCCGCACGATCGGGATCGCCATGGTACTGGCTGTCGCCTGCTGGGCAGTGGTCCGAAAATCGCGTTGGCCCTGGCTGGTGGGAGTGGCCTGCTCAATAGCTGCCTCCGGACTGTGGATGTTACGTAATGCGGCACTGGGGAAAAGTGGTTACGCCAGTATCGCCGTCAACGAAATCAGATCGCAGGGAGTCATCGGCACAGCGTTTCGCATGTGGGAACGCTTGAGTGCTCACTTTGAGAATTTTGGACAACAACTGTTTCCCAATATGCCAGGCATGCGACCGATCTACAGTGGCATGGTTCTTGATGAAATCATCACCTTGCCGGGACCAACCTGGCTGTACTATCTGATGACAGCAGGAGTTATTGCTGTCGCCTGCTATGGGATGCTTTATCGCCGAAATCGTGGCGGAACTGTTGCCTTGGGCTATCTGGTGTTCAGCGTGGGCATCCTCTCCCTCTGGCCCTGGATGCAGGAACGCTTTATGCTGCCTCTGGTGCCTGTCGTTCTCGCATTTGTTCCTTCAGGTTGGGCAGCCCTGAAACGGCACATTCAGGTTGCCCGTCCTGTCACCGGTAAAATATTTGCAGGTGGGTCTGCGCTTGTTTTGTTTCTCTTTGTCGGTTGTCTCTGCTGGACTGACACGCAACTGGTCCACGCCAATCTGAAGATGGTCTGGCAACCAGATCAGTTATATGACGAAGAACTGCCCTCCAACGGATTCAGTAACTGGACGAAAGCGGGAGCCTGGCTCAAGCAGAACTCAGAACCCTCAGACCGGATCATCACCCGTCAGGCAGCCATTGCCACAACGGCTCATCGTTTTGAAATGCTGGCTTTTTTTGAACTCGTCAGTCCTGACAAGTTGCATGAAAGTATTCAGAAGTTCTCTGCACGCTATCTGACATCGTACGACAAAGAGATCGTTTCCGCCTTCCCGTGGTACCTGCTCGACCAGGATCTGGTCTACCGATTCAACCCTGTCTACGACGAGCAAGGCGTCTTGATTCTCAAAGTCGAACCTAACCGGAGTGGCACCATTCGCCAGAAATACTGGCAAGCCGGTGAATCACTGGAGATCGCTCGACAGGCCTATAAACAGTTCCCTCACCGCTCGACCTTTCAGACAGCTCTGGCGCAAGAGATGTTCAAAAATGAAGACTATGAAGAATTGATCGGATTCATCAAACAGCTTCAAGGGCAGCAGGTTAAAGATGTGAAACTCACCTCTCTGCTGGGCTGGTGCTATTTTAAGACAGAACAATATCCGAAGGCGATTCAGGAATTCCAGTTTGCCCTGGGTATGCCCGGTCAGAAAATGATGCGCGGTGACCTGATCCGGGGAATTGAGTTGTCACATAAATATATCGCTAATCAGCAAGAACTCACACCGGAGGAAGCAAATCTTAAAGCAGCGAAGAAATCGCTGCAGCTCGCGCGAACCTGGTGGGAATACTCGCAGATCGATAAAGCGGAAACGGAGTTAAATCAGGCTCTGAAGAGAGAATCTCTTGATTCAGAAACCCAGTCAAAAATGCAGACTCTGCTGGCGAAAGTCTACCTGGCTCAGGGCCGAGCGGCTGAAGCAACCGAGCAGTTAGAGCTCGCTCTGAAAACAGCCCCAACAACGGAAAAAGGTGAAGCACAAACGCTGCTGGGGATGATTCAGCGCGAGGCTCGAGTCGAAAAATTCTTAAATAATCCGAGAAAATATCCTGTTGATAAAACGGGACATATTGACGTTCCGCTTAAGGAAGAGATCCTGCAACTCGCTCAGGAATATGAAGACTTTGGCGTACCGGGAAAATCACTGGCCTTAATGGAACGCGTGAATACTGTGTTTCCCAAGCAGTTGGAAATTCTCAAGTTACTTCTTAAGTATCAGCTGCTCTTTACCCTCACAGCGGAAGCTGAAGAGACCTGTGCTCAGCTCAATGTCCTCGCCCCCCAGGAGCACGGACTGTTAGAAGCAGCAAAAAAAATCGAAGCACTGAAGCTGGTTCCCCGTTTCTGAAAAGCAACCATCAACCGCCCTGCATGTCTCCACCGGGTTTCATTCCGGCATGCGCCGCTGCAGAGGGTAGACTATTCATATCTCAATTCGTTGCGGGCCAGGAACGGGGGAACCTCTTATGGAACTCTGGATTGATGGCTGGCTGGATTATCTACTTGACGCCTGGCGGACTGCAACTACCGCCGAATACCTGAAACTGATGGTCGGCGTTATTCTCATCGGAGGCTTTTTCAGCATTCGCAGCAGTAAAGTGAGATGACTAACTCTACTGAGTGACTTCTACACGCCACTGCTCGCCGGCATACGCGACGACATCTCCCGGTGCAAGCTGTTTACGACGCCGTGTTTCTACAACGCCGTTCACAGTCACTTCACCTGCCTGGATGACAACCTTGGCATGTCCACCGGTGCCGACAGCGCCTTGCTGTTTCAGAAACTGATCCAGTCGGATCGGGGGACGTTCCTCATGTGACATTACTTATCTCCCGTGTTGACTGCATGCTTTTTCTTCTTTTTGGGCTGCCAGCGCTGCTGTAGTTCCTTGAGCTCCTCGGCTGTCGGTGCCTTGAAAGTCGGATCCTGTGGATGGGTGGAAGAAAGTGCGTCGGTATCTCCCACCTCTTTCTGCCAGGTTTTCAAAGCCGTCAGCAGATGGTCTGCCTGCTGCTGGTAATCGGGATTGCCGAACAAGTTACGGGTTTCTGCCGGATCGTCCTGCAAATCGAAGAGCTGTGTTTTGTTAATCTGCGGATAGGTAATCAGCTTCCAGCGACCGTCGCGGGCCGAGCGCTGCACGTCTTTGTAAGCGGTGCATAACGTTTCTCGAGTCTGCTTCTGCTCACCTGTGATCACAGGCCACATACTTTGGGAATCCAGTCCCTGCGGTACCTGGGTCCCGACCATTTCACAGACCGTCGGAAAAATGTCATACAAGTAGACCAGCGCGTCGCTCTGCCCCTGCGGGATGCCGGGACCACTGAAAATCAGGGGAGATTTCATACTGTGTTCGTACAGACTCTGTTTCCCCATCAGGCCGTGACTGCCTACCGCCAGACCATGATCGGACGAGAAGATAATGATGGTGTTGTCATACTCCCCGCTCTCTTTGAGTGCAGTCAACAGTCGTCCGATGTGTCCATCCAGACCAGTAATGTCTGCGTAGTAATCGTGGAGGTGTTTTCGGATTTCTGATTTAGTGCGAGGAAAGCCAGCCAGCAGTTCATCCCGGACGACCTGCTCTCCATTATTGAAGGGATGCAGGGGGAGGTAGTTTGCCGGCAGAGGGATAGATTCGCGCTGATAGAGGTCCATGTATTCCTGGTCTGCCACTCGCGGATCATGCGGACAGGCGAATGCCAGGTACATGAAGAACGGCTGATCTTCTTTCCGTGTCTTCAGAAACTGGATCGCATCGTTCACGATCTCCTGACCGGGCTGTCCCAGCAGACGGGCCTGTTGATCATTCACATATTTCGTCGTATCGAATTTTTTGTGAATCAATGCCGCAGTATTGCCCTGTTTGCCGTGATGGTAGGTGTAATACCCGGCGTCTTTCATGGAATCAGGGAAATTCGGTTTGTCAGCCGAGGCGTAGCGGCCGGTCCAGCGAAAGTAAGTACGACCACTGAGCAGCATATTCCGACTGCAGACACAAACCGCCCCTGAGTTGCTGCCCAGACAGTAGGCGTTGTTAAAGACAAACCCGCTGCGCACCAGTTGGTCGAGATGGGGAGTCTTGATCAGAGGGTTGCCCAGTGCATGTATCGTGTCCGCCCGTTGATCGTCCGTGAACAGGAACAGAATATTGGTTTTTTCTTTCGTGGCTGCATTAAGACTGCTGCCGAACAGGGGAGAAAAACAGGCCATCAACAGTAAAGCGAAAGAAACTCGACAGCGAAAACTCATGATTGCCTCCAAGATTGAGCGCCGATCTGGTATTCTGGCGGGAGCATGAAACACTGAAAATCAGTAATTCGAATGTCAATATATAGCAAGGACGAACCAAATGCCAGAAGCAGCCCCCGCGGCCACATATGATCCCGTTAAAATGATCAAACCCCGTCGAAAACTGACCGGGATTTCCGCTGTCCTGCTCCCCTATCTGGAGTCGGGTGAAATTGACCGTGAGTCGCTGAGCGCTCATGTCGCCCGTACGGCTGATCTGGGAATCATCCCCGCCGTGAATATGGACACCGGTTATGTGAATCTCATCGATGAACCCACCTTCATCGAAGTTCTGAAAATCGCCCGTGAGACTCTCAACGGGGGCTCCTTTGTCGCGGGTGCGTTTGTCGGCGATCAGACCGGGGCGGCCTTCGATGCTGATGGCTACCAGCACAAGATTGACCTGATCCAGGAGTATGGGGGGACGCCGGTCATTTTCCAGTCCTTTGGTCTGGTAGAACAGACTCCGGAACAGATTATCGAATCTTACCGAACAATTGCCGCCAACACAGACCGCTTCATCGGGTTTGAACTAACCCGTGACCTGGCTCCCTTCGGTTCGGTCTACGATCTCGATACGTATGCCGCCCTGATGGAGATCCCGCAGTGTATCGGTGCCAAACACTCATCCTTCCATCGCGAACCGGAGTGGGAGCGGCTGCAGCTCCGCGATCAGAAACGTCCCGATTTCAAAGTATTCACGGGAAATGATTTTGGGATCGATATGGTCCAGTACGGCAGCGATTACCTGCTCGGCCTAAGCACTTTCGCCCCCGACCTGTTCGCCAAACGGGATGCATTCTGGGAAGCAGGCGATCCGGCGTTTTATGAATTGAACGACCTGCTGCAGTATCTGGGTTATTTCACCTTCCGCAGCCCTTCGCCGGCTTACAAGCATTCGGCGGCCCAGTTTCTGCACCTGCGCGGGTGGGTGAAAACGAATCAGACACATCCAAACAGCCCGACGCGCCCCGACAGCGATATTGAGATTCTGCGCGAACTGGGACAGCGACTCAATGTCATCGACTAAGCAAAAACTCCCCATGACCAGGTTTGATCATGGGGAGTTTTTTGTTGTATTCAGTCTGTCTTATCGAATCACGAATCAGCCAGGGGCTCTTTCTTTTCGGTAATGACGGGCAGTTCCTGAGATTTTTCGGCATTGATCTGGATGTAATCCTGCCACTTATCAGGAAGATTGTCCTCGTGAAAAATCGCTTCTACCGGACATTCTGGCACGCAAGCTTCACAGTCGATGCACTCATCAGGATTGATGTAGACCATGGATTCCCCTTCGTAGAAACATTCTACGGGGCAAACCACAACACAGTCTGTATATTTGCAGTTGAAGCAAGCCTCTGTAACCACGTGTGCCATGAGTTTTCCTTTCTGGACGTTGCACTTCTTAAATGTGATTAATCTACTCGAAGCGTTTAATGGTATTATAGACTTCGAAAATCAAAAAACTACCAGTCGCGCTCGATCAGACCTCGCTGTGGATGAGTCTGAATGGCAGTCATTTGTGATAAAACTCAAGTTGATCAACCCGCCTCGGAAAGAAACGGACAGTTCATCCTAGAACGCTGAAAATCAGGTGTCAAGACTACATATTCCCGGCCCGGCTCAGCCCCTGTTTCTTCTATCGGCAATCTTCCTGATAATCATGCGTTGTTTGCCAAAGGTAGGGCGACAAAGAAGACCTGATGATCTGCTTAGCACTCTTTCTTCAGAGACCAGCCTGAGTCCTGTGTTTTTTCGGATTGACACATATTGACAGAATCTGGTTCTCGACATAATCTACGCACGAAATTTCGATTCGCCCTTGAGTAATCCAGGATGGAGACCGCTCAGTTTGATCGAAATCTCTGCGACTTACTCGAAATTAAGCCGCATCAAATCTCTCAAAACATCCAAACTTACCTGTTTTTGAGCACGGAACTCCCCGGTTTTCCATAGCGAATGGAGTCGCTGAATGACAAACAACACCCCCACACCTGTCCCCTTTATCAATCTCGTCGACCAGTATCAGAGAATCAAGACTGAGGTTCAGGATGCCGTCCTGAATGTGTTTGAAAATCAGTCTTTCGTTCTCGGCGATGAAGTCGCTGAATTTGAGTGTGATATTGCCGAATATTGCGACTCCCGGAATGCCATCGGAGTTGCTTCAGGTACCGATGCCCTCTTGCTGGCTCTGATGGCCCTGGAAATCGGCCCTGGCGATGAAGTCATTACCAGCCCGTTTACCTTCTTTGCAACAGGCAGCTCGATTGCCCGCGTGGGTGCGACTCCGGTATTTGCCGATATCGACCCCGTGAGCTTCAATCTCTGCCCTGAGTCCATCGAAGAAAAGATTACCGAACGCACCAAAGCCATTATGCCTGTCCATATTTTTGGACAATGTGCCGACATGGAACCGATCTGGCGTAATGCCGTCCGGAATGGGATTCCCGTCATCGAAGACGCAGCCCAGGCAATTGGAGCCGAATACCGGGGCCGGCGTGCTGGCGTCCTGGGAACCGTAGGCTGTTTCAGCTTCTTCCCAACCAAGAATCTCGGGGGCGCCGGAGATGGTGGACTGGTTACCACTGATGACCCGGATCTCGCTACTCGAATTCGTCGCCTGCGGGTTCACGGAGACCTGGGCGGTTATCAGCATGCTGAAGTTGGCATCAACAGTCGTCTGGATGCCCTGCAGGCAGCCGTTCTACGGGTCAAACTGAAACACCTGGATCAGTGGACCAGCGAACGACAGGAAAATGCTCGTCGGTACAATTCCCTGCTGCGTCACTACCAGCTGCTTGATTGCATCGAACCTCCTGCCGTGCTGCCGGACCGTCGTCACGTTTACAATCAGTACAGTCTCCGTGTCAAAGGCGGACAGCGGGACAAGGTGCTGAACGACTTACGTGAAAAGCAGATTGGCTGTGCGATTTACTATCCACGTCCTCTGCATCTGCAACAGTGCTTCCAGTATCTGGGATACCAGGAAGGGGACCTGCCCGTCACTGAACTGATCACCAGCGAATGCCTGGCTCTGCCTATTTTCTCTGAATTAACAGCGACTCAGCAGGAAACTGTGATTCGCGGAATTGCGGAAAGCCTGGGTCGGCTGTCTTCTCCTCACTTCCCGACCCTCTATTCAGAGACATCACAGGTCAGAAAGGTTGCTTAATCAGCAACCCGAACAATCTGAAATTTCCAAATCCCCTGATTGCTCCAGCAGTCAGGGGATTTTTTTTGCACGGTAGAGGCTCCTGAGGTAGCCACACACCAAAGTCACCCCAGTTTACTCAACCGGACCTGACAGCATTTTGCAGGGGCGAAAAACCTACAAAAAATCAGGACGCGCCCACACGACTGCCTTTCGTAGGGTAAGCTTAGAGTGATGAAATTAATTTCCTGCATTGATGTGCAAAGCATCCAAAAACCAATCCC
This sequence comes from Gimesia chilikensis, assembly GCF_007744075.1. NCBI lineage: Bacteria > Pseudomonadati > Planctomycetota > Planctomycetia > Planctomycetales > Planctomycetaceae > Gimesia > Gimesia chilikensis. Next base: position 545,391 of record NZ_CP036266.1, on the reverse strand, counting down.
AATTCCTGCCAAAATAATGACGTTGATCGGCAGTTAAGGAGAGCCCATGCCGACTCTTTTTCAAAAACCGACAATTCTGATCATACTGGCTTTTGTTTTCTGCGTTTCCGTTTCGGACTCCTCACACGCAGCAGAAACATCAGGGGAACCTGACTCCACGGCCAGCAAAACCGCTATTGCGCTCAACTACTGTCGCGCCGCATTCTACCGCATCAGGAAAACCGGCTCGAAAGAGGTGATGTATGAGGAACGGGAAAAGATCCTCAACAACCTGAACCTCAACGGCATCGGCGATGAGAAAGTCATCAAACTCTACTCATCAGTGCTCGATGAAATCGCGCAGGTTGAGATCGCGGACCAGGAACGCGAATACTTCAAGAACAAACATAATTATCAGGCTCGCCAGAAAGTGGCCATCAACGCGCTGGCACTCACGACCGATGTACTCACACTGCAGTTTGGCAGTGCCGTCCGCACGGGTGCCAACAGCTGGTGGGACTATCGGAACGTCCAGGCGCAGAAAGACCTTGATCTCTGGAAAGTCGATAAGCAGCGCATGGAGACGGTGATCTCCAAATCGACCCTTTTCCTGGACACCTTCTGGAAACTGGCTCAGGAGAAAAAGATTCCGGATCAATGGCTGATCCGGGATGTGGATCTCGATGCGCTGGATGAAGCCATGCAGGAGCAGAACCCGCGCGTGCGTTTGCGGATTCTGAAACGCATGGAACGCTTCATGAGCCACTACCCTCCGTACTGGTATTACGTTGCCCGTACACAGCAGGCTCAGGGGCAACTGTTCGCCGCCTCGCAGACCTATACCGAACTGGCGAGTATCGGTGAAGGCTATTTCCGGCGAGATGATATGCTGGCTTCGGGCACGGCCAACCTGGCCAGTATTCGCGACTACCTGGGACAACCGGGTGCCGCACAGATGGCGATGAAATCACAAACCTATTCCAGCGAAGTCTGGGAAGCCAACCTGCTCTGTTCGCAGATCCTGCAGAAGCATCAGCAGGCGGATGAAGCGGAAGAAGCCATCCTGCGGAATCTGGACGTCGATCTGGAAACCCGGCAAAGCTCGGTCGCCCTGCTTTCGCTTTATTACAAAACAAATAACAAGCAGAAAATGATGGCCCAACTGAATCAGCCCAAGGTCGTGAAATCGGTTCCGGTCCCCACATTGATTCAATGTGCCATGTTCCTGGGGGCAGACAAAATGCCTCCGGTTGCCACTGCGCAGATTGAATCCTCACTTTACGTCTATCCGCAGCTCCATTTTGGAGCAGACGATATCGTCATTGCTTCCACCGGCAACTGGCACCTGCACATGTCTCAGGCGGAACTGGTGATGGCAAACAAAACCTATTCCCGACCCCGGCTTGCCACCGGACAAAATGAAGTTCATGCCCGTTTTGAACGGGTCGCCGAATTTGGAAATCCGTTTGCGAACTCAGGCCTGGCTAGTGCGCAACCTAAACTGCGATTGAAATATCCGGACGGGTCCAGTCTGGAACTGATGCTGGCTTCAAACCCACAGGATCGCAAACAGATTGACGTCGGTAATGCTCTGAACACACTCAAAGCACCTCCCGGCCAGCACTACCGGATTGTTGGTGCAGAAATTCAGGGTCAGCGGATCGCCTTCAATGACAAAGCCATCGTTGACGACGGGCGACGCATTGTGAGACAGAAACCACAACCAGTTACCGATGCACCACGGCTGTCGCAGGACGAGCCTCGTCCGCAGCAGCCCGCTGTTGAGCAGACTCTCCAGGCCGAGACGAAGTCGAAACTTCCGACGCTGGATGTACCTGAGCTGGGCATCCCCCAGTCTCCTCCGCCAATCCCGGCCCTCTCCTTTGATCCGGGCACATTCGAGGAGGAGCAGGATATCCAGAAAGGGAAAAAAGGGACGGTAGTCAGCTTTCCAGCCCCTCCTGAAGAGACGAATGTACCGTAAATCTGGCAAAAACGTGTTCAGACCGGGCTAGAATTAGAAATCTGGTCCGATAAATAGTAGTCATCTGCCCCGGTCCCCGATATGATGACAGCAACGTATCCCGGCCCTGCTTTTCCGGTGCCGGTGCAAAATCGCGACTTTTGTTATTTGCGAAACCGATTCGCCGCGTCCAGACCGACCGCGAACGCACGCTCGAGCCAGAAACCATGCTTTCTTCCGAAAATGTTCCGTCCACCGCTTCTCCTGTTGAAGCAGGTCGACTCCCCCTGATTACTGATCTCACCCGGGAACAACTTGCCCAGTGGTGCATCGATCACGGTTCGTCTTCTTATCGTGCAGACCAGATTCGTCGCTGGATCTTTACCAAACGCGTCAACGATTTTGACGAAATGCACGACATCTCCAAAAAGTTTCGCGAACTGCTGAAAGAGAACTTCCGGCTGTTTTCGACTACGATCGTCAAACAGCAGACCGCAAAGGACCGCACGGAAAAGCTACTCCTGGAACTGGAAGACGGACACCACGTCGAATGCGTGCTGATGCGGGAGCCCAAGCGGAATACCGTCTGTATCAGTACACAGGTCGGCTGTGCTATGGGTTGCGTCTTCTGCGCCAGCGGACTGCTGGGACTGACTCGCAATCTGTCAATGGGCGAAATTCTGGAACAGATTCTCCGTCTGGACCGCGTGATCGATGAAGACGAACGCATCTCCAACATTGTGGTCATGGGAATCGGCGAGCCGCTGGCCAATCTCTCGGCACTGATTCCTGCCCTGGATACATTAAATCACAAGGGAGGCATGGGGATTGGCGCCCGTAAGATTACGGTCTCTACAGTTGGTCTTCCTGTAAAAATCCGGGAACTGGCGGATGTCAACAAATCATACATCCTCGCCGTTTCCCTGCACGCCCCCAACGATGTCCTCCGCGATCAGATCGTTCCCACGAACAATAAAATCGGGATTCAGAAAATCCTGGATGCCACCGATTACTATTACGTCACCACCGGCAGACGAGTGACCTTTGAGTACATCCTGCTGTCCGGCGTCAATGACAGTCCGGCTCATGCCCGAGAGCTGGCAGGCCTGCTCAAACACCGCAATGCACACGTGAATCTGATTCCAGCCAACGGTGTGGAAGAGACCGGCTACCAGAACCCCACCACGGCCGATGTAGATCGCTTCTTTATGACGCTGGCGAAGGGGGGCGTGAATGTCACTGTCCGCAAGCGTAAAGGGGACGACATCGATGCCGCCTGCGGCCAGTTGCGTCTGAACCGGGAAAAAGAAAAGGAAATGGTTCAGATTCAATAGAAACCAGGAATCTGAATCAGTGGTTTAATCCAGATTGAAATCTTCGGGATGGAAATTAACCAGCACGTCGTCCCGGAACATCAGGTAGACGCTGCGACCGGTCTTATCCGGTCCCCATTTGTACGCGTCATCCGTCGTGCGGAATGAACCACCGCTGGCCTTCAACCATTTGGAGGATTCCTGGAATTCCCCTTCTTCACCGAGTTCTTTCTCTACGCTGGCGCGTGACATACCGGATTGCAGTCGGTGTTTCAAGATCCAGTTCAACGCATCAGGATCACGATCGGTGAGGAATAACATCCGCTGATGCTCTGCTTTACTGACCCGCTTCTCTGCTCGATGTGTGCCACTCGCCATACCGCTGTCCCAGTCGGGCATGGTTTCACATCCCGTACTCAGCAGCAGCGTGACGACAATACATGTCATCCACGGCGCCATGGATCGTAGATTGGCCATGATCATTTCCGTCTGATAAAAGGTCTTGAAGGTTGGGAGAGTGCGTCACTGGCGCGAAACAGAGTCAGTACCGAGGACTGGAGAGAAGTGAATTCGGAGACGAGACTGTCCCATGAAATGTGGGCCGTTTTTTAGCAGAATATCCGTATCCTGCCAAGATCAGATTTCACCAGCAACATGCCTCATTAAACGCTTAACTGACAGTAGCTTAAGGCCAAATTCCCCCTGCTAAACCAAAATCGGTTCTTTCGCTGGCTTGTCAGATTCCTGCCGCACGTCTATTCTGAATTTGAAGGACGCATTTGTTCCCCAGAGTTACTCCGTTCCGGAAGGTTTCGATCAAGATGAAAATGTTTTGCGCTGGCCAGTGGCAGGATACCAAACAGTCAATCAATGTGACGAACCCCTTTGACCAGTCGGTCATCGATACAGTTCCCCAGGGAAGCGGCGAGGACATCCAGAACGCCGTAGGTGTGCTGGAGCGGGGGGCACAGATCATGAAATCCATGACGGCCTATGATCGCAGCGTGATCTTACAAAAAGCAGCGGAACTGATGCTGGAACGTCAGGACGATCTGGCCCGCACCATCAGCCTGGAAGTCGGAAAGATCCTGGGTGAAGGCCAGGTCGAAGCCAGCCGCAGTGCTGATGTGATTCGGCTCTCCGGAGAAGAAGCCCGGCGCATGACAGGCGAAATGATTCCACTGGAAGGCAACGCGGGCGGAAAAAACAAACTCGGATTCACCCTGCGAGTTCCCTGCGGCATCGTGGCTGCGATTACTCCGTTCAACTTCCCACTGAACCTGGTCTGCCACAAAGTCGGCCCTGCCATCGCCGCCGGGAATGCGATCCTGATCAAACCCGCCAGCGACACACCACTCTCTGCACTGAAGCTGACGGAGATCCTGCTCGAAGCCGGTCTGCCTCCCGAAGCTATCGCCTGCGTCACCGGCCCGGGGGGAGAAATCGGCCGCGCCATCTGTACCGACACCCGCATTCGCAAAATCAGTTTCACGGGTTCCTATGAGGTCGGAACCAAAATCTGTGAAATGGCCGGTATGAAACGTGTGACAATGGAACTGGGCAGCAACAGTCCCGTGGTTATCATGGACGATGCCGATCTGGAAAAAGCTGCCACCGCGATTACGATGGCCGGCTATGCCAATGCAGGCCAGGTCTGTATCTCGGCACAGCGGATTCTGACTTCTTCCAAAGTCAAAACAGATTTCGTCGATCTACTGAAATCCAAAGTTGATGTGCTGCAGACGGGCAACCAACTGGAAGAAGGCACCAAAATCGGCCCCATGGTCCGGGAATCGGATGCCAGCCGGGTTGAGCAGTGGGTTAACGAAGCCGTCAGCCAGGGAGCACGCCTGATTACCGGGGGCCAGCGACAGGGAGCCATTTATGCCCCCACCATTCTGGACGACACTACGCCGGAAATGCAGGTCGTTAAAGACGAAATCTTTGGTCCCGCTGTCGCTCTGTCATACTTCGATGACATCGATGAAGCCGTCCGGCTGGCCAATGACACCACCTACGGACTGTCGGCCGGTATCTTTACGCAGGATATTGATCGGGCCATGAAGTTCGCCCGGCAGGTAGAAAGCGGTAACATTCACATCAACTGGTCCAGCCAGTGGCGGGCCGATGCGATGCCTTACGGTGGCCTGAAACACAGCGGCACCGGTAAAGAAGGCCCCAAGTACGCCATTCATGAAATGAGCGAAGAAAAGATGGTGGTAATGCATCTTGCGGACTGACCCCGCGAGTTGTTTCCCAATGCGGATTACTTCACCACATACTGTTCCAGGGTTTTGCCTTCACGGTATTTTCCGGACTGCTTAGCCTGAAACATTTCGTTTGTCTTCACGTCAATCGCGGTGAGATAGTTGCCGCGATAGGCGGCTGTATCGAGACAGACCCAGCCATCAAAGACCAGCGGCTTACCTGATTTTTGCGCGGTATGCCCACAGATAATCCGTCGTCCGGAGGGGTCGGGCTCTTCGGTCCCTTTGAGTCGATCCCAGCGGAGTTCCTGTGGAGTCAGATCTTCCAGCGGCACTCCCGGCACAGCTGTGGCATGCACGAAAATATCGGTGTCCGTTTCGTAGTAATCGAGGGCGGTAGCCATGAAAATCCGGTGCTCTTCCGGGATGAGGTCATAGCGTCCCCCGTAGGAATCCAAAGCTTCCTTTCCACCATGCTGCAACCAGGTGGACTCCCAGCGTCCTCCGTGCAGTCCGTCCAGCATCATCTCTTCGTGATTCCCCTTGAGCATCACGAGCTTACAGGTGGACTTCAGATCCAGCAGCATTTCGATGACATGCTTCGTACCGGGACCACGGTCAACAGCATCCCCCAGACAGACGACGGTATCTTCGCGCTTGAGCTCCAGATGGTACAGAATCGTTCCCAGCGCAACATCACAACCGTGAATGTCACCGATCGCAATCGTACGTCCTTGCTGAGTCGTTTGATCCATCACGCGACTATCCTGTTTGAAGTCAACCTGAAAACAGCCTGGGGGACCGGGTTCCGGAGTCAGCTGCAACAGTCAAAGCTGCGCAACTGAACCACGGAAATTTACCGGTGGGTGTGATCAGGATTTATCGGATTGACTGGGGGGCATAATCCGGGTCGGTTTCGAGCTCGGTTCCCCCTTCAACAACTGCTGGCGGGCTTGTGTCTGTTGTGCCAGTCCGTGAATACGAATGAAGCCCAGGGCAGTCTCGTGCGGGAACTGGTCGCCTTCTTCGTAGGTTGCCAGTTCGGGACTGTAAAGGCTGTGTTCGCTCTTCAGACCGGTTACGGTGTGATTTCCTTTATACAGCGAGACGCGGACTGTTCCGGAAACAAACCGCTGGTTCTTTTCAACAAATCCCATCAGGTCCTGATGGAAAGAGCTGTACCAGAGACCATCGTAAATAATATCGCTGCAAGTCTGGCTGACGAACGTTTTGAATCGCAGTGACTGCCGACTGAGTGTCAGGTATTCCAGTTCACGGTGTGCGTTGTGCAAAATCACGGCAGCGGGTGCTTCGTAAATTTCACGACTCTTGATACCAACGAGACGATTCTCAACGTGGTCGATCCGACCGACACCATTTTCGCCACCAATTTTATTCAGGTGTGCGATCAGGTCAGCACCGTCCATTTCCTTACCATCGATGGCGATTGGACGTCCCTGCTCGAATTCGATCTCCAGTTCTACTGGTTGATCGGGAGCATCATTGGGAGACGCGGTCCACTTGTAAGCTTCTTTCGGCGGAGCTACCCAGGGATCTTCCAGCACGCCCGCTTCCACGGAGCGTCCCCAGAGGTTCTGGTCGATACTGAAAATGCTTTCCTTGGTGGCTTCAACTTCGATTCCATGTTCTTTGGCGTACTGCAGCTCTTCGGTGCGTGTCCATTTCCACTCGCGAACGGGGGCAATGATTTTCAGCTGTGGTGCCAGGGTCTGGAAGGAGACATCGAAGCGGACCTGGTCATTACCTTTACCGGTACAGCCATGCGCGACAGCAGTCGCCCCGTGCTCTTTCGCGACTTCCACCATCCGGTGGGCGATCAGCGGACGGCCCAGAGCGGTCGCCAGGGGGTACTTACCTTCGTACATGGTGCCAGCCATCAATGAAGGCCAGACGAAGAAGTCGACAAACATGTTTCTTACGTCTTCGACTACGGCTTCCACGGCACCGGTTTTGATCGCCTTTTCCTTGACTCCGTCCACATCGCGACCCTGGCCGAGATCACAGGTATAAGTGATCACGTCCATGTCGTATTTTTCATTGATCCACTTAACGGCGACGGAAGTATCCAGACCACCACTGTATGCCAGAACTACTTTTTCTCTTGCCACGAAATTCTACCAATCTTCTGGAAATGAAGGAGTAAAGAAACGAATTCGACGGAATCTGCGAACGATGCAAATGGTACTATGATCGAAACGCATCCGCAATGCGCACATTCTAACATTCTGAGCCGCAAAATACGAAATCTGATGCCTGAAAGCCGGATGCCTTCCACAACCGTTCAGCCACCACAGTCGCGACAGATATGATAAAAGCACCCGACAGAATGACTGTCGGGTGCTTTCGCATCTATTAAAAAACGGGACGTAACCTGCGTTTAGTGCAGGTCGTCGTCGCCATGGTCATCCTTGCCTTTTTCAGCGATCAGAGCATCGCTGGTCAGCAGCAGGGTTGAAACACTGGCGGAATTCTGCAGAGCGGATCGGGTCACGCGGGTCGGGTCAATGATCCCGGTTTTGACCAGATCTTCGTACTTGGAAGTCGCGGCATTGTAGCCCATGTTGCCTTCCAGCTCCGAAACCTTTTCGCAAACCACGCTGCCATCGTCGCCGGCATTGTTGGCGATCGAAGTCAGTGGTGCACGGCAGGCACGCAGAATGATTTCGTAACCCACTTTTTCTTCTTCAGACAGACCGGTTGGTTTGCAGGCAGCAGAGCTTCGCAGCAGGGCGACGCCACCACCGGGAAGGATCCCTTCAGCAACAGCAGCCCGAACGGCGTGCAGAGCGTCTTCGACGCGTGCTTTCTTTTCTTTCATTTCGCTTTCTGTAGCGGCACCCACGTTGATCTGGGCAACACCACCGGACAATTTGGCGATCCGTTCTTCCAGTTTTTCTTTGTCGTAGTCGCTGGTGGAGTTTTCCAGTTCGCGACGAATCTGGTCGATACGGGCTTTGATTTCGCCTGGCTTTCCGCCACCTTCGATGATGGTGGTATTGTCTTTGTCGACGGTCACCTTCTTAGCGACGCCCAGGTCAGACAGCTGCAGGTTTTCCAGCTGAATTCCGAGGTCTTCGAAGATGGCCTGACCACCAACCATGATGGCGATATCCTGCAGCATGGCTTTACGACGGTCACCGTAACCGGGAGCTTTGACTGCACTGCAGCGGAAGGTACCACGCAGCTTGTTGATCACGAGAGTCGAGAGGGCTTCGCCTTCGATGTCTTCAGCGATGATCAGCAGCGGCTTGCCGGCGTTAACCACTTTTTCCAGAACAGGAACCAGGTCCTTGATGTTCGAAATCTTCTTTTCGTGTACCAGCACGTAGCAGTCTTCCAGTTCGCAAGACATGCTCTGAGGATCGGTCACGAAGTAAGGTGAGAGGTAACCACGATCGAACTGCATCCCTTCGACAACTTCGAAGCTGGTCTGCAGGCTCTGTCCTTCCTCAACGGTGATCACGCCATCTTTACCGACCTGCTCCATAGCGTCAGCCAGGATCTTGCCGATTTCTTCATCGCCGTTAGAAGCAACTTTACCAACCTGAGAGATGGCTTTTTTGTTTTTGCACTCGATGGACATCTTGTGAAGTTTATCCACGATGTCTTCGACAGCTTTGTCCATGCCACGCTTCATGGCAATCGGGCTGACGCCGGCAACAACAGACTTCAGGCCTTCGTTGTAGATCGCTTCAGCCATGATGGTTGCAGTTGTGGTTCCGTCACCAGCGATGTCAGATGTTTTGCTGGCAACTTCACGCACCATGCGGGCACCCATGTCTTCGAACTTGTCAGGCAGTTCGATTTCACGGGCAACAGATACACCGTCTTTGGTTACAGTCGGAGAACCAAAGCTTTTCTCGAGAATGACGTTACGACCTTTCGGCCCCAGAGTCACGCGAACAGCTCTTGCCAGCTTGCTGATGCCGCGTCGCATCGCTTCCTGAGCTTCCTGATCGAAGGCAATCATCTTTGCCATTTCACTATATCTCCATGTACGCAGTATGAAATATAAAGGGAAGAGTCATCGCTTCACCCAGCCGGGGAGCGATGATCCAGTAATACAATAATGACAGCCTAGTAAGTTGCCAGAATGTCACTTTCGCGGAGCAGCAGGTATTCTTCTCCGCCGATTTTGATTTCATCTCCGCCATAAGGGCTGAAAATGACACGGTCGCCCTCTTTTACCGTCAATGGCAGCTTGGTTCCGTCAGACTTGACGTGTCCATCTCCCACGGCGACCACTTCACCACGCTGTGGTTTATTCTGGGCACTGTCTGGTAAAACAATCCCCCCTGCGGTGGTTGATTCTGCAACTTCTCTTTTCAGAACGACTTTGTCACCAAGAGGGACAATACGGGCGCCTTTGCTTGCTTTGGCAGCCTTCTTCGCCATTGGGATCTCCTAGTTTGCTTTGATTTCGACTCAAATGTCTTCACATCGGTGTGATTTATGATCTGTGGTGGCTATAGGCCGGACCACAACAACACATTTCTCAGCTCAGATCTGATGGCAGACCTCAGCGTACCGTGACCAGATGCGAACGCCGTGCCTATTTAGCGATTAATCCCTAAGAGTAAAATATATCTATACTTAAGAAATTCCACCCAAATAACGATATGTCAGGTTTGCTGCCGGACAGTCGTGTGTGATTCAAATCCGCTGCCATATTGGCAGCGCCAGCACATTCACGCTCTGAGGCATCCGACCCTGAGGCAGTCTGAATAATCTCAGAGAAAACCAGGGAATTCAAATTGACACAGATGTTAAAATAGGTAATATCACTACAAACCCAACACATAAAAATTCCCTGAGCTCTCAATCAGGGGCTGATCTTCTCAAATCAGCGGCGGTTCACACCGCTCCACTCTTATTCAAGATCCTCGCACACTCTCTCTCTGTTTCAATCACGATCCATAACAGGAGACCGAGAGACGTGCCTGAGCCATATTCCTCTACATCCAACAACAACAGCCCCTACCTGAATCTGAATACCCTGAGCCAGCATGCACGTGAACTGGCATCACAGGGAAAGTTCGGCGAGGCCCGTGCACTTTTTTATGCAGACGAATTTGAGGGACCAGACTGGCAACGCCAGCTGGGACTGGGGGAATTTCTCCTGTCGATGGGTCAGACTGCTGATGCGATCGAACCATTCTCGCTGGTCCTGGATTATGCACACCAGACCGACGAAAAATCGCTTCGCTCAGTCGCCTGCCACAACCTGGCGATCGCCTATCGTGAACTGGGGTATTCGCAACTCGCGGCCCAGTTTCAGCAATATTCGATCGCCTGGGGGGACCTTCGCTCCGCTGATCATCAGACTCTCGAATCAGAAATTCATCATTTGTCCGAACATGCAGCCTGCGATCTGACAGGCAGGGCAAACGACGCGATCTTGCAGCAAGACTATCAGCTTGCAGAACAACTACTGAACATTTCACTTAGCCGAGAGATACTTGACGGTGATGCGGATGCCCAGGCCGCCGACTGGGGCAACCTTGGTATCCTACAGGGTTTACAAGGTAATCATCTCCGCGCTATCGTCTACCTGCATAAGGCATATCAACTCCATCAACAGACGCAAAACCATTCTGCCCTGGGACAGGATCTGGTCCATCTGGCAGAAGTTTTCCAGTTAACTGGTCGTCTGAAACGCGCCGCGCGTTGCCTACAGCGGGCAATCAACTGTTTCTCCCAATGCAACAGCCAGGGAAATGCGGAAAAAGAGGCATGCGTCCGTTTACATGAATTGCAACGATTACTCGCCGTCCAGCAGCATGATCCTTTGCTGAATTAACCCGTCAGATCTGTCAGCAAGAAATTGAGTGCCCCTGAAATTCCATGACTGTCCACTTGCGAACTGCCCCTCTCTCTGTTGATAATTAGAAAAACGCGCAAGTCCATCCTGTCATTGCCCATCCTGGTCCCTGGCTGGATCTGTTTAACAGGTGGACGCTGCTCAGTTTCACTACGAGCGATATCTCTCAACATCTCGAAGGTCATCCATGCCCATCAAGGTTCATTGCAAAGAATGTGATACTACCTTTTCTGTCAAAGATGAAGCGGCTGGAAAGCGGGTACGCTGCAAAGGATGCGGCTCACCGGTTAAGGTCCCCTCTGGCGAGAAGCGGAAGAAACGGGCCGCCACTGCCAGCAAGTCAGCGGACACGGATGATTTTCTGGCCAGTTTTGATATCGATAAAATTGAGGACAAGGAAGCCCGGATCTGTCCCCGTTGTGGACACGATGCGGACGAAGAAGATATCGAATGCTCCAACTGTGGCGTGAACCTGACCACCGGTCGTCTGAGTGAAAAGACCCGTAAAAAACGGAGACGAAAAGGCCCGGCGATCGAAGAGTTCTACTCGAAATCCTGGGGCGATGCTTATACGTTTCTGGGAAATCATAAGGGACTGGCAACCAAAACTTTTCTGTATTCGTTTATCGCCAGCACACTCTTCTTCTGTGCCATCTTCATGATGTTCTGGTGCCATCGGACTCCACCGAGAGCTTTCTGGGGATTCATTGCCTTTGTCTCCATTATGGCAGTTCCAGGCTGGATCTGGTTTATTCAGACCGAAGTCGTTCGCTACGCCTTGCAGAAGAAAGATAAACTCAAACGGATCAACTTTGACTTCTTCCTCTGTTCGGCCTTGGGAATGAAGTTCATTTTCTGGATCGTGCTGTTCAGCCTGCCTGCACAGGCCGTGTTTGGCACCATCGGCTATTACTATATCACTAACGGATCGATTCCCATCGGAGCCGCGCTGATTGCCGTTGGATTCATTCCGACATTTCTGATGTTCCCCCTGGCGATGCCTCATATGACTGTGGCCGATTCCACACCAGGCTGGCTGGTCCATAAACTGGGCAGAGTGTTTTTAACACTCGCGAAACCAGCCTTGTTCTGGTGCTTTGTCTTCTTTGTCACTACATTGCCGGCCCTCGGTTGTCTGGCTGCCATCGGAGCCATTTCCGGTAGTGACCTGGATACATTTTTCTCCAACGTTCGCTATAACTCGGCCGTCGCTGCCGATAATGACGCCAAAGAATGGGCCGATGAAAACAAGATCGAAGATTTTGTCGAAGGCCCCATGGTTGGCAAAAAGCCAGTTGAATTGCAGCCCAAAGTGCTGATCTTGCCATCGATTCTCTGGCTGTTCGCCTGTGCGTTTTATGCCCCGACTCTGATTTACAATGCCCGGGTGAATGGCTTGCTGGCCGTCCATTGCAAACCGGATTTACAACTGATCACCAAGCTCGAAGAAGTCAAATACGTTTCGAAAGCAGAACGGGAGAAAACGGGTCCCCCGACTCCCCGCTGGCAGCTCTCGCTGGTCGGAATCGGGATCGGTGTGGTCGTCGGGATTGCGATGTTCTTCCTGATTCCCCTCATGCCCCTGCTTCTGTTGCGTGTTCTGCTCATCATCATGGGGGTCGCTCAGATCGGCTGTCTGTTCAATGTGCTCGCCCAGATCAAGCAGAAAGAAGGGCTGGGATTTGCAATTCTGGGTTTCTTTGTCTCAATTTATGCCTATGTCATGGGCTGGATCTATGCCAAGAAAGACAAGGAAATCGGTGGCACAATGATGCTCTGGACCCTGTTTTTCATAGCCAGTACGCTCACTCAAATTGGACTCGTCTACCATGCCGTCAGCATGATATTCACGGAATTGAACAATAATGCGAACGCTCAGGCCCCGGAAGACCCGGCCGCTGCTGAAGCTGGTGAGGGTCCCGCTGATCCTGCAGTTGATGCAGCACCTGCCGAACCAGCGGTCCCATAATCAGGGAAATCGGCCTCAGTCGGCAGTCGCTGGTTGACAGCCCTGTCTGGTTGTTTACAATAAAGTCTGTATTGACCGCTCTTCCCTCCTGCTCATCCAGCGGGCAACCAGAGTGGGTACTCCTGATTCAGTTCCTGAAGCGAGCTGGATTGCCGGGAGCCAGTGACAGTATCCCAATTGTTCTGAACCATACCCACTCATCTCATCGATGCCATGGCCGTTCACCTTACAGTCAAGCTGTTGATCGTGGTACCGCCGGGCATTGGTCACTCCAGAATGACATAGTTTGATGAAACCACAGTCTCACGATCTATTTGACGAATCGACGATGAGCTTCGGAGATCACCTCGAAGCCCTGCGAATCCACCTCTGGAAGGCATTAATTGGACTGGCGATCTGTGTGGTCCTGGCCCTGTTTATCGGACATAAAATCGTTGCAGTGGTGCGGGCTCCCATCGACTCTGCTCTGAAAGAGTACAATCTGGACAAGCTCCCTGAAGAAGAGTCGCCAGAACAGCAGAAAAGCATTGAAGACCTGATCGCAAGCCTGAGTGCCCAGGAGAACCCCACTGCTGAAAACAAGGCACTGCAGAAGATTCTCCAGGACTATCAGCACCGGATCAACAACATCGAAGACACGATGGCAGAGCCGGTAACGCTGGCAGTTCAGGAAGCGTTTACCACGATTTACCTCAAGGTTTCTTTTGTCGCCGGTCTGGTATTGGCCAGTCCCTGGGTGATCTATCAGATCTGGCTGTTTGTGGCTGCGGGGCTCTACCCTCATGAACGCAAGTATGTCTATATTTACCTCCCGATCAGTATCTTTCTGTTTCTCGGTGGTGCCCTGTTCTGTTTCTATGCGGTCTTTCCGTTTGTGCTCAACTTCCTGCTTGGGTTCAATAAACTCCTGGGTGTGAATCCACAGATTCGGCTTTCGGAATGGATCAGCTTTGCGATTACACTCCCGCTGATGTTCGGGCTGAGCTTCCAGTTACCGCTGATTATGCTCTTCCTGGAACGCATCTCCGTCTTCGAAGTCAAAGATTACATCGAGAAAACCCGCATGGCCATCCTCGTGATTTCCATCATCTCGATGCTGATGACCCCCGCGGATCCGATGAGTATGCTGCTGATGATGCTGCCGTTATTGCTGCTTTATGGACTGGGAATCGCGATGTGCAAATATTTCCCCAGCGCCAACGCCAGCCCCTTTGAATCGCCAGATACCCCCTGAAACAGAGGCTGAATTTCCCCTGTTCAGACGGCGCGAGGTTGGACTACAATGCTTTCAGCCCGGGGTGAGGATTCCCTGGAAAAGCGATACTGTACTCGAATCAATGAGGAAGACCATGAGTACCAGCACTGAGCAGGATGCGCCTGTGCCACCCGCCGAGAAACCAGTTCGGCGGCATAAACTGATTAAATTCTCCCTTCTGGCGTGCGCACTGATTGGTGGCGGAGTCCTGCTCTGGGAGGGCCTGCTCGAAGACCGCCTGGTAGCGAAACGCTTTGGCGTCGTGGAACCGGGTAAAATCTACCGCAGCGGCCAGATCTCCAGTCACCTGATTGAGCCCGTGCTGCGTGAAAATAAAATCGAAAAGGTCATCGCGCTCAACGGCAGCGACTTACAGAAGCCTTACCTGAAAACTGAAGTCGAAACGGCGAAGAAATTACACATCGACCACCAGGTGCTGCATCTGATTGGCGACGGAACAGGCGATGTTGACGATTACGCGGAAGCGGTCGCTGAACTCATGCGTTGTGAAAAAGCGGGTAAACCGGTTCTGGTCCATTGTGCCGCTGGTGCACAGCGAACCGGTGGTGTTGTCGCCGCTTATCGCATGCTGGTCCAGAAAAAGTCTCCTGAAGAAGCGTATCAGGAACTATTGCTCTACGACTGGAAACCACACAAAGACCAGGCACTCATCAATTACCTGAACCAGAATCTGGCAGAGCTTTCCAAACGGCTCGAACAGAAAGTCGACTGGTATGAGCCGCCAGCCGAGATCCCTGTGATTGGGAAGTAACGCTGTGGAAAAGAGCTCTATTACTTCCGCAGATTCGCAAACTGATTGCGGAGATATTCCTGCAGAGTGATGGAGCTTACATCTTTGTTCTTACGCAGGGTTTCCCAGTGATGGATCAGGCCACGATCCTTGTGGTCCAGCTTCCAGTGAATTTTATGCTCGGCACGCAGGTGAAGCGGGTCTTCCATGCGAGTCTGCAGTTCCACTTCGATGGGCAGTTTCTTGCGGCTTCGCAGCTCTTCGTTCAGCGTAATCCTTGAAGTGGGATGCAGCGTGTAAGGGTGCAGCACGTAATTCAGGCGTGCCATCCAGTCTGCAAAACGCAGGTAGGTTTCCACAGCGTCCTGTTGATCAGGTGTGACACACTGCACGCGGTAGGTAATCAGTTTGCTGTCCAGTGTCAGCAGGTTTTTATTGTTCTCGAACTGAATATTGAACTGTGGTTCCAACTGGAACTGCAGTTCGGAGGCAATCTTCTTTCCCTGGCTTCCCTGAACTTTGAGCTGATCGTGAATGTATTCCTGAGTCTGATGCTGGGCGACGTTGAGCACATTCTTGATTTCATCAAAGTTGATCACGGTTTTAATCATCCGCGATTCGTTCAGAATCATCAGGCGTTTCCGGGCCGGCTCGAAAATGGTGACTTCTCCGAGTCCGTCGACATGATCGTAAACCTTCTCAGCATGAAAGATAGAAACACTCCGCGAGACGATTGTCGGATCGACCTGTGGCTGGTGGTGATATACCGTCGTCCGGATGCGAAATTCCTGGGCGATACCGGTATTGCTTCCCGCAAGCTGTACAACAGCCAGAATGCCTGTGATGAGAAGTGGTCTCCACATATCAGATATACTTTCCTGATTTGAAACAGAGAGACGGAGTGCTACCGTCGGCAGCAGAAAAGCTGCACGGTTTCAGTCTGTTCAGAGTGAGTGTTTTTGAATGTACTTCGGGTAAGAATTGAGAGATGAGAGCGGGAGCGTAAAAAAAAGCCCGTTTTACTGCAAGAGGAAGTTGGCGATCAAGGGCCCCGTTTTGTCTCGACAACTTCACAAATCGACCAGAAGCACCGCAGCACTTATCTCCATAAATAAAAGTGACTTACATAACAAAAAACGGCCCTTTTAATTCAAACCCGGTTCATGACCCGAAATCCGGTTCCACTTTTCTCACAGGATCTTCATAATAAAGTTTACTGTTCATCTCTCTCCAGCCGGTATCACTTCAGCAGAACAGGAATCAGCATGGGCTCGTCCA
This sequence comes from Gimesia chilikensis, assembly GCF_007744075.1. NCBI lineage: Bacteria > Pseudomonadati > Planctomycetota > Planctomycetia > Planctomycetales > Planctomycetaceae > Gimesia > Gimesia chilikensis. Next base: position 528,834 of record NZ_CP036266.1, on the reverse strand, counting down.
AAACAGACAAACAGGAACAGGAAGCGGCGCTCATGCCGGTCACCTGGCAGCGGAAACTTCCCCGGGATGTCGTACCGGAAGAAATCCGGAACAAGGTAAAGGCAGCGCATAAACGGGATATCCTCTGCGAGAAATACCCCTATCGCCAGAAACTAAAACGACCGGAATACGAAGAACAGTTAGTGCCGCTGCAGATTGAACTGTTAAAACTGCAGCGCTGGGTCGAACTGAATGGCGAACGGATTGTGTTACTGTTTGAAGGACGGGATGCCGCCGGCAAAGGGGGCACGATCAAACGTTTCACCGAACACCTCAATCCCCGGGGTGCCCGGGTTGTCGCCTTGCCCAAACCGAGCGATACCCAGCAAGGCCAATGGTATTTCCAGCGGTACATTGAGCACTTACCCACTGAGGGAGAAATCGTCTTTTTCGACCGTTCCTGGTACAACCGGGGCGTCGTCGAACCGGTGATGGGGTTTTGCCGCCCGACCGAGCACCACACCTTTCTGCGCGAGGCACCACAACTGGAAAACATGCTGGTCAATTCGGGCATTCACCTGTTCAAGCTCTGGTTCTCTGTCAGCCGCGAGGAGCAGTACCGCCGTTTCAAGTCACGAGAAACCGATCAACTGAAGCAGTGGAAACTCAGCCCCATCGACGTCAAGAGCCTGGGCATGTGGGACGAATACACCAATGCCCAGAATGCGATGTTCATGGCGACGGATACCAAAGCCTGTCCGTGGACAGTCATTCGTTCCGACGACAAAAAGCGCGCCCGGCTGAACTGCATTCGATATGTGTTGAATGCGCTTAACTATCCACACAAGGATGAAAGCCTGGTGTCGGACTTCGATTCTGCCATCATTGGGCCCAAGGAAGTCATCTACGACACCAGTGAGTGGTAGACTGCCTTGATCCTCTGTCAGACATTTAATACATGAGAAACCTGGCCCGCCGGACGCCGAACTCTGCCAGATCCTGCTGGTAGCCAGAGCGTATCTGCATCAAAGACTCCCCCTGAAGCACGGCATCAAAGACACGCTGATTTCCCAGCAGTCGATTGAAATTCCGAGTCTCCCACTTCTTGGGAAACTGTTTCCTTAACTGGATGGCAATCTCCAGGCCGGTCTGCACGGGTTGAAACTGCTCCCGGTCAGTGACAATAAAATTCACACCACCACACAGTTCCCCGGAAAATTTACTCGATTCCGGAGTGAACTCAACCGGCACAAATCGTACGCCCGGCAATCCCGACCGGTTCAACGCTTCAGCCAGCTGCATGCCTTTCAGCCAGGGAGCTCCGATCCATTCGAAGGGCGTATCCGTTCCACGTCCGACCGACAGATTTGTCGTCTCCAGTAAACCGATACCGGGATACAGGACGGCCTGATTCAGACTCCGCATATTGGGCGACGGGTTGACCCAGGTCAGCCCGGTCTCGTCGTAGTACATGTCCCGCTTCCAGTTTTGCAACTTGATGACCTGCAGGTCGACGCCGATCTGCATTTCCGTATTGAACATCCGGGCCAGTTCGCCCGCAGTCATGCCATGACGCACGGGTATGCGGTGGTAACCGACAAACGATTGAGCTCCTTCATCCAGCACGGGTCCTGCGTAATCGATGCCATTAATCGGGTTCGGCCGATCCAGCACAATAAATTTGATGCCCTGCTGTTTCGCAGCCCGCATCGCATTTCCCATGGTAGAGATATACGTATAAAACCGCGCCCCGATATCCTGGATGTCGAACACCAGTGCATCCAGATCCTGCAGACTTTCTGGCGTAGGCGTTCGCGTTTTGCCATACAGACTGAAGACTTTAAGTCCTGTCTTCGCGTCAGTGGAATCGCCGATTTTCGACACGTCCAGTTTACCGGCAAAGCCATGCTCGGGACTGAAGAGGGTTTTCAACTGCACCTGTGGTGCGTCATTGAGAACCTGCACCGTACTCTCCCCCTCGCGGGTGAGCCCGGTATGATTCGTGATCAGGCCAATGCGTTTCCCATTTAATGATTTGAACTGTTCCCGCTTCAGGACATCAATTCCGGTCAGCACATCCAGGCTGTCTTTTGATGCAACCTTGACTTCCGCTGTCGCTGCCGATTGTCCGGTAATCGCCGCAGCGGCAATCGTGCCAATCCGCCCCGCCAGAGAATTGACAGAGCCTTTCCCGTCGGGGTGTACTCGGTTGCTGAGAAAAATCACGAACAGGTCCTGCGCGGGATCCATCCAGATTGCAGTCCCCGTGAATCCGCCATGCCCGAACGCACGTGGGGAAAACAGGTCGCCCCGGTTCGAGGAATAACGCGACAGGCTGTCCCAGCCCAGGCCTCGAATGTCATCGACGACAGGATAGCCCCGCGTCATGAGGTCGATCGTTTCTGGTTTCAGAACGCGGGTACCATTCTGGCTACCCTGATTCAACATCATCTGGGCGTAAACCGCCAGATCTTCGGCAGTCGAAAACAGGCCCGCATGCCCGGCGATCCCTCCGAGTCGATAAGCGCGCGGATCATGAACTTCCCCCTGCATCCAGTGTCCGTCCCGTTCCTGCGTTGTCGCGGCCCGCTGTTTCAGTTCGTCTGCCGGCAGGTATCCGGTTTCCTGCATCCCCAGCGGCTGGAATACATTTTTCTGAGAAAACTCATGCACCGAATCTCCGCTGATTCGTTTCACAATATCTCCCAGTATGATGAAGCCGACATCGGTGTAGGCAAACCGTGTTCCCGGTTTGTAGTAGAGTTTGAGATCATAAATCTTCTGCATCGCGGTCTCGGGACCATCCAGATAATCTTTGATGGAGTTATCCGGGATCAGGCCTCCCTGATGGGTCAGCAGCTGATAGATAGTGATATCCTGCTTGCCATTGGCGGCAAACTCCGGGATATATTTCGATACTGGATCACTGAGCTTCAGCTTCCCCTGCTCGACCAGCTTCATCACGCTGGTCGCGGTCGCAATCGGTTTCGTCAGGGAGGCCAGGTCAAAGACGGTATCTGTCGTCATGGCCCGTTTTTCGGGTTTCACCTGACGATAGCCGTAGGCTTTGAGGAAAACAATTTTGCCCTTATATCCTACGAGCACCACGGCGCCGGGCATCGAATCTCGCGCCAGACCACGCTCGACGACAAAGTCAATCTCAGACAACCTCTGTGGGTTCATCCCCACTGCTGCTGCCTGAGCATGCGGCAGTCGGGTTGGTTCAGCCGAGCGGACCTCGGGAAGACTTGCTGACAGAAACAGGAGGCAGGTGATAAACAGGATGAAATACTTCATAGAAAACTCCCTACTAACCAGCGAATTGAATTCCATTGATGCTTCAGTACTTACTCTTCGTCCCAGTGAAAGCGGGCCGCCATCGGCATACGACGACCTGATCCGAATGCCCGGGCTGACAGTTTAATGCCGGGTGGCATCTGTCGACGTTTAAATTCATTCCGATCCAGACGGTTGGCAACCCATTGAACGGTCTCACGTGGATACTGCTCCGACATGCTCCGCACGGAACGTTCGTCTTCGATCAAACCTTTCAGAATCCCGTCCAGAACATCATAAGGTGGCAGTGAGTCCTGATCGACCTGATTCGGTGCCAGCTCTGCACTGGGTGCCTTATCCAGAATGTTCTCCGGAATCACAATACGGCCGGCGCGCTGGTTAACATAACGCGAAACCAGGTAGACATCACATTTCAGCACATCACAGAGAACGGCGAAACCTCCGGCCATGTCGCCATACAACGTGCAGTATCCCATGGCCAGTTCGCTCTTGTTACCGGTCGCTAAAGCCATCCAGCCATGTTGATTGCTGCGAACCATCACGTTGGCTCCGCGAATACGCGCTTGCAGATTCTGATCTGCCAGCCCTGCAGGTGCTTCGCGTAAATCATCGCCGATAACAGGCAGATTCTCAAATGCCTGATGCACTGAATCAATGGGAACGGTTTCGTAATCGATGCCCAGGTTCTCCGCCAGTGCCAGTGAATCCACCACACTGTGATCGCTGCTGTATCGACTGGGAAGCAGCAGACCATGCACGTGCTGCGGACCGATGGCCTCGGCTGCAACCGCTGCGGCCAGTGCGCTGTCGATGCCTCCCGAAAGACCGAGAACGCAATCGGTGAATCCACACTTCTGCATATAATCCCGCAGGCCCAGCACCAGGGCATCGAACAACTGCTCATCGCGGGACAGGGGTGAAATTTCGAGAGGCGATTCAACGGCCGCCTCAGTATCAAACAGCTGCAGATCTTCTTTGAAGCTGGCCATCTGTAATTGAAGCTGACTGTTCTGATCGAGGACGAAGCTATGCCCGTCAAACACCAGATCATCGTTGCCCCCCACCTGGTTGACGAACAGGTAAGGGATTGAGTAACGATCCACATGCGACTGAATGATCTGCTGCCGTCGTTTTCGTTTGTCGATTTCAAAGGGACTGGCAGAGATGTTGATCAGCAGATCGGAACCGGCTTCGGCGAGGATTCGAACCGGATCGGGGAGTTGCACCGGCTGATCATGATAAAAGGTATCGGGTTGCCCCCACCAGGCATCTTCGCAGATATGCAGACCCAATTTGAGTCCACGAAAAGTGACGGGGCAGATCTGCTCCAGCTCGGCATGGCGGAAATAGCGCTGTTCATCAAAGACATCATAATTGGGCAGCAGCAGCTTGTGCACGCATTCCACGACAGCTCCCTGATAGAGCAGGCTGGCCGCGTTTGCCATGCGTCTGCCGCGAAGACCTCGTCCGGTTGGATGTCCTACTATCACGCCGATATTGACGGGGATTTCCTGTGCCAGTTTTTCTACTGCCCGGTCACAGGCTGCGATGAAACCTTCTCTCAGCAGGATGTCTTTGGGGGGATATCCGCAGACAACCAGTTCCGAAAACAGGACCAGTTCAGCGCCGGCCTGTTCAGCTCGTTGCACTGCTTCCAAGATTCGCTGACAGTTTCCGCGCAGGTCACCTACCGTCGGGTTCAGCTGGGCCAAAGCAATTTTCACGGACGCTCTTTACTCCTGCAACAGATACATCAGATGTTCGGATTCTACGGACCTGAACGCCAGGGGAACCCAAACTTGCTGTAATTCAGACAGCAGACAAAGGAATTTCCTGATTTTGGGCTAATTCCACGACTTTTTTTTGACCACCGCAGACACGCGACCTAAGTTTAGATGAGTAGAACTACATCTCTCAAGGGAACAGGGCCATTTGTTGAGGCTCATTATAGATTGATTCCCCTTTACAAAGTATCCCGGGACAGAGATCTCTTATGACACATTTTAGAAAAAGAGCTTCATCACAGGCAAATGGGCGACCATTGTTGAGCCATACCTCGATCCTGATTATCAGTATCTTCATCCTGGGTATGGCTACAGGAAATATTTCGTCCGTGCCTGCTAACAGTTCGTTCCTGATGATGGGCGTCTTCGGCGTCATCTCATACTTTGGACTGGGTGCGCTGGCCGATTCCCGCGAGCGGAAACGTCGGCAGCAGATCCTGGAACAGAAAGAAGAAGCACTCGAAGGCCGTCTGGAACGCCATCTGACCACGAATCCGCAATGCCCTCCGCCTCAGCGCGTGGCCAGTGCAGGTAGCCTGCATAACGCTGACCGTCAGGCTGAGATGCCTCAACTGACCGCATGCCAGAATCGCTGAACTCTGGTTTCAGACGGGCATAAAAAAACGGTTCCAGATTGCTTTCGCGAATCTGAAACCGTTCGGAGCTTTTTAGCACATACTCAATCAGTTGGCTGAAGGAGCATTGATCCGATGGCTTACCCGGGTCAAGGCATTACGGGCTGCGGTCCGTACGTCTGAGTTCGTATCAAACCGGGCTTTCTGCAGTTCTGGAATTGATTTGTGAGCGAAGGGCCCAATCTCTCCCAGTGCATAAGCGGCTCCCGCACGCACCTGACTTGCTTTATCCTGCAGAGCCAGTGAGAGGGCCGCTACGACACGGTCATCTTCCGGTTGCAGATCAGCCAGGCTGTAGCAGGCCAGCCAACGGATGTTGACATCTTTGGACATCAGGCAGTCTGACAGTGTCTTATGAGCCTGATATTTCCAGTCCGGATTCCGGGCCAGCAGTTCAGCCGTATGCAGGCGAACGTAAGGATTGCTGTCCGAGAGTGAGCGAACCAGAATCGGTGTCAGTTCCTGTGACTGATGACCAATCTGTGACAGCACTGCTGCCGCGAACGAACGATCACTTTCCACCTGGGAATTCATGGCTTCAATCAAAGTCGGCACGGAATCATCGGTATTCCCTTCGATTCTCCATAATGCGAATGCGCTTTGAATCCGCACACCCATATTCTCATGCAGTGACAGAGAACGCAGAGCGGGAACCGAAGCAATCGCTTCTGCTTCCATCGCTCCCAGTCGCTGGACTGCCTGTTTCAGTTCGGGCACATCACTGGAATCCAACTGTTTGACCAGGTACAGGACTTCACCACTGGCATTGGGACAGAGAGCGGCTGCCGAATTGGGAGGTACGATTTCCCGCTTGGGCTGGCTGAGGCTCACGTTCTGTACCATCGGCTTCTGGCTGGGCTGTACCGGCTCAACTTCGATCTGCCGGGAAACCGTACTGATTTTTCCCTGTTCCGATTTTGATTTCGGATCGACGGGATTCCAGGTTCCGATCTGAGCCACTTCAGCATCTTCAAAAGGCGAATTGCTGACAGCTTCACGCTGCTGACGCTCGAACGGATTCTGTGTTTCCCGTAGCATTTCGCTTTGTGCGACCTGTCGGAAATCTGGTGTAACCTGTACCCGTTGCTCGTCCGCCGGTGTGAAATCAGCGATTAACTCTGTCTGCAGGTCCCGCATCAGCTCGTAAGCGGAACGTTTCTGCGCGGGCTGAGTTGCAGCCGGTTTTTCAGTCGCTTGAGCGACCTGTGTTTCCCGGACTTCGGCATTCCGAACCGGTTGCCGATCTGCTTGACTCGCGGATTCCATCTGGGCGACCGCTTCGTCAGTCAGTCTTCTGAAAGAGACTTCCTCTTCGGGCTGGGAACGATTTTCAGCCTGGGCCAGAATCTCATTCAGTCTGGAACCTGCCTGTTCCCGTTTTTGTGCTGAGTCGTCTACCTGAGATTTCATCGGTGTCTTTTCCGATTTCACCTCGGCGACTTCCATTGATTCCTGCTCAAATGCAGGCTCGCTCAGACTCGGGTCGGTCAGGAACGGGTTTTCAACTTCCTGTTTAGCAGATCCTTTACCGATGCGATCACGAATCTTCCGGAAAGGAGAATCATTGGTCGCAGCCACTTCGGTTTTGGGCTCGAAGCCTTCTCTGGTCGGTTCCGCTTTGGGAGCCGGTTTCTGTTTCGGTGTTGTTTTTTGAGCGACTTCAAATTTACGGAATGTGTTCTGTTCTGCACTCGCGGTTTCCAGTTTGGATTTGGCAGTATCAGATCGCGAATGCTGAGCCATCTGCACATCCGGTTTAGCCGACTTCAATGCAGGGTCTGCAGACAGCTGTGCAATATTCATCTGCACGCGTTTCAGCAGTTTTTCATTCTGTTTGAATTCAGCAGACCCCGGTTTCAGGCCGCCGCTTTCACCAGCCGCCATCCGGCTCATGGCCAGCGATCGCTGATAGCGTTCCAGGGCTTCACGTTTTTCACCACGCTGAGCGTGCAGATGTGCAACGATCTCATGGGCTTCGGCGGGGGTGCTGATTTTACACAGCTGCGTATAGCTCTCGTGCATTTTCCCCTGGGTTCCCAGAACCGTGGCCAGACGCGTCACGGCGCGTTCATTGTCCGGCTCCAGCTTGACGGATCTCTGCAGAACCTTTTCGGCTTCGTCCAGCTTTTTCATCTTGTACAGAGCATAGCCGTAGTCACTCAACAGTTCCGGATTCTCCGGTGTGAGTGCTTCCGCCTTTTTGAAGTATTCCAGGGCTTCTTCCCGCTCACCCACGCGATAACTTACGATCGCCAGGCGGTGACACGCCAATGCCCGTTTGGGATCCGCTTCGAAGATGTCTTCGTAGGTTTCCTTCGCCTTTTTTAATTCTTTTTTGTTTTCCAGATTCTGAGCGACCTCCATCTTGCTGTCCAGTACCTTGGCCTTCGCGGAGGCTGGGAGCATGGCTGTGGGCATATGAGTACAACCGGCAAATGGAACAGCAACAGACGCTGAAAGAACTGCGGCCCAAATACTGCAGCGCTTCATGTTGAAATCCTCGAATAAATAGAGTCGAGAGCGATTAGTTCAGGTTAGCCGTCTCGTGAGCACGAATGACTGAGATATTTTGAGAGTCAGTTCAAGCTGTCGCTGGCGCAGGGATTCCTGTCCGGTTCTCGCTCGTAGCGAATGTAACAGGTAAACCACCTGCAACGACAACTCACGGCTTTATGAATAGTTCGGTTATTCACGTTGCAGCGGTGTAAAGGGAAGTACAGAATATCGCACCTGTCATGAAGATCGTGACGGAAGCGCCGGCTGTAACGCGTGACCAAACCGGGGCAAGATTTCCGAAGAGTTAAACCTTGGCGATTATCCCGAATCTGCCGACAGGCACTCCATCAGGCTTATCCTTCAGCTTTCCAGTGCTTTGGCGATCAGTTTCAGCATCTGATCGGCGGCTGCCAGCTGACGACGTTGACGTAGAGTGAGCCCGTCTGCGGGATGATTCTGTACTGGTCCACTCGCGATCAGCGCATCACTTTGCAGCGCCTCAACAGACACCAGTTCCGGTGGCACCGCAAGATCACAGGAAGTCCGTCGGGCGATACCAATACAGACAAGCCCATCCTGAGACTCCGGGGCACCAGGTCCCAGATGCCCCGTGATCGCTGCGGAGAGACTCGCTTCGGGAGTTTCCTGCAGGACACCCAAAGCCATTTCCCGGGCCGTCTCGCGACTGACATCGGTAAACTGGTTCAGCGTCTCCGCCTGTACTCCCAGCCACTTCATTTTGGTATCCCAGCGATAGACCACGGCTGAGCCACAGAAGTAGTCAGAAATCCCCGGCAGGCTGGTCATCAGCGTGGCCACCAGTCCGCCGGTACAGCTCTCTGCCAGGACGAGTTTCCGGTCGTGACGGGAGAGAGCTGATTTAACTTCCTCAGCAGACTGGATCAAAAACTCGGGAAACATGCAGATCTCTCCAAAAACAGCGTTTGCGGCTCTGCTGATAATTTACACAACATCCCATCTATTCTACAGTGTGCAAACCAGAAATAATTTCTCTTACCTCACCTGCGATAGCACAACGAATCCATGATGACGCGTTCGAAACCGACCAAAGACCTCAAACCCTATTTTCAGACTCTCGAAGACCTGGAAGGCCCTTTCGACTGGGCTGCCTTTTTTGGCAATGACAATCCGGTGGTTCTGGACGTAGGTGCCGGCCGCGGTCTGTTTCTGTTCAATTCCAGCGGTGAGCACCCGGAGAAAAACTTTCTGGGGATGGAGATCGACTACCGCGAAGGGCGCCGCGCTGCAACCCGGTTACTGAAGTCCGCGCGTCCCAATGCACGTGTGCTGGGCGGAGATGCGAGGGTTGCTTTCGACAAGTTCATCCCCGACTCCTCTGTTTCCGAAGTACATGTCTACTTTCCCGATCCTTGGTGGAAGAAGCGTCATCACAAACGCCGGATTTTTACCGACGTGTTTGTGGAACGGGTCACCAAAGCATTAAAGAATGGCGGTGAGCTGCACTTCTGGACGGACGTGGAAGAATACTACGAACGGGTCGTTAACCTGATGGATCACGCGCCCCAGTTCATCAAACGGGAAGCCCCCGAGGAAAAACTCCCGGAACACGACATGGATTTCCAGACCAGCTTCGAACGAAAAAAACGCAAGGAAGGCTGGATTATTCACCGTGGTCTCTGGGAACTCAGCAAGTAATTCACAACGACTTCAGTTGTCCAGCACCGCCTGCTGCAGATCGATGGGACGGTTAAACCGGGACCGCCGATCGATGTGATACCACCAGATTCCGCGCACCGGATAAAACATCACTGACCGCACGTACTCATGCTGCCGCTGCATGCTTGCCAGATAGGATTCCTCAAACTCGGGAAACTCGTGACACAGTTCCAGGTGTTTGATCCGAATCAGATCCTCAACCGCTGAGGCATGCTTCTCATACAAGGGCTCGATCTGTTCGATGCCGAACGACTGCACGAAACGGCGGGGCGGCGCGGGAAAAATCAGCGACTCCCGGTCATTGGCAGTCAGCAGTGAATAGTCATCCACAAACAGGGTTGTGAAATTGTGGAACCGCCCGTAAGGAGAGAGAGTCACCTGAAAATAGGTGGCACTCTCGACGTGTTCCCACACCAGAATAAAATTCTGCTGCCAGCGATAAACGCCGGCTTCCTGAAACTGGCGGGAGCGGGCCCACTCCGATTCCGAACCACATTTACCGGTATAGTAATCGCAGGCTTCCTCCTCGGGCATCAGGATCAGCTGGGGAGACCGCATGTGCTGAATCGCGTAATAGATCAGAATCGGGATCAACACAAACAGGTAGCCGACGAACATGACCGCCAGCAGGAGTAACACATTAATCAGGTTGGCATTAGCCAGCATAGTCAACTTCCGGGCGGGTAGCCTTGTCTAAACGGCAACAGAAAAAGAGTTCAATCGTCCTTTATCTTCTCACCCAGCCGGTCAATTTTCCAGCCTAAAAGTTTCGCGTTAATTTTGTCACTCAATGCGTGACACATTTCCAGAAAGACATCTGTCGCCCGATCCTCATTCAACTCGTGGGCAGAAAACTGTTTCAGCGTATGCTGTCTCAGGCTGGTTACGTCATCCAGCAACGCGATGAGTGCCGGACCATCCTGCGGTTTATTGCCATCGAATTTCATCTGCTGATTCTCGATTTCAACCAGTTGCCTGATGTAGCTGTCCAGCCGATGTTCTTTCGATTTTTCACGGCGTTTCCGGAACCAATGGAACAGCAGGTAACCGGCAATCAATATGGACACGATGAAAGAACGCATCCCTTCGGTCGCCTCGACGAATTCGGAATTCATAAACGGCTTGAGCTCGGGATTGTAAACATGATCTGCCCCGTCGTGCATCGGAAACCCCTGGTTCTCACGGGCGAAGGTCTGCCCCTTGGCGGACAGCTCATTCAGATGCACCTGTCGGGAAAAATTCTGATGCAGTACCTGTGTTGTTACCTCGGTAATCAGATCGTCCGAAACCGATTCCCTGGTCAACAGCAGAGCACCACAGGCGACCGTGGGCAGATTCCGCTCGGGAACGACGCTTTGCTTTCGGGAATACATGCCTGCCGGAATCTCATACGGATAGAACTGAGTTTCCCTCCGCGTCAGGGCACCGATATACGGAATTTCGAGCAGTCGATACTGACCGGTCTGCAGCAGTTTCTGTAAGAGCGGCGCTTCTACTCCCACCGTCACGATAGCGGCATCCAGCTTCTTCTCACCAAACTCCTCTTCAATCTCCAGATACGACAGATAGGCAGGCTTGATTTCATCCAGGTCCAGCTGAAGATGCTCCAGCAAAGGCAAGCTGGCAGCCAGATCGCCTGAGCCCGGCTGCCCGATCGCAACCCGTTTGCCTTTCAGATCATTCACATTTCTGACTTCAGAATTGAGAGGTACAATCACATGCACGGCCTGGGAAAACAGATTGGCGATGAAACAGATTTCGTCCGTCTCAACCGGGCCAGCCTGCCTGGGAGCCGCGGGCCCGGGCTTGCGTTCGATCAGCACATACTCAGCCCCCGGCTGGTAAAAGCCCAGATCGGCTTTGCCTGATCTCAACAACTTCATATTCTCCAGCGAGCCCTCTGTCTGCAGGATCTCGACTTCAATCGGTAACTGTTCCTGCAACCTCGCTTTGAGCTGTTCTGCGACCCCGTAATAACGCCCTTCCGGGTGACCGGCGGCGATGGTGATCCGGTCCGGTAAGGCGGTCATCCAGCGGTAGGTCTGATGCAAAATTACCGGCAGGGAGATCAGGAGAACGACGACCAGGATCTTGAGGATAGTACGTCTCATATGTCACTTCTTCGATGTATTCTCAAAAATAGTAATTCGGATAACCAACGGTAAAATGTGCACAGAATATCATACCCGTTTTGAGGCCGGTTATCTGCTTTTCAGCAGGAAATTGCAGCTTCAGTTACAGAGAAACGGATCAGACACCCGGGGTGCTGAAACTGTTTGCTGATTTCCCCAGTTTGCAGTGTCATTTGCCTTGGCGCTATTTTTTGGCGAACTATGCTAAGGGACGATACCTCTGTATCATGAGGGGATTATTGTGACTCCCCTGCCCTGTATCCCTTATTTTGAATAAGTGAGTGAATTCCATGTACCGAGTCCTGATCACGGACAATCTTTCGCCAGCTGGTCTCAAAATCCTCGAAGACAACCCGGAAATCGAAGTTGACGTTCGTTCCGGCCTCTCGCCGGAAGAAGTACGGGAAGCACTCAAGTCCGCTGATGGTATCATCATTCGCAGTGCCACCAAGCTGACTGAAGAGATTCTCCAGGGGCAGCCCCGTCTGAAAGCCATCGTCCGGGCCGGAGTCGGTGTCGATAACATCGACCGCGTCGCTGCGACTCGCGAGGGCATCATCGTCATGAATACCCCCGCCGGAAACACCACCAGTACCGCCGAGCAGACTATCGCCCTGATGATGGCCCTCGCCCGGAACATCGGTCCCGCTTATGCCACCATGAAAGAAGGCAAGTGGGAACGCAAGAAACTGACCGGAACCCAGGTCGCCGGCAAGACTCTGGCCGTCATCGGTCTGGGTCGCATCGGTCTCTCTGTCGCCCAGCGGGCACAGGGACTGGAAATGAAAGTCATCGGCTACGACCCGTTCATGTCAGCCGAACGTGCCGCCGAGTTTGGCATCGAGCTTTACAAAGAAGTCGATGAGATCGTCAAGCACTGTGACTTCCTGACCGTGCACACTCCGCTGACTGACGAAACCCGTGATTTGATCAACGCCGAACGGATCGCCACCATGCGTCCCGGAGTAAGAATCATCAACTGTGCCCGCGGTGGAATCATCAACGAAGACGATCTGGCAGATGCTCTGGAATCTGGCAAAGTTGCCGGCGCTGCCTGTGACGTATTCACCCAGGAGCCGCCGGAAAACCGTCGCCTGATCGACGCTCCCAACATGCTGGCCACACCTCACCTGGGTGCTTCGACAGACGAAGCTCAAGAGATGGTCGCCCTGGAAGCAGCCGAGATCATCACTGACTTCCTGACGAAGAACGAAATCCGGCACGCCATCAACATGATTCCGGTCTCCGGTGCAGAAATGGCGGACCTCAAACCGCACATTGAACTGGGACATCGCCTGGGACTGTTCCTGTCACAGCAGACCTCAGGCAGCCTCAAAAAAGTACAGATCCAGTACCGTGGCGAAGTCGCCGAAAAACAGACCAAGCTGATCACATCCAGCTTTACTGCCGGCCTGCTCTCTCATTCATTCGAGGCCGAAATCAACATCGTGAATGCCACCGTCTTCGCCAAAGATCGGGGCATCGACATTTCGGAAGACAAGTCCACCGAAGTCGGCACGCTTTCCACCCTGATCTCTGCAACCGTTGAGACTGAGGATGGCAAGTTTTCCGCCGCCGGTACTATCTTTGGCCAGGACTTCCTGCGTCTCACCAAACTGGACGAGTTCTACCTCGATGGCTATCTCGATGGCAACCTGCTGATCTACCGTCACAATGACGTGCCCGGCCTGATCGGTTATATCGGCACCGTGCTCGGCAATCACAAAGTCAACATCGCTCACATGGCTCTGGGACGTCTCCAGAATCAGCCCGGTGGTGAAGCAATCGCTGTGCTGAACGTGGACGGCGATGTTCCTGACGAAGCCATCGCGGAAGTCTCCAGCCACAAAGATGTTTCCTGCGTGAAACTCATCAAAATGCCACCAGCCACTGCTCCCCTCTCCTGGTTGCAGTAAGCTTATACAGGCTTCATAGCCGCTTCATCAGTTCGTTTTTAAGCCGATGAAGCGGCTCAGCCTTTTCTGCTAAAAATCCGCCTAGTCCCGGGAAAGTATTTGAACCCCAGGGTCCCTCCTGCATAAAATATCTGCGATAGAGGTACGTACCTGCCTAATTGAGTTTATTCCTCAAATTCCAATTGACTGCGGAATCTGTTAGGTTATCATTCCCGACAATTCGAATAGTTGAATCTACTTAAGTCGCTTCGGTTCTTATAGTACCTCAAAGTTTGCCATAACCTTGTTCAGAGTTCTGGAGGGTGGGCGGCGTATGATTTCAGCAAGTTCCGGGAAGGCGCTCTCGAGTGCCATGCAGGCGAGCGTACTGGCGCTCAATAAGACTTATTCGCCAGTCCACGTGATCTCTGCCAAGCGGGCCTTCTGCCTGCTCAGCAAAGATATCGCTGAGGTCATCAGTGTCGAAGACGGCACCTTCATGAACTACGACTTCAGCTCCTGGATCGAAATCAGTGGATTACGTTCGGAGTTCAACGAACGCAGCGAACTCGAAGACTGGATCCTCACCGTCAATTACGAAATCCAGGTTCCCCGCGTCGTCCGGTTACTCCGCTATGACCGCATCCCCAACAATACCATCAAGTTCAATCGACGTAACATTTTCATCCGCGACAGTTATCGCTGTCAGTACTGCCAGAAGAAATTCAACGTCAAACAGCTCAGCCTGGATCACGTCGTCCCCCGCTCGCATGGCGGCGGCATGAGCTGGGAAAACATTGTCAGCGCCTGTCGTCGCTGTAACACCAAAAAAGGGGGCCGCACCCCGACCCAAGCCGGTATGAAACTTCTTCAGAAACCGGCCAAGCCCAGCCGCAACCCGGTACTCCTGCAGCAGGTGAAACAGGCGAAATATGAATGCTGGAAAAATTTTGTCGGCACCAAAGAACTCATCAACTGTGACTGATCATTCGGTTCCAGCCCCTTAGCCTGCCCCTGCTTTTCCAGCCTCTCCCGCACTCAAATCTTGTCACCTGCTCCCGCATAATCGACATATTCCCTCTGTTCCTCTGCTCGATTTGTGCTGAATTTACGGGCCATGGTTCCACTGGCTCTCTCAACCGTCTATATTACGAGACGAATAATCAACATCCCCGCTGAAAGTCTACGCACCAGAAAGCCTCAGGAATCAGGAATGTCGTCTTCTCCGTTAAACGTCGCCATTATTGGCATGGGAACCGTTGGTAGCGGTGTCGCAAAAATTCTTCTGGAACGAGCCGATCAGATGACCACCCGCGCCGGGCGTCCGATTCATCTGAAACGGGCCGTCGTTCGCGATCTTTCCCGGCCCCGCGATATTGAGCTGGCCGAGGGTGTCCTGACCGACGATATCGACTCTGTCCTGAATGACGATTCCATCGATGTCATCATCCAGCTGGTGGGGGGAATTGATCCCGCTTACGACATCATGCTGCGTGCCCTGGAAAGCGGTAAAGATGTCGTCACCGCAAACAAAGCCCTGCTCTGCGAAAAAGGGGAAAGCCTTTATCAGCGTGCCCGGGAACTGGGCCGTTGCATCTGCTTTGAAGCAGCCGTCGCCGGCGGTGTTCCTCTGATCGAAACAGTTACCCAGGCGATGTCCGCCAACCAGATCACTTCTATCGAAGCGATTCTGAACGGCACCAGCAACTACATCCTGACTCAGATGTTTTCCCACGATGTCAGCTACGATGACGCCGTCAAAAGTGCCCAGGAAATCGGCTACGCGGAAGCCGACCCTGCAATGGACGTCGATGGCACCGATGCAGCCCAGAAACTGGGGATCCTCGTCCAGCTCTCACTGGGTATCAAGGTCAGCCTGGATCAGTTTCTGCGACAGGGAATCGATACGCTGTCCCTGGCGGACCTGAAATACGCCGACGAACTTGGCTACACGGTTAAACTGCTGGCGGTCGCTAATCTGATCGACGGTCAACTGGAAATGCATGCCCAGCCGACGCTGATCCGCAACGACAATCCGCTGGCCCATGTCGAAGACGCCTACAACAAAATCGCCCTCGAAGGCGATGCAGTCGGCAAGATCTGGCTCTCCGGAATGGGAGCCGGACAGATGGCAACAGCCTCCGCAGTCGTCGCGAATCTGATCGATGTCGCCGTCGGAAGAGCCGCAATTACATTCCCCAGGCTCGACCTGTGGAATCCCCGGCACGATATCAAGATCATGCCGCGTGAAGAGATTTCACGTCGCTACTTCCTGCGGCTGAATGTAGAAGACCGCCCGCACGTTCTGGCAGATATTACGAACGTGCTGGGCGATCATGAAATCAGCATCGCCAGCCTGGTCCAGCATGAGGCACCAGAAGTCGATCCAAACGAAAGCTATCCGATTGTGCCTCTGGTCATCATGACTCACCAGACCACCGAAGGTCGTTTCCAGGCAGCCAGCCGGGAACTGGAACAGCTTACCTGTATCCGCTCTCCGTTTGTCCGGATGCCGGTCAACGACTGATCTGTCGCAGCCTTATTCTTTCTTTTCAGCAGCAGCCTCTTTCTCCGGTTTGGCTGCTGCTTCTTTTTTCTCCTCGGGCTTTTCCTCAGCCTTTGTTTCAGGCGGTTTTTCTGCCCCTTCTTTCTCGGCTGGTTTTTCACCTTCCGCTTTCTCAGCTTCGGGCTTCGCTTCTCCCTCAGCCGGTTTCTCGCCAACAACGGTCGCTTTTTTGATGTAGTCCAGCATCGGAAATTGCTGTTTCAGATAGGCATTGCCCTGAGCACGAAGCCGCATCTGATCGGGACCTGCTCCTCCGGGAGCCCCTTCACCGTAACCATTGTAGAGTGAATCGACGACATCCATGCCTTTAATCACCTTCGCGAAGGGAGAAAAGCCCATGTTGTCCAGATTGGAATTATCGCCGAAGTTGATGAAGAACTGGGTGGAGCGGGAATCCGGCAGTCCGGTTTTCGCAAACGAGACATACCCGCGTTTGTTCGACTCAACCACGGGATCATCCATGATATTGTTATCGGCCCACTTCGCATGCACGGCGGGATCACCTTGAATCCCGACCTGGGCCATGAAGCCGTCGATCACGCGAAAGAAAGCCACATCGTTGTAAAAACCTTCTTCGACGAGCTTCTTGAACCGCTCTGCACCACGGGGTGACCAGGCGGGGTGCACTTCCAGCAGGATGTCACCTTTGGTGGTGTTTAAGAGAACCTGAAAATTTTCGGCATCCGAGGTGGCCGGCTTTTCGCCAGCTGCTTCGGGAACTTCAGCATCGCCGGCCGTGGGAGTTTCACTGGTACATCCCACCAGGCAGGGCAGCAACAGGCATAACGCGAAGAGGGTGATACGTAACATCAAATCTTTCCTTAAGTTTATCTGACTGAATTCAATAAAATGAAACTGATTAAGCTCGCTTAACTGTTTTTGATTTCCTGGCTGAGTTGCTCGAACTCGTCCCGCAACACCGGCATCGCCCCGGATTGACTGGCCACCAGGCCTCCCACACGATTGGCAAACAATGCTGCCCGATCCCAGGACCAACCCAGCAGGCGTCGTGAAATTAGAGCAGCGGTAAACGCATCGCCGGCTCCCACCGCATCAGCCACTTCGACTGGTGTCCCGGGAATATCATAGACTTCGCCTTCCGCGTAGATCAGGCATCCCTGTGAGCCACGGGTAATACAGATCGCCTCGACTCCGTAATCTGCCTGCAGCTGATCCGCGAATTTTTGCAGGTCGTCTTGAGAGACTCCCAAGAGTTCCGACAGAACCTCGACCTCATCCTGGTTCAGTTTCACGACGCGGGCCGCTTTGAGTGATCGCTCGATCCAGTCCCGATCGTAATACTTCTGCCTGAGGTTAATATCGTAGACGACCAGGCAGTCATCGCTGGTCGCTGCCAGGCACTGATGAATTGCCTCTCGTGAGTCGGCATCGCGCTGCGCCAGTGTTCCGAAGCACACGGCCCGGGCGTCGCCCATCAGTGTCGCCAGCGGAGCGGTAAAGTCAAGATGATCCCAGGCGACCTGTTCATGAATCGTATACTGCGGATCGTTGGCGTCGGTGAACTCCACCGTCACCGTTCCGGTCGGGTAGTTCTCATCGACCTGCACGTAATCCGTGGAGAGCTGTTGTTTTTTGAGAAAATCGAGCAGTTCCCGCCCCAGATCATCCTGGCCGACGCGCGTAACTACGGTCCCCCTGCATCCCAGTTGATTAGCCTGAAAAGCGACATTCGCAGGTGCCCCGCCCGGTCGGCGGTCATCACCAAAACAATCCCAGAGTAATTCACCTAAACCAATTACCAGCGGGAGTGACGCAGAATTATTCATGGAACTCCGATTCCATTCTTGTTGATTTCAATTACACTGTTGATCAGTAATTCAATAAACCCGTCCAACAGCATTTCAGTTCATCTCTGCTGATACCATACCATATTCCGGGATACAAATTCCATGCATCGTATTTATGAATACCATCATTTGGTGACCAATGATGAAATCGACGGGCTGGGCCACGTCAACAATGTCGTTTACCTCAAATGGCTGCAGGACGCCGCTGTCGCTCACTCCGGTGCCAACGGCTGGCCCGCCCGCCGCTATCGCGAACAGGGAATCGGCTGGGTCGCCCGCAGTCACTTCATCGAATACCTGCAGCCCGCGTTCGTCGATCAGGAAATCATCGTGCAAACTTGGATCTCCAATCTGCAGAAAGTCAAATCCCTGCGCAAATATCGCATCATCCGTCCCGCTGATTCCGAACTGCTCGTCCGAGCCGAGACCAACTGGGCCTTCGTGAATTACCAGTCCCTCTCCCCCTGCCGCATCCCCACTGAGGTCTCGGAATGTTTCTCCGTCGTCTCCGATGAAGAGGCCCCCGAGCAGACTGCATTTTCTGAGAAGTTCACGGACAAAACGTGATTTCTCGATCGCGGCCTGCTACGCTATTAACAATCAGAGCTCCCTGGAACAGCGAGCCTTCCCGATCACACTTCCCGTTGCCCATCACGGTGTGCCATGACTGACCAACCCTATGAGAAACTAGGCGCCTTCTACCTCGGTAAAGAATACGATCTCCCCACCGGGTCGCTCACCGACAACCTCGTCCTCTACGACAGCAAAGACCTCACGACCCACGCGGTCTGTGTCGGCATGACGGGCAGTGGCAAGACGGGCCTCTGTCTCTCGCTGCTCGAAGAAGCCGCCATCGACGACATTCCCGTGATCGCCATCGACCCCAAGGGGGACCTCGGCAACCTGCTGCTCAACTTCCCCGATCTGAAACCAGCCGACTTCCGTCCCTGGATTGAAGAAAGCGAAGCGGTCCGCAAGGGAAAGACACCCGATGAATACGCCCGCGCAACCGCAGACCTCTGGAAGAAAGGCCTCGCCGACTGGCAGCAGGACGCCGACCGCATCGCCCGGCTCCGTGACGCTGTCGACATGGCCATCTACACCCCGGGCAGCAGCGCTGGCCTGCCCATCTCGGTCCTCAAATCGTTTGACGCCCCCAGCGATGCGGTCCTCAACGACAGCGACGCCCTGCGGGATCGGATCCTCTCCGCCGTCTCCGGACTGCTGGCCCTGCTCAAAATCGATGCCGACCCGATCAACAGCCGCGAACATATTCTGATCTCCAATCTGCTCAACCAGGCCTGGAAAGAGAAACGCAACCTCTCGGTCGCCAGCCTGATCCAGGAAATCCAGGCGCCCCCGTTCGACAAGATCGGCTTCCTCGACCTGGAAACCTTCTACCCCGCCAAAGACCGGATGGCCCTCTCTCTGCAGTTGAACAACCTGCTCGCCTCCCCCGGCTTCGAGGCCTGGATGCAGGGCGAAGCACTCAACATCGCCAACCTGCTGACGACCCGCGCAGGCAAGCCACGCATCTCGATCCTCTCCATCGCCCACCTCTCGGATTCCGAGCGGATGTTCTTCGTCACCGTCCTGCTCAACGAAGTCCTGGCCTGGGTCCGCAGCCAGTCGGGAACGTCCAGCCTCCGCGCCATCCTCTACATGGACGAAGTCTACGGCTACTTCCCCCCGACCGCGAATCCCCCTTCCAAAACGCCCATGCTGACCCTGCTCAAACAGGCCCGCGCCTTTGGACTGGGCGTCGTC
The DNA here is from genome assembly GCF_007744075.1 of Gimesia chilikensis. NCBI lineage: Bacteria > Pseudomonadati > Planctomycetota > Planctomycetia > Planctomycetales > Planctomycetaceae > Gimesia > Gimesia chilikensis. Next base: position 508,777 of record NZ_CP036266.1, on the reverse strand, counting down.
CTCTCTACCCAGAACCCCGTCGACCTCGACTACAAAGGGCTCTCCAATACAGGCACCTGGTTCATCGGTCGTCTGCAGACCGAGCGAGACAAGGCCCGCGTGCTGGACGGCCTGGAAAGCGCATCGGGAACCGCAGGCAGCCAGTTCCACCGTCAGCAGATGGAAGCCATCCTCTCCGACCTCGGTAGCCGCGTCTTCCTGCTGCACAACGTTCATGAAGATGCCCCTGTCGTCTTCCACACCCGCTGGGCCCTCTCGTACCTCCGTGGCCCCCTGACACGCACACAGATCCAGACCCTCATGGATCCCCGCAAGCAGGCGCTCGCCGACGAAACCCTAACCACGGTCACCAGCGCCCCGAGCACCGCCGAACCCACAACCGCAGCCGAGCCCGATCAGCCACCGTTGATCCCCCCCGACATCAAACAACGCGTCTTCCGTGCCTCCAGCATGCTCCCCCAGGGGAGCAGACTGGTCTACCGGCCTGGCGTGCTCGGCCTGGCGAAGCTCCGCTATGCCGATGCCAAATCGAAATTCGACCTCTGGCAGGATGTCGCTCTGTTGATCTCCCTCACCGGCGATGTCCCCGAGAGCCTCTGGGAAGAGGCCACCCCCATCCCCGTCGGCGATCTCGACTACCAGGACCAGCCCGCAGACCAGGCCCGTTTCGCCGGCGTCGACACCGCTCTGACTCGCAACAAAAAATACACCACCTGGGAAAAAGATCTGAAGAACTACCTCTACCAGGAACGTCCGCTGAAACTCTGGTTCAGCGCCGATCCCAAACTCTACTCCGATCCGGACGAAACCGAAGCCGACTTCCGCGCCCGGCTCAAACTACTCCTGCGCGAAGAACGCGATCTGCAGATCGAAAAACTCCGCGCGAAATACGCTTCCAAACTCGAGACCATCCAGAATCGCATTCGCACTGCAGAAGAACGCGTTGCCCGCGAAGAGTCCCAGTACAGCGACAAAAAAATGAGCTCCTTCCTCTCCATTGGCACCACCATCTTTGGTGCCATCATGGGTCGTAAAATCGCCAGCGCGACGAACGTCCGCAAAGCCTCCACCGCGGCCCGCAGCGTCGGTCGCGCCGCTAAGGAATACGACGACATCGAACGTGCCCAGGAAGCCCTCAAAGTCCAGCAGCAGAAATACGAGGAGCTCGAAGCCGAGTTCCAGCAGGAACTGGATGAGCTCGAAGCCCCCATCCGTCCCGAGGACCTCGAAATCGAAGAGTACCTCGTCCGCCCCCGCAAATCCGACCTGATGATCAACGAAGTCGCCTTGACCTGGCTCCCCTGGTCCGTCGACGAAGCCACCGGCATCAGCGAACCCCTCTACCGACGGGAAGACGTCCGTTAGGCGTCCCCGTCAGTCGGCTTGAGAACAACCTCACGATTTCCAGTTCCCTTCTGTTCCATTTCCCTGAACAGTTTGACCTTGATCGGCTCCTCCCGAACCGTAATTTATCGCAATTGTGCTTCGCGCGCGAGGCGGACGATGCGAGCACTGGAACACGACGCACCTGTGACTCAGATCCACCTGAATCGCCGTCGATTTTTCCAGTTTTTCACCAGCACAAACGGAACCGGTTCCCGATGTCTCGTAGAATTTCAAATCATTTCGGAGCACTTTCAGAGCATTTCGCGCGACACTCACCAGCAACTCCCCCCCTTTCAAATCAGAATCAAAGCACAATTCCCCTTGACCCCCGCACGCCATTCAACAAGATCACACAACATCACAACAAAAGTCTGAAGTTCAGGAAATCAGTTCAAATAACCGGGTAACCCCGAATGCAATTCGGGGCGAGCCCCGTGAGCAGGAGGTCACAGCTATCAAAATCAAGCCACGTTCGAACCACCCACCCCAAACCGGAAATGAACAGCAGCCGAAGCAATCCTGCCCCCGTCTTGTAAGGAACCCGGACTGCAATAAAAACCAATTAGCCGCAGGGCATTAGCCCCGGTTGAAACCATGATCGCCAGCACGCACCCAAATCCAGAACCGGCTCACCCCGAATGAAACCCGGACCGAGCGCAGCGAGCAGGACATCACAGCTCAATCAATCAATTCACAACCGAGTCCCCCATCCCCAACCGCAGGGTACGGACCCATGTATCCGCCCGCCTGGCGACTGAGGCTTCAATGCAGACTCCCCAGGGAATCCCATTCAAAGACCAAACCAACCATTTTACAAAAAAGAAACTCACCCCTATAGCTGAAAATTGCTAAGCTGAAGGAAGATGGATTGCGAAAGCAGTGTTCGAAAGCCCGATCTTGTTCCTGTCATATTATCTGTCCAGAGAATGGGTCTGCGTCAGAAACCGCATTGAGCATTGCACACCAACAAAGAATGGATCTCAATCTGGTGCTTCGTCAAGTTTGAAATTAAGGGCGGGGAGTGTTGTTATGTGCTCTGTTGTCGCACTCCCGTGATCGCCATCATCCCAAAATTCATCAATAGAGCAGCGGACATAGATTGTCATATGAGATTTCAAGCTCGACATGGCACTACATTTATTTTCATGGAGTGTGAGATGCTTTCCTGGAATCGTACTCTGGAAATCAGCTTAATTTTGTTCATCGCCACTCTTGCAAGGAATTCTTGCGCTGCGGAACAGGAACTCTTCATTCAGCAATGGGGGCTTGCATCTGCCGATCGTGTTGACGACTATGACTCTGAATCAGGACATCTGCTGACGAGACATCAGGCAAGTGCTGTTTTGTGGGATGTCAAAACGGGACTCGCGTTGCGGCAGTATCCGTTCAACACCAGAAATTTCTCTGCAAGGTTCTTGCAAAACGGTCGCGTGTTATTGAAGTCATCAGAGATGGTGAGGCTGTTGAATAAGCAGAATGGAGAAGTCATACGCGATATCGACCTCACCAGGTATAAATACTCTAATTATTCCAACATCCTGTTGATCAACAACGGGCAGCCAGTTTTCGTCGCTTCCTGCGGACCAGAAACGATTCGTGTCTGGAATCTGGAAACAGGCGAAACTCTTAACGAATTTCCGACAGAGGGAGAAATCAGCGCAGCGAAGCTCTCACCTGATCAACAATTCTTGTTAGCAGGTTCTGGTAACATTGGAATTCTGTGGAATTTAAAAACAGGGAAAGTACAACAGCGGTTCTGTTCTCCCATTAGAATTCGCACCGTTGAGTTCAACGACGATGGCAGCAGATTTCTCACCATAGGATCAGGCGAATTCTGGTACACACCGCGTGTGATCGTCTGGGAGACAGCGACGGTATTTCCCTTGCTCTCTATTCCACGAACTGCACTTGATGCCGACTTTGTGAATGATGAGATTTTGTTGAATTACCCCCAGGGAAAAGTGGAACTCTGGCCCTTGGATCGGCATGAAAAAGCCCCTCCCAAAGAGAAATGGCCGACCTATCAGTCATCAACAGACAATCGCTGGTGGGTCACAAGGAATCATTGGCGGTTGCACGTTGATTCGACGCAGAAAACCATAAGCCTGCATGGCCCGCTACCCGATTCTCCTACGATTGAGATCCCCACCCAGACGTCGTTGTTTGCGGCAGCATACCATCTTCCCCTGGCATTCTCGCCATCAGGTCGCTGGCTGCTGACAGGCAAATCAGGCTGGGGGAATCCGGGGCAACCCAGCGCCATCTGGGATCTGAAACTGGGGGAGTTGAAATATCATTTGAAGAATATCGACTATGGCTCTTTTCATCCCACTGAAGACAAAGTACTTCTTCGGGATAATGAATTAAGAATCATGGACCTGACCTCAGGCGAGGTCCTGCAATCACTGCAAAGAGAAAAAGGAGACTCTTACTTTGAAGGGGCATTCACGTCTGCTCAGTTTTCTAAAGCTGGGAAACACGTGCTTATCTCAGTGGGAGACTGGTATGACGGAAACGGTGGAGGGATTCTCATCTGGAATCTTCAGACTGGTAAAATTGAACGAGACTATGCCAGATCGAGCAAAGCAGTCATCTACGCCGGTTGGAACTCAGACGAATCGAAAATCGTCGCTGCACTGACACCAGGCAACGATGGAAGTGCCGGCATTGACGAGATCAGAGTAATCGATGCCAGGACTGGAGGGTCGCTGCAAACGAGGATGTTTCCTGATTCAGGAATCGGAGTCGGCGGCGTTAATCCGTCAGGGAATTTGATTACAGCAACTTCCTATAAGTTGATCAGAAACAAATTGCCAGCCAACGGTTCGACTATGCAATACACGACTTCTTTACTGGCAATTGACGATCTCGAACAACACCGCGCCGACTTACCCGGGCAACATCTCTTCTGGAACAGGAATGGCAGCATTGCCGGATACATTCCGAGTCGCGGCAAGCTGAGCTTCTTCGATCTGGAAGAAAATGAGACCCTTTACTCGCGTGCGACTTCGCTGAGCAAGTGGCCTGGAGTTCTCTTTCACCCCGGCCAACTTCTCATCGCAGGTTCACCAGGACCTCCACGTCAATCGGTGGAGACTGTCAGTGACTCTGTCGGCTTTGAACAGACTCTGACTGGTGATCTGGAGGCAGAATTGTTCCTCTTTTACGGCTCTGATGATTGGCTGATTAAAACGAAATCCGGATTCGTGAACGGATCGCCCGGTGGATTACGCCGCGCAACAAGTCGAGTCCCGGGGACGCTACAAGTCAGTTATGGAGCCGACTTCACTGATTCGATCACCAGGCCGCAGGCGGTCGGCAAAGCACTCACTCAATCGCTTGCGGACGACTTGAACCTGAAAGCAGAACTACGAAAGTTACCACAGCACGACATCCCCAATCTCGCCCCAACCTCCAAGGCAAAACCACAAAAGTATGACGACCCCACAAAACGGCTCAAAGAGATTTCAGAGCAACTGAAAGCCGCAGGAGCGAAAATCAAACAGGCTCAATTCAGCGGGATCACCTACGTGCATCTCGAAGGTCATCCGGTTACCGACGACCTCATCAAACAACTTCGCTGGGCTGGAAATATTGATCGCCTCTATCTGGCAGAGACCGGAATCACCGATCAACAACTCGATGAAATTGGGATTCTGAAGGATGTCAAAAGGATGTCGCTGTGGGGGAATCCAATTACCGACGCCGGTCTCTCAGAACTGACTGCCATGTGGAGTCTGGAAGTCCTGGACATTCATGATACCAGGATCACCGCAGCCGGTTTGAATCAGTTGCGAATGCTTCCGGATCTGAAAACGCTCATCATCCCAGCGAACATCAATGTAAACGAACTTGCTCCATTGAAAACTCAGCGACCTGATTTGGAACTTCTTCTGCGATAAACAGCGCGATCTTGAGCCATTTCCCTGACGGTTTTACAGAGTATAACCATCAAGTTAATTGTCATCGGACGATCTGACTCGGCAGAACGGAAAAGTAAAAAGGGTGAGCCCGGATGCAATCCGGGCCGAGCGCAGCGAGCACGAAATCACAGCTCAATCGATCAATCCACAACCGAGCCCCCACCCCAAACCGTAGGGTACGGACCCATGTGTCCGCCCGCCTGGCGACTGTGGCTGCAATGCAGACTCCCCAGGGAACCCCAGTCAAAGACCATACCAACCATTTTACAAAAAAGAAACTCACCCCTGTAGCTGAAAATCGTTAAGCTGAACAGAAACGGTTTGCGAAAGCAGTGTTAAAAACCCGCATTCGGTTCCGGACACTTTTTCTGTCCCGAAACCTCTCTGTTCGTGATGATTTTACCAGGTAGCATGAACAGTGCCGAACAGCAGTGGACCAGACCCGTTAAGTACCATGGAGAAAAAGAAATGCCTAAGAACATATCTCTCTTCCTGATATTGATTGTATTCATCGGAGGCAGATTGCAGGCCGAAGACTATTTACTTCGTGTGCAGCCTGTTTGTGCTGCCAATACTGTGGCAACAAAAATGAAAGGAACACTGGAATTTAGCGTGATCCCTGAGCGACCATTTTTTATGAGATCAACGCTCGGCGAGGACTCTCAGATTATTTTCAAAGGTCAGCTTCACAAAATCGATAACAGCACATTTGAAATAGAGTATGATAGCCAGATCACAGAACTACGGTCCGATCCGAATCCACGACTGACTCGAAAGGGTAAAGTCAAGGTTGTCGTCTATGGGAAGGAAACCCTGATCTCAAAACTGTCCCCGGAAAAGGATCCTGCACCACTCGATTTTATTATCTCGCTGAAGCCCCTTCGTTCATTTGGGGCAATGGAGAATACATCTGGCTTTGCAGTTCGTCTTGTTGATGCATCTGGCAAGCCGGTGGCTGATGCCCATGCAGGGTTGTATGGACCTATGTCCGAATCCCCTTGGGAGTGCGTGATTGGGGGCAGGACGAATCAAGACGGCATCATTAATTTTACAGAAGGACGAGAAGATCTCCCGACACGGATATTCTATGCAGAACATAAGGGACGGAAGCTATATGCAGCAGAAAATCTCAATGTGGATAAGATTCGTGCTAAAGATTATAAATACTTCACCATCACAATGACGGAACAGTTAACACGCTGGAAGAAGCCTGAAGAAGATAATTAGAACTCGACCTGATTCACAGCCTGCTACTTTCTGCAGATACTCTTTGAATGAAATCACTCAGAAAGCATCCTGCTGACTATCTCGCTGTCACCTGTCGTTAATGTCGCTTATGTTTCATACTCGCAGTTCGCAAACATATCTTCACCAGTCTGTTGATTGTGGATCCAGTGATTTGCTCCATGTTTTGTGCAACAATAGTCATTGGGGTGCCCCCTGACTTACGCCGTTAGCTCGACGATGATCTTACCAGGGTGATAATCGGAGTGCGTTATGTTGATTGAAAAAGATAATACCGTTTCAGTATGGATGGGTAATTTAACGGAAGCTCAACTTGCCGAATACGTCATTGATGAGGATATCGAAACGGATGGCCCACTGAATAAGTTCGCGTCAGACATGGGCGAGTACTACTACGATAGTGAACTCCTGGGAGGCAATCTCCTTGCAGCTCCAGTCCCCACAGCCGAACTCCTGCGCCCCTTAGCTTATGCAGAAACCTATTCAGATGCCGTTGTTACTGCTGCTGATAAATTGGGAATTAAAGCAGCAAATTGTGTAGTCACGCTTTTGAGACAAGAGTTACAGATTGAAGAATGGCCCACAGATTCTCCTTTGACTTTTATTGGAAGCTTCGAGCTTCAGAAACTAAGTTGAACCGACAATGAGCCGTCCGCAACCAATTACGGATTCAGCAAATGCACAACAACAGTCCTGACTGGCTGGTGAAGGCTTAAACGCCGCGGGCTTCCGACAAGCTGTGGATCAAAGTGTGCCGACGTAAATAAAGAACTGCTCCTTTTTTATCTCCTGACAAGTTTGTCTTGTCCCTTATTAGCGGTAAATCCTCATGGCAGAAGAACTCCTGGCTTTTAAAAGAGCAACGAATGTGACGTATTTATTGTTTTGTTTAGGAGATGATATCCTGCATGTCTGTTATGTAGATGAGAGTGCGCACGATCGTATCATTAAGGCAATACGCTCAGAAGATTCGTTTGACGGTTCGTTTCTGGACCAAGCAGAAATTATCGCAATGGAACTTTTAAATTGTGATAGTGAAGTCGAACGCATGATAGCCAAAGCTGAGCCGAATCAAAAAGAGAAAGAGTTCTGTGATGTAGGCGAATTATTCCAGAGAATCGCTGACGATTTTTGTGAGGAGTTTGCCCAGACCCTTTGTCTGACATCATTGCTGACTCACAAAGCAGAAGAGAAAAACTTAGAAGGATATTTGTCATATAAGTTGTATGTCAGGTATTTTATTAATTTATTTTTGCAGTGCATGTCTGAATTAGCGCAAGCGGACGCATCGATTCTTTCAATTACTTCTCTAAACCGGAATCATATCCAGAATATCGCTGATGCGATTCCAGACTATGTAAGAACCATCGGCAAAGCCTATGGAGTCAGCACTGAATACGTGGCTGCAATCGAAGCAAAATGTGAACAACAGCAAGAACAGATCCATCAGCTTTGGAACCGATACAACAAACTGGCAGAAGAGTTAAATGTGCGGTGATCATCCCGGAGGGCATAAAAGAGCATGGAATTTAATCTGACCACAGAAATTGATCCGTCATTCTGGGGCTTCATTGATCGTGTGGGAGGAGTCGCTGATCGACTGTATGCAGCCCTGATGACGATGGAAAAAGACGAGATCGTGCGTCAGTATGCTGCGTACAAGGAAGCTCAAACGGAGCTTGTTTACAAAGTATCGAAGCTCGTTTCAGATGCCTCGGAAGATGTGTTAGACGACTTGGCGGATTCGATCGTTGCCTCAGGGCAACAGCAATATCTGCGGATCTATTATGGCGACACTGAATTACCCCCACGAGATCGCTGGGATAGCTTGCGTGGTTTGATTCACGTTTTACTACGACCGTTTTGACGAAGAAATAGCGGATGAAATCGACTGAGCGAACACATCCCTCCACATGCAGCAGACCAAAATAAAAGGGGCGAGCCCGGATGTAATCCGGGCCGATCGCAGCGAGCAGGAAATCGCAGCTCAATCGTTCAATCCACAACAAAGCCGCCAAAAACAGGGACCACAACAGGGACGCAGGTCGCTATTATCTCATCCATTAAGGTTACCCTTATCAGTAATCGGAGGCGTTATGAACAATCATCGACAATACATCGAATCACATTTCCCCGAACGGGTCGACGAACTGGTGTCGCAACTGGTACCCTGTGTGCTTGGCGAGACGGAACCTGTTGATGAATCTGAAATCGCAGTCTGTCGGTCCAAATTCTGCGGCGCCCCGGATCTGCCGCCCGATTTTGCATGGCCGATGACGAAGGATGGTCCCTGCTGGTTTCTGGGACAGTTGAATTTTCGTGATCTGGCACAATTTCAGTTGCCCCATAATTTACCAGAGACTGGCCTGTTGTCTTTTTTCTATCACGACGCCGGGGGTTACCCAGACGATGGCAAAGAATCCGTTGTTTTTTACTTTGACGATCTCACCGGGTTTCAACGTGCAAAGATCGTGCGCGATACTCGTTGGGGAGATGACTTTCATGAACGACATCTCTATCCACGACAATTCTCTTTTTGCCAGGGGTACTCGCTACCTGAAGCCTTATTCTTAAATGACAGAGAACTGAGAGAAATCGCTCATCAGTTCAACTGTGATCATGCGGATGGAACCCACCAGTTTTTCGGTATTCCGCTCTTCCACTGGGAGCTCTTGAGCAGTTACCAGATGCTCGCAAGTTTTGGTGAATGCTCTGATGAAATCATTTTTTCACTGCCGGAACAAGATCTTTTGGCTCTCGACTTCAAGCATATCGAAGTCGACTACCTTTGCACCTGAAAGCAATTCGTTGACAGGACTGATTATTTTTTCGATGACGTTTGAATGGGATTATTGGATAGCCAACAGTCCCCGAGCGACCATCCCAGATCAAAAGAAAAAGAGTGAGTCCGGATGTAATTCGGACCGAGCGCAACGAGCAGGAAATCTCAGCTCAATCGTTCAATCCACAACAAAGTCCCCCACCCCAAACCGTAGGGTGCGGACCCATGTGTCCGCCCGCCTGGCGACTGAGATTTCAATACAGACTCCCCAGGGAACCCCAGACAAAGACCAAACGAAGCATTTTACAAAAAAGAAACTCATCCCTGTAGCTGAAAATCGTTAAGCTGAAGGGACACGGCTTGAGTAAGCAGGAGCATCTCAACCATATTCAACTCCTGTAATTGATTCTCTTCTTTCAGTTACATCAGGAAAGCGCTCAAGGAGCATCCCTGTGATCTCGCAACAAGACATCGAAGCAAATTTCCACGATATCGAATATCTCGCAAGTGATATTTTAATGTTTCAGGATATCGTTCCCGCTTTTAAATTCCTGTATTACTTCATGCCAGATCATCAATCCCAGAGAGATTTGCTTCTAGTGACTGATGGATATCGGGATGATCAATTTGCTCAGTCGATTTTGCTGAGAAAGAATAAAGGGGTCAGGAATCTATAATAAAAGAGCCCGACACCTTTTACTGTCCCGATATTGATGGCCATCAGGGATGAGCTCTTATTATTATAAACCAACAACGTCTTACCGGTAAAACAGGTCCAACAGTACTCGTCCCCAAGATACGAGCGACTCTTAAATAGAGAGTCCTGCAATGCGTTGATTTCTTGAACTGATATTCTCTGATGGTATCATATCAGCATCTTATCCGGTCAAGTCCATGGAATTGAATAATAAGTTATGTATCAAGGTGGGTTCTAATCGACGAGTACCGAACAGAGTTGAACTCCGCAGCAAACCGGCTCGCTGCCGTTGCTCCTGATGCGACGGTGCGTGGTGATGGTGTAGCACGATTTGTATTTGCTAGCGGCAACGATCGCAGTATCGAGCTCTCGGCCACGGACGATGGTTTTTGGGTCGAATACTGGCGCGGAACGATCGAATCGCCGGATCACAATTGCCTGTTCCACACGTATGAGGCTGCCACGACCGATGCAATAGATTGGCTCACTCATAAGACAACAATCGATCAAGTACTGCCCTGCGCGCAATGCAACGCCCAATCTACACTACGAGACTGGCTTGATAACACCAAACGTTCGTTGCCAGCCAACAGGTGGCTCGTAGTCGTCTGCCCAGACTGTGGTGCAAACAACCATCTAAGCTTACAGTCTCTCACCCTGAGCATGGGCATTCTCGACGGCTTTCCAGCGCCAACATTCGTTCCCAAAAGTACGTTGAATATCCCTACAATGAGTTTCGCGACTCATGAAGACGGTATTCGGATACAGTATCAATCTCTGTCGTGGTTTTTTCCGTCAACCTCATAAAGCTGACAAAAGAAGAATAAAGGGTTCAGGAATCTATAATAAAAGAGACCGACACCTTTTACTGTCCGACATTCCCCGCTCCCTGAGTTTCTCATACGTGAACGCTCGCCAATCGTGACTCCAGGCGTCTAACATTATTCGCCGATCGTCTGTCATTTGGGGAGCCCTTGAATAGCATTGGGCAGTCGTATTAATAATTGAACTTGAAAGATCCAATGAAAACAGGATCATCGGGTAGCTTGGTAACAACTTTGGGGTTGTAGTTATAATTGAGGATTATGAATGCCTTTCGGCATTTTGTGATACCGAGTTTACTTGCCTTCTCAACAGCCTGGTCTGACCAGCTCTCGGATAGAGAGATCTCTGACAGAACATCTCGAAGTGGTGTCTCTTCCCAATCGTCCGAACCTCCGAGTTCAAGCAATTCTTCATTATAATCATCAACTCCAAATTCTTCTTCCAGAATTGAGTCATCCAAGTCTTCTCGTATTTTCCTGAATACCCACAGCGACAAGACACCACGTTTTTCTGTCATGATACTTTCCTGTATTTATTTCCCAACTCGGGGAATCACAAAAGGTCTCAATCAAGATACCTGCTCTCTTTTTTATCCAGGAGAGCGTCGTACGGAAATCCAATTGCCCTGATTTGAGTCATTCAGTCTAATCCCTTTGCTCAATGCGACTCCCTCATATTTCTCTTGACTATTCACCCCTGCTTGAACAGACTTTTACTGATTCTACCCTCAATGGGTGATATTGAAATAACTCAGTCTGATTCAAGTCATGCAGCAAAGGCACATAGGGTGAAATGGTGACGACCGGATTACCTTTAACACTCGACCACACATTGCCTTTCGTCGAGGCTGTAATGGACGTGGCGGCAAATCCGTCCGCCATCGATACCGCAGCCGATATTCTCAAACAAATCGAGCAAACACACGGCATCGAAATTCTTCACGAATTTTGCACCGATTCCATTTTGCCGGCTGGTGCGTTTCGCCCAACATCACAGCCGTTATCGTACAACAACATTCTCGAACTGCTTCGTGATTGGGATGCGTTTCAACAACAATACGAATCCACAGATGACGCTGATCTCGATTCATCATTGCATCCCTTCCTCTCTGAAACACAACTCATCATTCAGGGGATGGATTTCACAAACGACCATTTCATCCGTGTTGCCGATGGCACAATTCACGCGTGGACTCAGCGGGCATGGGGTCAGCAACTCGCGGACTGGGCAAACACAACCGGCTGGGGACCGCACTTTAATAAACGCGGCGACCGATATTCATGGAAATACGCCGACTTCTACAGTAATATGTCGGATAACTTGGTAAATGATTACGAGGCCTGGCGCGATGCGGTCTTGAAGGTCATCAAGTACAAATGCCAAAGACAACTCACAGGCTAACCCGTAATGGTTGCACGATCGGACACAAGAAGGGCCAGTCTATTACTTCTAGGCGTAATCACGCAGCCAGGCCTCATAAGTAGCAGGACGATTCACCCGTTCCACAAAGCGGTATTCCTCGTGCTCCAGAAGGTCTGTCGGATCAACGCCGCCCATGGTAATGAACAATTCCGAGCCGTATCGATCGTGTAAATTCAGTCGAGCCAGTGCTTCAATACAGGCGTCAAATACACGACGCGCGTATTGTGGAAAATTCGAATCATCGACTTCACTCTTAACCTGTTGCAGGCGCAGATTGACCTCGGCCAACTCTCGTATCTCGCTGCAGGGTTCCCAGTCCAGCGGATTAAACCGGAAATCCGCTGCCGCCTCTGCTGGGAGCATTGATGCGGACAGAAGGTACGAGGCAAAACTGCTGATCCCGTCGTCACACATCAGACCGATGCCGATCAGCGGGTCCTGAGGGGCCAGCTCATCATACCGTCGGCATGTCGTTCTGATCTCAGTTTCAAACAGGTCCGCCAGCCCCTCAAGCATTTATCCGCTCCTGATTTGCTTTGCCACGATTTGTTCCTGACACTGTTTGTTATTCTGTATCATTCCGCTGCAAACGCAAGCCCATCCAGTTTTAATTGATATTAGACAAAACTCCTGCTAGATTGACAGACTGAATCATATTCTGCCTATCAATCGTTAGCTCGCGCATGACTGACTCCGAAAAACAGTTTGAGCATCCCGAACCATCATGGCGTGTCTACACGGTTGCATTCTTGGTGGCTGCGATCGGCGCGTTCGGCATCTGCTCGTTCTGGCTATTACCACAGGCTGCGGCCATCGCAGCCTGCATCGCGGGGATTGCCGCCGTCTTGGGCGTATTCATGACTGAAAACATCGGTGAAGCCATCTTTTTTTCGCTCATCATCGGCTTACTTGTCACGCTAATGCCCAAGACGTTCTGGTCGGTAATCACCGTGCTGCCCATCGGTATCGGCCTCTGCATCGGAAAGATCTGTGTTGGTGTGTGGAAGGAGCGAAACTGACCGCCATATCTTGAAGAGGCAAAAGTGTCAGGAACCCGTTTTCAGTCGAAAAACTCTGATTTCGATTGCCGCGTGAATAAGTGCTTCGGTTCATAGCCTGGTTACGTGACCTTCCGAGTTTTGAACAATGATGGAACGAGTGACAATTTTGAATTCTCTTGTCACTTCGGGCAAATCATCTACTGCGGGAATCGCAGCACCGCCGTAAACCTGCTCAGGTGTCGGGATACGAACCGTACGGCCCTGCCTTGTGGACTGTGATTCAGGCGCGAAGGCCAGATCATTGAAGGGAACGGACGCAACCAGTTTGCCGTTGTGCAGGAAGTTACATGTGTATTCCGGGGCACCACAATCACCGATTTTGATGACGTGAAAGTACGTGTGACACGTGCCACCATAACTGTGGCCGCAACAGTGGAAGATGAGTTTGCCGTTTTTGTCAGACACAGGCACGCGCCCGATGTAGAAATCATCGATCGGCCAGTGGTGCCGTACAACGCCGGATTCACGGATGACTTCGAGCTGTACGCCGCTGACAGGGTTGCCGTCAGTGTCGTGGAACGTGAATTCGCAAGCAACGTACGGATAGCCGCCATCCCAGATTTCTGTGTACGATCCGGTGATCCCGAGACCAGAGACGACCACGGCAAGGAATGCCACTGCCACTACGGCGAACAACTTGAGAAACGACCGTGAAGTGTTGTTGGCGTCAACCTCAGGCGACGCATAAGCCTGCGCATCACGCATGGATCACCTCTTTGAAGTTGCTGGAAGAGACAAAAGGTGCCAGGAGCCGCATTCAGGGCTCGTATCTGGTTCCTGTCATCTTTTTACTCCGAGCTAGTACGCTTTTTATCTCGCATCTCGACGTATTTTTGTACCCATGAATAATCCCCTTCGATCACAGTACGCAGATGGGTCAGCATGATTGTGCATGCATTGTAAATCCCATTTCGTGCTTTCTCTTCGGAGCGAAATGGCAATTCATTTCCGATGAGACCAGGAGTGATCGGCTCATTCCCACGATCCGACACAGGCACAAATACCAATAGCGCATGCCCCAAATGAAGCCCTGCCTCTTGTCCCGTATCTTCTGTAAGGAATTCGACAGTAATATCGCCGTCTAGTGACTCGGTAAAGAAGAAGTTGCTCAGGGGAAAGGCAACATTAATTCCGTCGAAATCGTCTTCGAATAGATACGGTTCTGGCCAATCAAACTTAGCAAAGACCTCCTCCATCAGGTCCATACTAAGAAACGATTCCTGGTCATACATTGCTCAACTTCCTGGTCGCGAAAAAAGGAGAGATTTGAGGTGCCAGGAACCGTTTTCGTACCAACCTATTTTTTCTTAAAAAGCTCAATTGCAACTTCATATCCCAACTCGACAGCATACTCTAAGGCGGATTGGTCACCACCATCTTTAAGGTTTGGGTCAGCGCCTGCCTCAAATAAAATTCTGGAGATATCCATTTTAATAGGCACAGACATCTGATCGGCAAAATCAAACTCACTTCCTACCGCATATTTAAGCGGAAGATTTCCATCTTTGTCTGGAATATTAACATCTGCTCCAAAAGAGATGAGTAGTTTAACCTTTTCAGGTTGATAATACTCAATCGCAGCCAATAAAGGTGAGAGTTTGTACTTAAGGATGTAATCAGGCTCGGCTCCATTTTCAAGAAGTATTTCTGTAATCGTAGAATCCTCTGGCTTCGAATTCTCAAAAAGAGTACTTTCCCCACACATAGAGTGTAATAAAGCCCAAGATAATTCATCTCGATTTATTGACGTATTTGCATCGAAATAGGATTTGACTAAATCTGCATTTCCAGATTTAACATACTCTACAAGGTTCACTTGACTCTCCAAGAGACATAATAAAGGGGCAGATCTTTCTCCCCACAGCCGCAACAACAGCGCAGCAGATCCCGCTACTCCAGCGGAACCTGCTCAGCTGAAAGTCTGCCTCTGACTGCTCTCCGGTTCGCCGCCGCTTACTTCACAACAAAGTTGATCAACCGGCCGGGAATGACAACCGCTTTGACGATCGTCTTGCCTTCCAGGTATTTGGCGATGGTCTCGTCCTGCTCCGCGGCCTGTTGCATCGCTGCCTGGTCCGCATCGGCGGCTACTGAGATCTTGGATCGCAATTTTCCATTCACCTGCACCGGCACTTCGACCACCGATTCCTGCAGCAACGCTTCGTCATACTGCGGCCAGTCGGCGTAAGCCAGCGACTCGGTATGACCGAGGATGCTCCAGAGTTCCTCGGCGATGTGCGGTGCGAACGGGGAGAGCAACAGGAGGAAATCAGAGAGCACCGAACGCGAACGCGTCTTCTGCTGCCCCATCGCATTCACGAATTCCATCATGCGGCTGATCGCCGTATTGAACGAGAGCTTCTCGATATCTGCGGACACCGCCTTGATGGTCTTGTGCAAAATCCGCAACTGCTCTTCCGAAGGATCTGCGTCGGTCACGCTCTCGTTCAACTGCAACTCTTCGGCACGTTCGTCGATGATCAATCGCCAGACGCGACCGAGGAAACGACAGACGCCGTCCACGCCGCTCATGCTCCAGGGCTTGGTCGCTTCGAGCGGCCCCATAAACATTTCGTACATCCGCAACGAGTCGGCACCGTACTCGTCCACCACAAAGTCGGGATTAACCACATTGCCTCGCGACTTCGACATCTTATGCGCGCGGCTGTTGACGAAGATCTCCGGTTCACCCACGAGCACGAAATCTTCGCCCGCTTTTTCTACCTGTTCCGATTCGAGTTTGATCGGCGTGGCTGGTTCACCTGAGTTCTTAATGGCCCATTTTGTGTCGGACTCATCCGATTCTTCCACGTCTTTCGCGGAGATCCAGGAGCCGTCGGCTTTCTGGAAGCCGGTCAACTCGACATCGCCGAGAATCATCCCCTGGTTTACGAGCTTCTGGAACGGTTCGGGGCAAGTCACATAACCGCGGTCGAACAACACCTGATGCCAGAAACGGGCATAGAGCAAGTGCAACACCGCGTGCTCACCACCGCCGATGTAGAGATCGACGGGCAACCACTGCTTTTCAATCTCGGGATCGATAAACCGCTCCCCGTTTTTCGGATCGGCATACCGCAAATAGTACCAGCAGGATCCCGCCCATTGCGGCATGCTGTTGACTTCCCGCATCAAGCGCGTACCGTCCGCGTCGGTTTTGTACAACCACTCTTCAGGGGCAACAGACAACGGCGGTTCCGGCGTTCCCGTCGGCTTGAATTCTTTCAACTCGGGAAGTTCGACGGGCAAATTCTCCGCCGCCTCGGCCCGCATCAAACCGGTGATGTTGCCGTCCGCATCGAGTTCATGCCAGATCGGAAACGGCTCGCCCCAGAAGTGCTGACGACTGAAGAGCCAGTCCCGCAACCGGTAATTGACGGCCCCTTTGCCCACACCCTGACTGACGAGGTCCGCGGTAATCTGTTTCTTGAAGTCAGCCGTCGGCGTGCCATCAAAGGCCCCCGAATTAATCGCGGTTCCGAACCCGGAGAACGGCGTGCGTTTCTGACCGTCGATTTCGGCTTCGAGCGCCTGTTCGTCTTTGGAAGGAGTGTAATCCGCAGGCGGTTCGACAACTGCGATGATCGGCAAATCAAATTCCACTGCGAATTCCCAGTCGCGCAAGTCATGCGCGGGAACCGCCATGATCGCACCGGTGCCGTAACTGCTCAAGACGTAGTCCGCAATCCAGACCGGCACCCGCGCCCCGTTGACCGGGTTGACCGCATAGCTGCCGGTAAAGACGCCTGTCTTCTCCTTGGCGAGATCGGTTCGGTCGAGATCACTCTTGAGGGCCGCCTGTTTGCGATAGGTGTCGACCGCTGCCTTCTGTTCGTCGGAGGTCAAACGATCCACGAACGGATGCTCGGGCGCCAACACCATGTAGGTGGCTCCGTACAACGTGTCCGGTCGGGTCGTGTAAACCCGCAACACGTCGGCTTCCTGATCTTCGGGGAAGCCCTCGCCACTGCGTCGGGTCTTCCAGGCAAAGAACGCGGCGTCGAGATCCTCGCTGGCCTCTCCCGAGCCGATAAAGAAATCGACCTCGGCCCCTTCACTGCGGCCAATCCAGTTGGTCTGAAGCGACTTGATCGAATCGGACCAGTCGAGACCTTCGAGCCCGTCCACGAGACGATCGCCGTATTTGGTGATCCGCAACATCCACTGCCGCAAGGGAACCCGCTCGACCGGATGGCCGCCCCGCTCGCTCTTGCCATCGATGATCTCTTCATTCGCCAACACGGTTCCCAATTTCGGGCACCAGTTAACCGGTGCTTCATGCTGGTAAGCGAGGCGCTGACGATCCTGGTAGCGGCGGACCGCTTCTGCTCCCGCGGCCTGCACTTTTTCAGGAATCGGCAATTCGCTGATGGGGCGAGCCCGCCCCGTGCGTTCTTTCCCATCCGGCCCGGTCCACTTGCATTCACTGTCGAACCAGGAATCGAACAACTGGAGGAAGATCCACTGCGTCCAGCGGAAGTAATCGGGATCGGTCGTCGAGAACTCACGACTCCAGTCGTAACTGAAGCCGAGCATCTTCAACTGGCGGCGGAAGGTATCGATGTTTTTCTGCGTGGTGATCCGCGGCGGGGTACCGGTTTTGATCGCATGCTGCTCCGCGGGCAAGCCGAAGGCGTCCCAGCCCATCGGGTGCAAGACCTGCTTCCCCTGCATGCGGGCATGACGACAGACGATATCGGTAGCGGTGTAACCTTCTGGATGCCCCACGTGCAAGCCATCGCCCGACGGATAGGGAAACATATCGAGAACATACAGCTTGTCTTTCCCTTCAACAAAGTCTCCCGTTTTGAAGGTTTCGTGCTGGTCCCAATAGGCTTGCCATTTGGTTTCAATCCGCTTGGCGTCATAGCGAGGCATGGTATCCGGTCTTCCTGATTCGTTGGGCACACGGGCCCGGTCAAAGATTTAAAATTCAACAGCCTGGAAACGTTTTCCCGGTCGTACAGGGTAACAGACAGACAGGTCCGCTGTCAGTGATATCTACAAGAATAGAGTAAGTTTAGCTATCCTCGGAAACTTTGCAATTCTGCCTGTTTTTGAGATCGAGGGTTTCTTTACAGTCCTCGATTTGTCAAAATGGACGGGCTTAGAATCCGCCCCAGAACAATCCGAATTTCTACACTTAAAATACGGCTCAGACCGGGAGTAAACATAATGGCAGTTCCTTCAGAGACCCAATTCAACCAGGAAACCAGCAGACGCGAATTTCTGAAATCAGCCTCTCTGGCCGGTTTCGGTGCCCTCGCAGCAGGTTCTTTGTTCACAGACACCGTTTTGTCCGCCGGTGTTCAGAAAAAAACGGCTCCCGAACATCTGAAACTGAGTCTGGCCGCCTATTCCTTCAATCGGGATCTGCAGAAATACTGGCCTACGCCCCGCAAACGCAAAACTCCCGCCACCATGGATATCATGGATTTCGTCCGCTACTGTGGCGAGCTGAAACTGGATGGCTGCGAGCTGACCAGCTACTACTTCCCCAACCCGGTCAGTGAAGACTATCTGAAAGAGACGAAGGATCTCGTCGGCTCTCTGGGCATGGAAGTCTCCGGCACCGCCATCGGCAACGACTTCTGTCTGCCGGAAGGCAATGCCCGCGACGAACAGCTGGAAATGACCCGCAACTGGATCGACTACGCCGCTATTTTGGGCGCGCCCGTCATCCGGATTTTCGCCGGTCGGGTTCCCAAGGGAGGCAACGAAGCAGAAGCCATCAAGATGTGCCAGAAAGGGATTAACGAATCGCTGAAGTATGCGGAACAGAAAGGCGTCAGCCTCGCGTTGGAGAATCATGGCGGCATTACTTCCACCCCGGAACAGATGATGCGGATTATCGATGGCATCAACAAATCGCCTAACTTTGGCGTGAACTTCGACAGCGGTAACTTCCGCACCGAACATCCCTACGCAGACCTGGAAAAGATCGCGCCCCTGGCCATCAATGCCCAGATCAAAGTCGAGATGGGTGCCCGTGGGGAAGAAAAACCGGCCGACATTCCCCGGATCGTGAAAATTCTCAAGGACGCAAACTACAAGAACTTCATCGTCCTGGAGTATGAAGCCGATGAACCACCCAAAGAAGCAATTCCCGGCTACATCAAACAGCTGCGCAAGCTGATTTGAAGGAATTCGTTCCACGATACCCTATCAGGTCGTATGAGACGCCATCATGGAAGAAACCGATCCGCCACCCAATGAAAAAAAGTCAGGCCGCTCGTTCCTGGGGAATCAACTTCCCCTGGAACGGGAGACCTGCATCTTTATCCTGGTCAATGCACTGGATGTGTTTATGACCTACCTGCTGCTGGTCACCGGAAGTTTCCGCGAGTCCAACCAGTTGGCCAACTATTTCATTGCCCACTGGGGCATCCGGGGGATGGTCTACTTCAAGTTCTCCCTGGTGGCGGTGGTGACGGTGATTGCCCAGATCGTGGCCCGCAAAAAGATGGAGACCGGTCGCAAGCTGTTGAACTTCGGCTCGCTGATCGTCGCGGGCGTCGTCATCTACAGCTTCGTACTGCTGATGCGCTCGGGCTACCTGTTTAAATAACCCGGAACTTACGGCAAGCGAACCAGGCCCGCCATCAGGAGCGCTGCCGTCTCGATCCGCAGAATTCCCGCGTTGATCTGAACCGCCTGCGCTCCGGCGTCCTCCGCCGCCTGAACTTCTTCAGCAGAAAAGCCCCCTTCGGGTCCGATCAGAATCACAACACCGGCTGCGGATGCCTCCGATCCAGACAGATTCAGTTCCGTCCACGCGACTCCCTGTGGATCGGCGATCAGCAGTTGCTGCTCTGCCGGGTCGATCTCCTTGAGGAAGTCGCTCAACGGCTGCACCGGGGCCAGCTCCATCAATCGAATCTGGCCCGACTGTTTCGCGGCGGACACAATCGTCTGTTGTAATTTTTTCAATCGGTTCTCACCCGGATCGACGCTGCTCCGCTCCGTGGTCAGGGGGACGAGCCTGGTGACGCCCAGCTCGGCTGCTTTTTCGACCAGCCAGCGAAAGCGATCTCCCTTGGGAACCGCGGTCGCCAGAATCAGGGGAACCTGTGTCTCAGCCTCGATTTCGTGACGACGCACCACCTTGATATCGACCGTTTTCCGCCCCGTTTTCTCAATCTGCCCCTCGGCTTCGATGCCGGTGCCGTTAAACAGCAGGACCTCATCCCCCACCTTCATCCGTAACACGTGCAGCAGATGATGGGCCTCGCTCCCGTCCAGTTGGAGGAGCGCGTCGTCCAAAGAACCTTCATAAAAAAAACGATGCGTCATGAATGTTTCTCAAGAAATCACTGATCGAAGAAGAGACTGTGCGGCTTTAATTTACGCAAGTTGAGGAAAATGAACTCAGCAGCCACGGTTCGGTCATGCCGATAGTAGTCATTGGCCGATTTTAACAATAAGGCAGGATTCCGTAACAGCGGGACCAGAGAATCTGAGCAATTCTGTTCAAACATCATTTTCATCGGGTCAACTTCAATCATGTACTACGACTTCTGGAATTTGTCACAAGCACCCTTTTCTCAACAACAGGATCTGGCACTGTTCTTTGAAAGTGAACTCCATGAAGAGGCCCTGGCCCGTCTGCTGTTCGTGGCAGAGGAACAGAAAAAATGCAGTCTGTTTAGCGGTCCTTCCGGCACCGGAAAGTCACTCACGTTAAAAGCCTGCCAGCAGATTCTGACCCGCAGTTCCTGTCAGTGTGAATACCTGGACCTGCTGGGACTCGGAGAAGAAGAGTTTCTCTGGCAGCTCTGTGCCCAACTGCGTCTCGGCCCTGCCCATGAGACCCCACTGCCTCAGCTCTGGAGACAGCTCACCGACTGTCTGACCGGCATGCAACTCACCCAGGGTCGACTCCTGCTGCTGCTGGATCACGTTGATCTGAGCCGCCTGGAAGCACTGCACGCCGTCGAGCGTCTGTTGCACACCGGCAATCAGCAGTTCCCCAGTCTCTCTCTGGTGCTGACGATGGACGAAGCCAGCTCGCCCCAGGCCGAGCGTGCCGCACAGATTTCCGATCTGTCGATCGAACTGACGGCACTGGATTCGGAAATGACCGAAAATTATATTCAGCATCGCCTGAGCCTCTCCGGTTGTGCCGACTCGGTCTTCACCACAGATGCGATTAAAGAAATTCACCGGTCCACACACGGATTCCCGACCCGGATCAATCAAATCTGCGATCTGGCACTACTCGCCGGATATGAACAGAATCTGAACGAAATCGACGCTGAAGTGATCCGCAGGGCACAACGTGAAATTAATGGTGCACCTGCACACGTCAACCGCATTTCAGAAGCTATCCAGGGTGTATAGAATAAGGGCAGACAAAACAGCCCCTTATTCTTTCACAGAAACCCTGACGCATCATGCACATCTGCCTGTTCGACATTGATGGTACGCTCATTGACTCCGGCGGCGCCGGTCAGCATTCGATCCTGCACATGCTGGAAGACGAATTTCAGGTCTCCGCCCCCATTGAGGGCATCCCGACGGCCGGCCGCACCGATCACTCGATCATGGTCGATCTGTTTGAATACTTTAAGATCGAAAACACCAGTACCAACCGCAAGCGTTTCGAAGCCGGCTATCTCAAACTGCTCGCGTCCAATCTGAAGACGCGCCAGGGACGCGTGCTGCCGGGCATCCGCGACATTCTGGATACCCTGGCCGAACACGAGCATGTCGATCTGGGTTTATTGACCGGAAATTTTGAGCAGGGCGCGCATCAGAAACTGACGCATTACGATCTGCACCACTTTTTCGAATTTGGTGCTTACGGAGATCATCACGCGGACCGTAACGACGTCGCCCATGAAGCGGTCCGACAGATTCAGCTGCGTCATGCTCCCGAGCTCCTGACGCAGGCGACCATCTGGGTCATCGGCGATACCCCGAGCGACATCACCTGTGCCCGCGCCATCGGTGCCCAGGTCATTGCGGTCGCCACCGGCGTCTATCCCCTCGAAGAACTGGAAAAGTGCAAACCCGATTACCTGTTCGCACACTTCGAAGAGATCCAGCCGGTCCTCTCGCTGTTCGCGCCCCCTTCGGTGACATTTTAGAACAGCGTTTTCTGTTCGCGGATCGGCTCGATGCATTCGGGGGAATCGTTGGCCACCCGATTCACGAAGGAACTGACCGGGTAGGCCTGCATCTCGTCTGCAGGATAAGTCTGCAGCAGAGTTTCCAGCTGCGGGATCGGCGTCGTGTCGGCACTCAGCCATTTGCTGTACTGTTCCGGTCGCAGGATCACCGGCATCCGCGGATGAATGCCTTCCAGCAATGAATTGGCAGCGGTCGTCAACACACTGCAGGTCTCCAGTTCGCTGCCGTCCGGACTGCTCCACTGTTCCCACAATCCAGCCATCGCGAACAGCGGTTCCTCACTGAGACGCACACACATCGCCTGCTTCGAACGATTGCCGGCACTCTTCCACTCATAAAACCCATTTGCAGGAATCAGGCAGCGACGGTAACGGAAGGCGTTTTTAAACGAAGGTTTTGAAGCGGCGGTTTCCGAACGGGCGTTGATCATCGCCTGTCCCGGCTGCGGATCTTTGGACCACGCGGGAATAAAACCCCATTGAAAATGCCGGACCTCGAGCTCCGCACCAGCATTCGTTATCGCCAGCACGGGCTGGGAAGGAGCGATGTTGTAACGCGGGGAAATCCGCGGAAATGACACCATCTGAAACAGCCGCTTGATTTCTTCGTCAGGCGAAAACAGGAAAAAACGGGCACACATGCTGGATACGCTCTTCACTCTTTTGAAACAGGAAAGGCGGAACAATGGTTGACACCAGAGCCTGTTATCTTAAATGATGAGGACCACAAGTGCTATTCAGAACCCGGGCACTGCAGAAACTTACACACGCGGAAGGATCAAACAGCATGAGCCAGTTACGCACCATCGGCAAGACAGACATCCAGATCACCCCCATCGCCATGGGCTGCTGGCCCATCTCCGGGGTTACCAGCGTGGATGTCACCGAAGAGGCCAGTCTGGCTACGCTCCAGGCCGCGTTCGATGCAGGCATCAACTTCTTTGACACCGCTTACTGCTACGGATACGACGGCGAGAGCGAAAAACTGATTGCCAAAGCCCTGGGAGAGAAGCGGGACGAGATTGTCATCGCTTCCAAAGGGGGTATCCACTGGGAAGACCGGAAACAGGTCCGCGACGCCTCCCCCGCCCGTATCATACAGGAATGCGATGAGAGCCTGCAGCGGTTGAACACCGACCGCATCGACCTGCACTATCTGCACGGCCCCGATCCGGAAATCCCGGTCGGTGAATCTGCAGCCGCGTTCAACGAACTGCGCGAAGCGGGCAAGATTCGCTCCGTTGGCGTCTCCAACTTCACGCTGGAACAACTACAGGAATTTCATGCGGTCTGCCCGATCTCCGCCTATCAGCCCCGCTATAACATGCTGCAGCGGGACATCGAACTGGATCGTCTCCCCTGGTGCAGAGACAACGAGGTATCGGTGATGGCGTACTGGCCTTTGATGAAAGGTCTGCTCGCCGGCAAGCTCGCGCGGGATCATCAGTTCGATCCACAGGACGGCAGACAGAAATATCCCATGTTTCATGGAGCGGAATGGGAAAAGAACCAGGACTTCCTGGATGAACTCCGCACGCTTTCCACGGAATGGGAACACTCGATTGCAGAGATCGTCATCCGCTGGACAATCCAGCAGTCCGGCATCACATGTGCCTTATGTGGTGCCAAACGTCCGGAGCAGATTCAGGAAAATGCGGAAGTGATGAATTTTGAACTCTCGGATTCACAACTGGAGACCCTCGATCGCCTGATTGCAGAGCGAGGGCCGATCCAATCCTGATCGGGAGTTCCCGCCAGGAGACACTAAGGGAGTGTCAATCCTTCGCGAATGGAATAGCGAGCCAGTTCGACGCGGTCGTGAATGCCCAGCTTGTGCATGATCCGATACTTGTGACTGTCGATCGATTTTTCAGACAGATGCATCGACCGGGCTACTTCTTTCACGCTCTTACCGCGTGCCAGATGCCGCAGCACTTCGATCTGACGTGAAGTCAAAGAAGTCAGCATGCTTTGTGACTGGATCGAGTAGCGGTTCTTTTTATGATCGTAAACGAGCCTTTCCTGGACCGATTGAGAGAAGCAGTATTCCCCACGGGAGGCCTTCTTGATCGCATGGATCAATGATTCAATCGGCTCCCCTTTGAGCAGGTAGCCGACGGCATTCACTCGTAATGCCAGCTCAATGAAGATGTCTGACAGATAACCTGTCAGGAAAATCATTTTGGTGTTCTTGAGTCGGGAGCTGATTTCCTCAGCAATGTCAAACGAGCCACGTCCCGGCAGTTCGACATCCAGAATGACCACATCCGGTTCTGTCTCCAGAATCAGCGACAACCCTTCATCCGCATTGGTCGCCGTTCCGACGACTTCGATCTGGGTATCTCTGTGAAAGCGTGATACCAGTGAATCAACCAGCATCATGTGGTCGTCCACCAGGACAATTCGAATCAGATCAGTGGAAGTTAACATTCTGGCCCCCGAGAAAAGAAATGATTAGATATCAATAAACTGAACGGTTCAATCTAATTTCTGACTTGTATCTGGATGTGTAACTCCTTCCAGAAAATCTCTACATTGTTTGGATAGTTCCAGTACATCGTTAGCCGCAGTGTCAACCAGAGGTTCCAGATCCTGCAGAACGACTGACAGTTCCGGTTCCAGCTGGCTGGAGGGTAATCCCGCCAGGTGCTCGTGTTGACACTGTAAAATGGTCAGGAAGTTATTTAAGCGATGACAAGTTGTTCGAACATGCTGAGCAAAATCGACCTGCTCTTGATTGATAGAATGAGACATTAGATTTGAACACTTTGAAAAGTGGGTATCTAGATATTTATATCAGCACCAAAGTAAACTGTACTGCACTTCTTTCTGTTTTTGAATACTGAAAAAATCAAGTTCAGTGAACGAGATGTGAAAACTGACGTTTTTCAGTTGGAAGTGGGCCTGTCGAATAGGTGAAAACCACTACGACGAATGCCATTAAACATATCGTAAACGATTTATGTTTAATGGCTCAATAACAATATTTTTGTTTTTGGAAATACCAGAGATTCGGTTGTGCGAATTCCGACGATTATCGCCTTTCATACCTGAAAACAGGCGTTTTGTTCCTCTTATTAAGAAATGACGCTTCGCGGTCACGTTTCTGCCTGATGCGTAAGGGCTTCTTTGAATTTCCTGCGACGCGAATCTGTGCAGTCAGGAATCTCCCTCCCCGTACTGTCGCTCAATAAGGAGGGATTTCACTGCTTTTATCCGGGGGGTGTTTGCGAGATATTCGTTACAGCCGTCAAACCCGGAAATGTTGCCTGCGGGTCGAGTTTTTTCTCATGAATCCGATGTTGATATTTTAGCACATCTGATTTTCCGTGATCTATGTTCTAAATGCATACTCACATGACAGTCTCAGTTCCCCGTTTGACCGATGTGGAAGCGACATGGTCAAGCACTCCAGGGACACTGAGTTTTAAGAGAATAATTTTTCGTACCACATCGCAACGGAATCGGGCCCTCTGTGATCGATTCTGAAGAAGCAGGAATTTGAGAATGACATCATCTCCAACCCTCAGTAAATCTGAACTCACTGCCGAATTTGTGAACCCGATCATCAGTTCCACGATTTCCGTTTTTGAAATGATGCTGGGTTGCACCCCCAAACGGACCGGTCTGAGTTTAAAACAGGACGTGATCCCACAACACGAATTGAGTGCCGTCATCGGTATCTCAGGAAAGGCAGCCGGCACGCTGGTTTTGAGCCTGTCCGAAAGCGTTGGTAAAGGCGTGCTGGACCGCATGCTGGGAATCACGGCTGAAGAAATCAACGACGAAGTCTGTGATGCTGTATGTGAACTCGCCAACATGATTGCCGGTTCTGCCAAGGCACAACTGGAACATCTGGAAGCTTCCATCAGTATTCCAAACATCATCACCGGGAAAGGTCATACCGTACATTACCCTTCCAATGTGTCGCCGATCTGTATCTCCTTTGAATCAGAAATCGGAGCGTTCTCTATCGAAGCAGGCTTCTCTGATCGATAGATCCACCACTGATTAAACTCTGTTTTAACTCGCCAAACAACTTTAAATATAAGAGGCCAGTCCGATGAAAGTTTTACTCGTAGACGACTCAGGAACAATGAGAACTATCCAGAAGCGCTGTCTGTCGAAACTGGGTATTGAAGACGTTACTGAAGCAGAAGATGGGGTTCAGGCCCTGGAATACTTTGTGGGCAATCAGTTCGATATCGTACTCAGCGACTGGAACATGCCTAACATGGATGGCTTACAACTGCTGAAAGAAATCCGTCAGCGGAACAAAGACATTCCCGTCATCATGATTACCACCGAAGCCGAACGGGCACGTGTTGTGACTGCAATCCAGGCTGGTGTTTCAGATTACCTGGTGAAGCCGTTCACTCCCGACAGCCTCAAAAGCAAGCTGGAACGCTGGGTTACCTCGAATGCCTGAGGCTCGTTGAGCAGTCAGGTTGCCAGACTGTGAAAAAATCGGTTCACAGAATATTGCCCAGGCAGGCAGGGCATACTCTGTTTAAAAAATGACTTCAGCCAGACTGATTAAAATTCCTTGAAGGTCGTCTTACATGATTTCTCCTGAAAAAATCTGGTCGTCGGATCAATTACCTACTCTACCCGCCGTCGCAGTAAAGTTGCTGGACCTGTCTAAGGATCCGGACACTGATATCAAGGATGTCATTGACACCATCAAGGCAGACCCCGCGATCACAGCCAAAATCCTCAAGGCCAGTAACTCGTCCTTCTTCGGGCTGCGATCCGAGTGCAAAGGCATCGAACGGGCCGTCCCCCTGCTGGGAACCATGGTGGTTACGTCGCTGGCGCTGAGCTTCTCGCTCTCCGAAGCAGCTATCACACAGGGTCCCCTGAAGTCACGCTACGACTCGTACTGGAAACAATCGATTATCCAGTCTGCCGCCGCCGAGTTATTAGCAACCCGACTGGGTAACGAACTCAAATACGACAGCTTCCTCATCGGACTCCTGCAGGATATCGGGCACCTGGCCATGCTCCGCTCGATCCCCAATGACCTGTTACCTGTGCTTGAGCAGGCTGAAACTCAGCAGCGCACAACAGCTGAAGTCGAAACCGAAGTCCTGGGAATCAACCATACTGAAGTCGGCGTAAAAATGATGGAACGCTGGCAGATGTCCGAACAGTTCCAGATCGCCATCGAACATCATCACGACACATTCGAACAATTAAAGGCCCTCCAGTCCGATCCCAACTTTAACCTGATCATCATCATCTCTGCTTCGGCCGCCATTGGTGATTACTTCTGCTCCCCCAACAGCGGTCTCGCATTACAGCGACTGCAGCAGTTGATGGCAGAGTTCTACAACATGCCCATGGATGATCTGCACGGGTTCCTGGAAGAGGTCAAGTACCGCTTTGAAGAGGCTGCTCAGATCTTCCAGGTCAACATGGATGACATCGAATCGCCTTATGAAATCATGGCCAAAGCCAACGAACAACTGGTGCAGTTGACCATGAAAGCCCAGGTCGATTCCACTCAGGCCTTCGCCCGCCAGGCTGCCATCGAAGAGCAGAAGGTAAAACTGGAATCCGAAAACAAACAGCTGCAGAGCAAAGCGATTCACGACCCGCTGACCAAAACCTACAACCGCAGCTACTTCAACGAATATTTCGAAAAAGAACTGCATCGCTGTGCCCGCTCTGCCCAGCCAATCGGAATCATTTTCTCCGACATCGACCGCTTCAAAAGTCTGAACGACACCTACGGTCACCAGTTCGGTGACCTGGTTCTGCAGCGTGTTGCCAAAGTTGCCAGTGAATCCACGCGACGCTCTGATGTCTTCTGCCGCTACGGTGGTGAGGAATTCGTCATCATGGTCAACAATCCTACTGAAAACGGGATTCATGAACTCGCGGAACGTCTGCGGAAGCTGATCGAAAACGAAGTGATTGAATTCGAAGGCAAACGCGTACCCGTTACCGCCAGCCTGGGTGCCGTGGTTGGGATCCCTCCACGCGACATGACAGGCTTCGGAGAACGCCTGATCGCAGAAGCAGACGAAGCAATGTACAACTCGAAAGAGAATGGCCGGAACCAGGTTCACGTACGCTCGATCATCAGCCAGGAAGACAACGAGCTGCAGAAGCTGGTCAAACGCAGCCGCTTCAGTCGCTGGCTGGTTACCAAGAAAATCTTTGATATCCCGACCATTTCCAAAGCACTCTTGAAGTGCCCTCAACAGGAAACACAGACGAAAATCGGTGAACTGGCAGTCAATGAAAAACTGCTGACCAGTAACCAGGTCGCAGAGATACTCGAAGCACAGCAGAAAAATGGACAGCGATTCGGGGAAATCGCCATCCAGAGGCAGCTGCTCACCCGCGAGCAGGTGGCTTATCTACTCGCAATACAGATCGAACCGCCGATCGTTCTGGGGAAAACGCTGATCTCGCTGGAGATGCTGCAAAGTGCAGAGACAGCGGAGCTGGTAAAGCTGTATCTGTCGGAATTCAAAGCCAGTGCGGCTCCGATGGAAGAACGCCGCAGTGAATTCGCAAATTCATAAATTCAATTTGTGAAATCCTGCCGACGTGGAAGTTGTACACAGGGTCGGTTCCTGCCATAATCCCGAGTTGACCACACGCCAGTTAGCAAGCTGAGCTCTTGTTATCACCGTTCTACATGAAAACGGATTTTCGCGCTTTAACCCATTTTTTCATAATCCCCAAGTAACGGAGGGCGATTGAGATGAACTTAATCGCTGATACATACGCGCAACTGGAAGCAACCTCTTTTGTGGCCACGACTGAACAACCTCACGAGGAACATCATGGTCATGCCGAACCTCCCGCCTTTTATAGTGTAATTCCGTTCGCCGCGCTTTTGCTGTGTATCGCTTTTCTACCCCTGATTCATAAAACGGAAGAGTGGTGGGAACACAATAAAAACCGGTTTCTGGTCGCGGTCAGCCTGGGTCTGGTGACCCTGCTCTATTACACATTCCTATACGGACACGGCGTCGTCGATCACGGCACACACGAGCTGTCAGCTCCCGGGTTCCCTGCTGCCGTCGTCGTCCTCAAGAATGCGATTCTCGGGGAATACATCCCCTTCATCGCCCTCTTGTTTTCTCTGTATGTCATCAGTGGCGGCATCGCGTTCAACGGCCATCTGGTGGGACGACCGATTCTGAATACAGGCATCATCGCCATCGGTGGCGCGATTGCCAGCTTCATCGGAACCACAGGCGCCGCCATGCTCCTGATCCGCCCTCTGCTGAAAGCGAATGCCAAACGTGACTATGTGGCACACACGGTCATCTTTTTCATCTTTGTTGTCTGTAACACCGGCGGCTGTCTGCTACCCATTGGTGACCCGCCCCTGTTCCTGGGCTTTTTAAGAGGTGTCCCCTTTACCTGGACGCTGACGCTCTGGCCTGAGTGGCTCGCCATGAATGGCATGCTGCTGGCCGTTTATTTTGCCTTCGACACCGTCCGCTATCGCAAAGAAAACAAAGCCAGGGTGGAAGCCGTTCCGGAAGATCCTGAACCTTTCGCACTCAAAGGGGGTATCAATTTCCTCTGGCTGCTGATGGTCATCTTCTGCGTCGCACTGCTGGACCCCTCCAAAACGGTCCCGGGTACCAGCTGGAGTGCACCTCACTTTTTCCGTGAAGGCTGCATGTTTGCCCTGGCAGGCATTTCCCTGCTCACAACTTCAAAAAGTATTCGCGAGCAGAACTCCTTCAATTACGAAGCCATCGTTGAAGTCGCCGCCCTGTTCGTCGGTATTTTTATCTGCATGCAGGCTCCCGTACAGATCCTGAATGTCTACGGTGCCTCGCTGGGCATTGATTCGCCTGCGAAGTTCTACTGGGCCACAGGGACGCTCTCCAGCTTCCTGGACAACGCTCCGACCTATGTCGTCTTCTTTGAAACGGCCAAATCTGCGGGCGGCAGTCCTCCCATGGTTGCCGGCGTCAGTGAAATTGAGCTGGTTGCCATCAGTTTGGGAGCCGTCTTCATGGGAGCCATGACCTATATCGGCAATGGTCCCAACTTCATGGTCAAAGCGATCGCTGAAAAGAACAACATTCGGATGCCCAGCTTCTTTGGCTATATGGTTTACAGCTGTCTGTTCCTGTTACCACTTTCAATCCTGCTGACGATCATCTTCCTGTAAGCAGACGGTAACCAGTACCGCAACCAGCGCAAAATAAAACAGGCAGTCCAGGTTTTTACACCCGGGCTGCCTGTTGTTTTATAACATCTCGAATCAAGTTCTGATGTCAGCGTCGCTTACTTTTTCTTAGCAGCGGTCACCTTCTTCAGAACATACTTCCGGGCCTCAGGCTGATTGATCTCATAGATCTTATCTTCCAGGGCTTTCGCAGCTGCTTCGCTCTCCTGGATCACACGATCCTGGTCGGCCAGGCGTTTGTCCAGCTCTGCCAGCTTTGCCACCGTTTTTTGATCCTTCTGATCTCCCTGTGCGTCCAGTTCCCGCTTCATCCGGGCATACGCCTGGAACACCCGCCAGGTGTTGCGTTTGTTTTTCACAGGGCCGTCATTGCGTTCCTTATTCAACAACGCGACCTGCATCGCCTGCTGGTACTGAGGCGTCTTTGGATTTCCCTGCAGTTCAACATGCCGGGCCAGGGTCGTGTTGGAGTATTGTCCCACGACTTCCCCATCGATAGACAGTTCATACCGGCCGGGGGGCAGGTCATGGATCGATAGCGATTCCTGACTCATCCGATGCCCCAGTTTCGTCAGCTCTGCACCCAGCTTCGCCTCAGCGGGCACCACCCAGGGCAGGCTGTCAGCCAACCAGGTGAAGGAGACGCCGTTGTCTGAATATTTCAGATCAGACAGCTTACCCCCTCGCGCTGTCGAGGTGGCCTCACCGTTGGCTTTTTTACTGACGGTGATCCGCGAAACCTGTCGTTGCACGTTCATGTCGGACAGCAGGGCAAACGCCATCACCACCTGTCCCGGCGCATCGGGATGCACGGCGTCTCTGATGATCGTGAACTGGGGATTTTTCTGACGTTCCGCAATCGTGATGTTATTCAACGGTCCGTACATGTCTACAAAACCGAAGCCTGATTCGGTAGCAACTTCACGCAGCCAGGTTCCATAATACGCCAGAACCGAGTTATACAGCTCTACCGAAGCCGGATCCCGCGGGCGTTTTCCCATGCGGGCCGCCCGGGCGTCGAACATGGTCGGCGTCATCAGGATCGGAGTCGCACCAATGCCTTCAATCTTGCTGATCAGCTCTTTCATGTCATCATAGTAGGTCTTGAAAATCTCATCATTGAAGGGCTGATAGCGGCCATCGTTCATTCCCAGCAGCACGGTCACATACTTGGGATGATAGGCGGCGACGTCCCGGTCAAAACGAGCCAGGGCATCCCACGCCTTGGCACCACCCACGCCGGCATTATGAAACTTCAGACGCATTTTCGGATAACGGGTGTAAAAGAAATCTTCTACATACTGGGTGTAGAGGCACTGATGCGTAATACTGTCTCCCAGGAAGACAATGGAATCGCCGGTCTGCAATTCCATCTTTGACAGCGGCGCCTGATGCGTCTTCTGTTCCGCTTCCTGAGCTGATAAAAGCGTAGTTGCCTGCAGCAACAGACAGACTGCTGCCAGGCGGATCAGTTGATAGCTGATCTTCGGATATTTCATGATGTTTCCCCTGCGTAAAGGTTCTCTGGAGTGTCAACGCGTCAGCATTGTTGACGAAAAGAATTGTTCATTTCATCTAATGTCCCCTGAGTGACATTGATTTGCAAGCATCATCCCGGACGTCCCTCAGTTTTTCCTGGATCAGAAAACAGACGGTATTCAGGTGTGCTTACTCGCGGACTTTCATGCCGGGAGGATAAGCCAGGGGACTGGGATCCGCGGGCTGTAATTTCAATCGCTCCGCAGTCTGTCGATCGAGGAAGACCGCAGCCGCCTGGTCGGCAAACACAAGCATCCAGCCCGGATTCGCAGCCATTCCCATAATTTCATTCCGGGAATAGCGACTGTCGAGAATCACCGCGGGTAGCTGGCCCTTCTCATCCTGCAGCAAATAGGCCCAGTCGGTAC
This sequence comes from Gimesia chilikensis, assembly GCF_007744075.1. Taxonomy (NCBI): domain Bacteria; kingdom Pseudomonadati; phylum Planctomycetota; class Planctomycetia; order Planctomycetales; family Planctomycetaceae; genus Gimesia; species Gimesia chilikensis. The sequence continues at coordinate 476,228 of NZ_CP036266.1, read as the reverse complement.
TCCCCTGCATCATCTGCTGTTTGATCTGCTCGTACCATTCAAACGTCTGCTGGCTGTTGACCTCCAGACGTCCGTCAAAGAATACCCGCTTCTCGGGCCCGTTATGATAAATGTAAACCGCCGCCTGTCCCATGTTGGAAATGTAGGCACGGTCCGGCATCCCCGGTTGTCCTGCAAACTTCGAGGCGCCATGCGCATACCAGGCTTCCGCCTCTCCCAGCGCCAGTCGTTTCCCTTCACCACCCCACGCATGCCAGTACCCGGTAAACAGGCTGATAAACAGGAACAGAAATATCCCCGCAGAAACCAGCGATCCGCGAGATAACTGACGCGTTCCCTCAGCAGCGTCAGACGCCGACTTCCCGAACAGAGCAATCCCGAAACGGGACCAGTCCGAAAGATTGTCACAGAGTACAATCCCCGAGATCAGCGCAAAGATGCTGGTATTCCGCGAGGCCTTGAAAGCCAGGTGTGTGAACGCAGCAAATACCAATAACCGAAACACGTTGATCCGTCTGTTGATCAGCAGCGGAATAAAACTGGCCAGCGTCAACACTCCCAGTAACACCTGTGATGCCAGAAATAAATTCTTCAGTCCATGCTGTCTGATAAAATCCAGGGGCGGTTGGAATTCACCGATGCGTACGGAATAGAAGGCCTGGTCCACCGAAAACTTTTCATACAGCGTCAGGGGGAACAGCACTCCCTGCTCGAAATAGGGATTCAAAAAGCAGGCAATTCCCGTTAGCACGGCGATGCGAATCAACATCACACCAGTCAGCTCCGTCGCAGCCGGTTCCAGCCCAAAGCGACCCCGCGCCCAGCCGCGCACCAGATGATCGATCACCCACAATACGCTGACGACCAGCCCCAGCACAAACAGCGCATGACTGTTGACCCAGAGCAACGCCAGTAACGGAATCAGCCACAACAGTTGGGGACGCGCCGCAGCCCGGTTCAAAACCAGCATCCAGGCTGCCAGATAGACCAGCGAAAGCATTTCCGGACGCACGACCGAACGACCGGAAAGACAGATCACCGGCAGAATCCACAGCAAGGCTTTCCCCCAGGGGGGCAAAAACCGACCACCGGCAAACCAGCCCAGCCCGACCGTCAACGCCAGGCAGAAGGCTTTGCTGAGGATCAGTAAATTGACGCCGCCCCAGTGATACAGCCAGGTCACCAGCAACTGGAAGCCCCAGTGCATGTCGATCCAGGGCCGATCAGAGTCCACGAACGTAAACCAGTCGAAATAAGGAACGGTCCCCCGCTCCAGAATGAGCTCTCCGGTTCTCAGGTGCCACCAGATATCCATATTCCGCATCGGAAAGCAGGAAACCAGAAACGACCAGATCAGCAGCAGGGAGAGAAACAGCCAGGTGTGGCGTGAAATCCCCGGCGACGGTTCCGCTAATTCCTGACTGCTGGCAGGAACACTCGAGACAGCAGCCCGCTTCTCAGCCTGAGCAGTTTCCCGTTTCGATGTGTTTTTTCGCGCTCGTTTCGCCTTACGAGACATGACAACCTTACCCCGGATCAGATAACAACATACTGACAGTCAGCAGGTATTGTAGCGTGTTAACGGTTACCAAAAAATAAACCGGGCACGTTCTGAATCAGTTTTCGCATGGTTCAAATCGGCACGCCGTTTCGCTCTGCATCCGGGGACCAGTCGAACTGGTATGTTTCCCCCAGCTGCAGCCGGGTGAGATAAATGATCTGGTGCGTATGCCCGACAAAATGAGGCACCGTATGGGCAATGGCCCCCAGCACGGAGATGGAAAAGCCCTGGATCGTCCGCGACTCCAGTAAGTCAGCAGCAGACAGCGTCTGGAAGACCGCGTTCGCACGTTCGACGCTCTGTTCCAGTAGAGACAACAGTTCGTCGCGATTGTGGCTCTGTTCGGCCTGAAACTCGGCTTCCCGCTGACGCTCATCATGGGCTCCAGTAATGCCGGCCACCGCCCATTGATTGAGATTTCCGGACAGATGTAGAATCAGGTTTCCGATGCTGTTGAGGCCCGGCTCCGGACGCCACCAGATCTGCTCCTGCTTCAACTGACCCAGACAATGACGGATTTTGCGTAACGACTGCGCGAGCAGGTGCTGGAATTCGCGAATCGCTTCCCGGGCCAGATCGTCTGCCGAGGGTGACATACCCCTGTTCCCTTCCAGATGAGCGCCTTCCGCAGCGGTTCGACACAACTCTAGGTCAACCGCGGTCCCAGACCGTTTGCCAGATGGTTAATAATCCCGGCAACAGCGCCCAGGTACTTATTCCCTTTCGAGCGTTCAATCTCGCAAGAACTGGAAGAAGGTTTCAAAGCCCGATTCTTGGCCAGTTCACACATTCTGCTGAAGACATCGTCCTGCAGATCAAACAGCCGCGAGGAAATGAAGATATTCGAGGGATTGAAAATGTTGATCGCAGCCGCCACCCCGATTCCCAGGAACTCGATCGTGCGATCCAGTTCCGGTGTAATATCGAGTTCGCCCTGCTTCACGAGTTCTTTGATCGCATCAAAGTCGAGCTCTTTGCCAACCCGCTTCGAAACATAATGAGTCAAAGCCATGTCGGTCGCGACGGTTTCCAGGCAGCCCTGGTTACCACAACCACAAACACGTCCTCCCTGGGGTTCGACGGTGATGTGAGCGATTTCTCCCGCCAGACCATGTTGACCATCCAGCAGCTGGCCGCCGGTAAAGGCCCCCATACCGAAACCGGATGTCACGTCCAGGCTGATGAAGTCTTCCAGATCCTGGCCGGCACCATAGGTTTTTTCAGAGAGACACAACGAGGTGGATTTCTGCACCAGGATGCATTCCAGATTAGTCTTCGCAGCAATATCTACCGCGGGTGCCTGTCCGTCTACAATGTGCAGGTTCGACGCGAGGAAGATGCGACCATCATTACTGTTAACCAGACCAGGCACGGTGATCCCGACACCCAGGGCAGGAATCTCCTCCTTCTTAACCAGGTCCATGATTTTCTGGGAAATGATATTAATCAGATCTTCATACGACGAAGGAGTTTTGAACTGATCGAGCTTTTCTTCGTGCAGAAAACCATCCAGACCGGAGGCCACGATTGAACAATAATCCCAGTCCAGAACCACGCCAATCACCTGGGCACTGAATCGCGGTAACTGTAACAGCTTGCCGGGACGACCCACCGAAAATTCCGCTGTCTCACGTTCCTCAAGCAACCCCGCATCCAGCAGGGCACTTACCGCCTTGGAAACAGTAGGAGCACTGATTCCAGAACAACGCATGACATCAGCGCGAGTTAATGTTCCCTGGCTCTGGATAACTTCCAAAACCTTACGAACGTTCATTTTTCGTAACAAGCTCGGTCGGTGTGGGGATTGCATAGTCACTCTACGTATTAAGGAAGAAATGGAATGTACAACGACGGGTCGTCGAAATGAATCTAAATTTCACTCGGTAATCATTACTATAAGTGAGATCCGGCTCTGATCAGACTGGCGATCCTGGAGAGCACTTGATGCAGGGTTCTGAATCGTCCTGCCGCAGTAATTTTATATGATACGGAATCTTTTCGTAATTACAAACGCGAACCAAAAAGAAGGTATTCATTTTTTCATCTGCGGGATTTTCGAGCTGGAGTCTCAGATATAAAACTCAGGAAGGGTCCCAAGTGCGACAACTGAACAAACAGACCCGGCTGACCACATAGAAGACAACTCGGGCCTGCTTGAGTTGAAATCTACCACACATGATCAACCGGGTATTATTTGTGAACTAACGAGTTGCGCTCAACAACACTTGAGAAATTGAAATTTTCGGAGAAAGGTAAGTAATTCCACCAATTATCAGGTTAATTAAATATAAATGCAGTTTGAACTGAAGTGTGGAGGGATAACTATTAAAAGCGGATATCCAAGTCAGATAACGAACCCACAATCGTTACGACCGGACCAGCCCCCCGATTTCGTTACTGAAGCCGGAAAACGACCCTGCGAAAGACAGCTTTCAGCCGCATTTCCTGAACCACGGATTTACTACGTCAACCACGGAACTTCAGTGGGACCTGATTTTTAAAACCGGCTGATTTCCGGGGCAGTTGCAGAATGAAAAAACCAACCCTGCAGCAGACTTAGCTCCCGAGGAAGGACCGGAATCGCCTCGCTATTCCACGCCGGTTGCACTCTCATTATAAAGATGCACATCCCGGCTGGGATAAGGAATCGTAAAGCCACGCTCATCGAAGCCGAGCTTGATCCGTTCGGTCAGATCCCAGCGAGTGGCCCAGTAGTCGGCATTTTTAACCCAGGGACGCACGACGAAATTGACACTGCTGTCAGCCAGTTCATTGACGGCAATCACCGGTGCAGGATCGGCCAGAACCCGCTCATCCCCGTTCACGACTTCTTCCAGAAAGGCTTTGACCGCTTTGAGGTCATCGTCATAGCCACACCCGATCACTAGATCGATGCGGCGATTCTCCTTGATGGAGAAGTTGCGGATGTTGCCAGATGTGATATGACTGTTGGGCACAACAATCGCAATGTTATCCCCGGTGCGCATCGATGTGGTAAAGATCTGAATCTCCTCAACCACACCCGCCGTCCCGGCCGCTTCAATGTAATCCCCCACCCGAAACGGCTTGAACAGGATCAGCATCACACCCGAAGAAAAATTACTCAACGTTCCCTGGAAGGCCATCCCCACCGCAAAACCGGCTGCAGCCAGAACCGCTGCCAGAGAGGTTGTGTTAATCCCCAATTCCGACAGCGCCGCCAGAACGACGATGACCAGCAGAATCGAGTAAACAATATTCGACAGAAACCGGGCCAGTGTCTCATCGACCTTCGCCTGCTTCATCAGACGATTACAGAACCGGCTCAAAATGTTGGCAATCCATTTCCCCACCACAAAGATCGCCAGCGCCACAACCACATTAATCGCGAACTGCAGCCCCTGGGTCGCCAGGAATGTTTTGACCGTGTGCCAGAGTTCATTTGCCTTTGCCACAGGATCTTCGGAAACCGTCGACGTTTTCTGAGCCAGGATTGACCACATGCGCGGGCCCCTTGTTCAAGAGTAAAAAAGAAATGAGTATGGAATTGAATGCCCCACACAGCCGGGAAAATCCAATGAGCTCCTCTGCTGCTTCAGGTTGACTTGATTTTAGACAGTTGACTTCAGGAGTCCAACTTTGATTTTCATAATTTTCGCCGCCCGATTCACACTGACAGCGTGGTTCGAAAATGCAATAATATCCTCACCACACTCATTTCACTAAGGCGATTCCCCTCCGGAATCTTCTTCGATCTGAGTTCGTTTCGCCCTTTGCAGGAAGCAATCACGATGTCATCGCCGCGCCGTCACTCTTTCACATATCTCCTCTGCCTGGCTCTTCTGGGCCTCACCGCAGGACAACCGCTTCGCGCTGCAACACAAGCCGACGAGGTGCTCGCGACCGTCAATGGCCAGACGGTGACTGAGGCTGACCTCTCATTTGCCCTGCTCTCACGTGGCATCACCGATGCACCGCCGGCTCTCCGTCAGCAACTGCTGGAGCAGCTGATCAATCAACGTCTGATCCAGGAATTTCTGAAAGCGCAGAAAATCGAAGTCCCGCCGAAACAGTTGGATGAAAGTGTCGTCAAAGTCGAGAACTTCATCCGCAAGAAAGGCGATAATCCGCAGCAGGTACTCACGAAAATGGGCTTCACTCCCGAAAAGCTCCGCGCTGCGATTGCCCTGCCGCTGGCCTGGAATCTCTATGCCCGACAGGAAATCACACCGGAAAAAATGCAGGCTTATTTCAACGCTCATCGTGAAGAGCTGGATGGCACCCGCGTCGAAGCCAGTCAAATTCTTCTGAAACTCTCCCCCAACGCGTCCACAACGGAAATCGATCAAGCGAAACAGAAGCTGCTGGATCTGCGGAATCAGATCCAGTCCGGCAAGCTGAGCTTCGCCGAAGCTGCCGCCCAGTATTCGCAGGCCCCCAGCAAAACAGAGGGAGGCAAACTGGTCACCTCCGCGTATCGGGGAAAAATGCCGCTGGTCTTCACCAGACAGGTCTTCCCCCTCAAAGAAGGTGAAATCAGTGAACCCTTCCAATCCCCCTTTGGCATGCACCTCATCACGTTGAATAAGAAACACCCTGGCCAGTTCAGTCTGGAAGACGTGCGTGGCGAACTCTTTCAGACGCTCTCCCGCGAACTCTACGATCAAACGCTGCAGAAGCTGCGTTCCACGGCCAAAATTGAATGGAAAACTGAACCAAAATCCTGATCCTGGCGCTCACCACTCGAACTCACTCTCACTTGAAGTAACCCCCATGTCGAGTTTGCCCCCCATTGAATCGACTGTCATCACAGGCCAGCAACCCGGACCGCATCTGCTGATCCTCGGCGGCGTACACGGCGATGAATACGAACCCATGGCCGCCATTCGCAAACTGATCACCCTGCTCAAACCCGCTGAATTCAGCGGCAAAGTCACGCTGGTGCCGGTACTGAATCAACCCGCATACGAACGCTGCCAGCGCTGTGGTCCGGATGATCTGGATCTGGCCCGCACCTTTCCCGGCGCGCCCGACGGTTCCATCACCGAACAGATTGCCCATCAGGCCACGCAGCTGATTCAGTCAGCCGACTATCTGATTGACCTGCACACGGGAGGCGTGATTTCTGACCTGGCCCCCTTCTCCGGCTACTGTCTGCACTCCGATCCAGCCATCCTGGAAACACAACGCACGATGGCCCGCGCCTTCGGATTGCCCGTTGTCTGGGGCACGACCGCCACGCTGGAAGGACGCTCCCTGTCTGCCGCCCGCGACGCGAATGTGCCTGCGATCTATGCCGAATGGGGAGGCGGCAGCCAGTGCAACGCCACCGCCGTCTCCGGTTATGCCGCAGGCTGTCTACACGTGATGTCTGCCCTCGGCATGCGGAACGAACCCGTTCCCGAACAGCCAATTCAGTACGAGATCGAAGACAACCGCGATCAGAGTGGCCACCTGCAACTGCATAACAGTGCCCCCGTGTCGGGCTTTTTTGAACCAGCGATCCAGTTAATGGATACCGTTCAGGCAGGAGACACCCTGGGAACCATCTGCTCGCCACTGGGAGATGAAATCACCAGCATCAAAGCCAGTCAGACCGGCGTGGTCCTGGGAATCCGCACGCTCCCCTATGTGAAGCAGAACGAATGGCTGGTGGTAATTCTCGAAACCGATCACAGCGCCAGTTGAAGCATGCCACAACGCTTTGAAACCTCAGCAATCCAAACCAGAGACGGAAAGGAACTCGCCATGAACCCGCAACCGGTTGCCATGATCACAGGAGCCGCGGGAGGCATCGGCGGGGAGACCGCCGTCCGCTTTGCCGAACGGGGCTATGACTGCGTCCTGCTCGCCCTCCCCTCGGAAGACCTCAACCCCATCACCAAACGCATCGAGGATGCAGGCCGTCAATATATCATCTGCACCGGTGACCTCGCAGATCTGGAGTATGCAGAGTCTGCCGTCGAACAATGTATCTCCGCCTGGGGACGCATCGATGTCCTGGTCAATAATGCTGCCTGGCGGGAAATCACCACCATGCGGAAGATTGAACTCGCCAGCTGGGAACAGACCCTGCGCGTCTGCCTGACCGCCCCCGCGTTCCTCTCACGATGGTGTGCAGCCCACATGGAAGCCCGCGGAGAGGGAGTGATTATCAACGTCTCCAGCATCCAGTCTCAGATGGCAGCCGGGATCAGTCCAGCGTACGTCGCAGCCAAAGGGGCCCTCGATTCGTTGACCTACGAACTGGCCACGCTCTATGGCCCTGCAGGCATTCGGGTACTCAGCGTCAATCCCGGCGCGATCGACACCGCGATGGGACAGGATATCGCCGTTGACCAGCAGGCCACCGCCACGAAAATCCGCCAGGCTTCCGAAGACATGATCCCTTTACGACGCTGGGCACATCCGCGGGAAATCGCCCACAGCATTGTCATGCTGGCCGGAGAAGACGCCAGCTACCTCACCGGAACCTCCGTCACCATCGACGGCGGCTGGAAACAGCAATGCTCACCCTACTCGGTAAAACAGCTGCAGATCCCCGATCAGTTCCCGGAAGCGTAGCCAGAACCCAACACATTATCCCAGCAAACGGACGGCAATCCGCACGGCACCCAGACTCGGATCTTCAACGCACTCGATGGTCGCGGGAGCCAGTTGCTGCTCTGCCAGACGTTCGAGCAGAGAGACCCGGTAATCGCGTTGATGCAACAATATCCCACCAGTCAGCGCCAGCGCATACGCGTCTGCTTTGAAATGCAACCGCTGCGCCACCGCCAGTACCAGCTCAGACAGTTCCTGCGCGCCCTGATCCACAATCGAACGGGCCACCGCATCCTCATCCATAGCGGCTTCAAACACAAGGCCTGACAGCCGGGCGATCCGACCGCGGTCTCCCGGATCCTGGTAGAGAAAACCGATCAGCTCCTCGGGAGCATTCAAATTCAAGGCCTTTAGAAATCGTGACTGTAGAACCGTCTCCGGCCCCCGTCCGTCAACCGCCCGCAGGATCGCCTTGATCGCCGCGATCGCCAGCTGATAGCCACTCCCTTCATCCCCCAACAGATATCCCCAGCCCCCGGCGCGCGTCTGAGTACCGTCGGCCCCTTTCCCGAAAGCCAGCGAACCGGTTCCCGCGATCAATGCCACTCCGGTCCCTGCCGGAGTTCCCGCTGCCAATACCGTCTCGGCATCGGTGACCACGACCACTTCCTCCGCGAACCGCTTTTCAACCGCCCATTCCGTCCAGGCATGCTGCTCGGCGGATCGTCCCGCTCCCGCCATACCCATACAGAATACAGACACCGTGTGCGGTTCTGCACCAGCAGACTGAAACGCTAGCTCGACTGCCCGTTGCAATTCAACAGCAGCCGCATCCAGGCCCACCGCGTTCAGATTGGAAGCCCCCGCCGTTCCCCGTCCAACGACGTGAAAATTTTCTGCGTCCGTCACCACAGCCAGAGTTGCCACGGTTTTGGTGCCACCACCGTCGATGCCCAGTGCCAGTTGTCGGGACTGTAATCCGGTCATACCGTGAATTCCTCAGAGGGGATTTGCCCTGCCAGCGACGGACTCAAGTTCACTCGGCTGCATCCAGTACCCGTCGCAGATGACCGCCCGCCTGCTTGAGCAGCTCCTCTGCACGTTCGGGAGACACATTCCGTTTCACGCTCACGATCGCAGTTTTCAATTCACCATGACAGGCTTCCAGTACCGTCTCGGCTTCGTCACGCGGAAGATCGGTAAACGCGATCAATATTCGAATGGAGCGGTCAATCAGTTTCTTGTTCGTGGCCCGCAGATCGACCATCAGATTGCCATACGTTTTACCAATCCGCACCATGGCCCCGGTCGTCAACATGTTCAACACCATTTTGGTTGCCGTCCCCGCCTTGAGACGCGTGGAACCCGTAACGACTTCCGGACCGACCACCGGACAGATGGTGAGATCGGCCACATCCGCCAGTTGATTCTCCTGATTGCAGGTAAACGCGATGGCAGCGGCCCCCTGCTCTCGCGCGTACTGCAAAGCGGCAATCACATACGGCGTCCGACCACTGGTGGCGATTCCGACCAGGACATCATCCTGACTGAGCCCCAGTTCCTGCAGATCGGCGATGGCGAACTCGGGATGGTCTTCGGCCCCTTCGACGGCATTCGTCAGTGCAGTTCGCCCCCCTGCAATTAACCCGACTACCTGTTCGGGCGGACTGTTAAACGTTGGCGGACACTCACTGGCATCCAGCACTCCCAGTCGCCCCGAGGTTCCTGCGCCGATGTAAACCAGTCGACCTCCCCGTCGAAACGCTTCGGCAATCAGATCGACGGCAGCGGCAATCGTTTCCGATTCTTTCGCGACGGCTGCCGCCACGCCGGCATCTTCAGCATTCATCAGCTGCACGATTTCCAGACTGCTCATGGCATCAATCTTGTCGGATGCCGGGTTGCGTTGTTCGGTCGTTAAATGCTCTAACATCATCTTTTGCCTGTTCGAATTGGAAGCGGACAGCTACTATGATAACCGGGATTCTGAATCCCGAAAGGATGCACTTCGCCAAACTCCACTGGAATTGGAAATTGTGCCCCCTGAAGTTCCTGTCACGCGTTCTGCCAATCATCACACGTTCCAATATAACGGGTTGCACTGTGAACATCGCCATCGGAAATATCGATCTGATCATCCTGGGACTCTACCTGGCAGGCGTTGTCTGGTTCGGATCCTGGGTGGGCGGCAAGCAGAAAGATCTGTCCGACTATCTGCTCGGCGGAAAAACGCTTCCCTGGTGGGCCATCCTCGGCTCCATCGTGGCCACAGAGACCAGCACCGTCACCTTTCTGAGTGTGCCCGGCATCGCTTATCAGCCGGACGGTAACCTCCAGTTTCTGCAGCTTCCTCTGGGCTATATTGTGGGACGCTTCCTGGTGATCCTGTTTCTGCTTCCCCTCTATTTCCGGGGTGAAATCTTTTCCGCTTACGAAGTCTTCAAAAAACGGTTCGGCGGCAAAACCGAACGCCTGGCCTCGCTGACCTTTATCGTGATGCGTACCCTCGCGGATGGACTCCGCCTGTACCTGACCGCGCTCGTGCTGGAGAAAGTGGTCGGAATTCCCATCTCTGCCTGCGTGGTTGTCATCGGTATCGGCACGATCATTTATACCTGTCTGGGGGGGATGAAATCGGTCGTCTGGAACGACTGCCTGCAATTCGTGATCTATATCGCCGGCGCCCTGTTCGCGTTCTATGTCATCCTCGAAGCACTCCCCGGGGGATGGACCGACTATCAGCAGTTCGCCGTGGCGAATCACAAATGGACCATGTTCGATTTCCAGTGGGACCTCTCTCAGACTTACACGTTCTGGGCCGGACTGGTCGGCGGCATGTTCCTCTCGATGGCCACCCATGGTGCCGACCAGTTGATGATCCAGCGGTACCTCGGTGCACGCAATCAGCGCGATGCGGCCCGGGCGCTCGGATTCAGTGGCTTCGTGGTCTTCTTACAGTTCGCTCTGTTTCTGCTCCTCGGTATTGGCCTGGCGGCCTTCTATCAGAGTTTCCCGCCAGCCACGCCCTTCGAGAAGCCCGATGAAGTGTTCGCCACCTTCATCATCGACAACCTGCCCAAGGGGATTAAAGGGCTCACGCTGGCCGCCGTCTTCGCAGCCGCGATGTCGACCCTCTCCAGTTCCCTCAGCTCAACCACCAGTGCCCTGGTCAACGACTTTTACTTACCGCTGACCTCGAAGAAAAAACAGCAGTCCGAGCTGGTCGCCCTCAGTCGTGTGTTTACGGTTCTCTTCGGTCTCGCGCAGATCTTCGTGGGGATCGCCAGCCAGTCGATTGAAAGCAGCGTCGTCGGAAACGTGCTGGCCATCGCCGGCATTTCTACGGGCCTGATCCTCGGGATCTTTTTCCTGGCCACGTTCAGTCAGCGGGCCTCGCAGGCTTCTGCCCTGCTCGGCTTTCTCGTCGGACTGGCCACCGTGCTCTATGTCGCCTTCATCATCAAGGGCACCGTCGCCTGGCCCTGGTACACGCTCATCGGCGCCACGACCGTCTTCGTAGTGGGAATTGCCACCAGTCGCTTCTTCCCGGCGACTGAGTCTGCAGATTCAGAAGCCACCGAGTAATTACTGACCGCGCCACAGAATCTGATCGGAAATCTCCAGTTCAGCCTGGGCAGCCGCGATTTCACTTTTGAAACGTCGCGCATCAACCGGATAGCCTTTCGTCGGCTTGATGTCCGGCACATGTTCCGACCAGAACTGGTTGAACAGTTCCATCATCACTTCGCGGGTGTACTTGCAGACCATCGAGGAAACCGCGACCGGAAAATGCGCCTCGGCTTTGGTCTGGAAGCGAATCTCGGTGGCCCCCACACGATAGATACTCCGTGCTGTCGACTCTTCCACGCGGAAGATCATTTCGCCATCCAGGATCTCATCCAGATATTCATCGTAGCGATTCCGCCCCCCGTGCTTGTCTCCAATAATCAGCGTGGGCTCATTACTCTCCCGATCCCAGACGCGTGTCAACAGCTGCATACAGAGCCGCGTCAGCATCACTCCTTTGCTGCCATACTCTCTGCATAAGTGATTGAAGCGTTCGGGCAACACAATCTCCGAGCAGAGTGCCTTAAGCTGGATGCCCGCTGCGTCCAGTGCCGCCTGCAGCTTCTGTTGTGAGTCGCGCGTCCCCTCGGGTTCAACGGCCGTAGGCAGTGCAAACCGATCATCTCCATTCCACGGATGTTCCTGAATGGCGTCCAGATGCGCGGGAGAAGCAATCAGCAACCGCCAGAGTTTCCCCAGTGAATCCACCTGATCGAAGCCATTGACCACCTGCAGGAAAGGAAAGATCGAACGTTCCAGCGGCCCCAGCCCCTTGGCAGACGAGTGGACTTCCTTGGAATCGGCGACGTGCAGCAATTCAGAATTACGGCGGGGACGACTGTTGGAAACGACAGATTCCAGTGCCGACCAGAAATCGAAGTCGCGCGGTTCCCCGGGGACTTCCCATAAACTGGCCGTAATCACAAGCGGTCCCAGGTTCGGACCATAGCCTGCTTCGTCCATGCCAATCAGGTAACCCATCGCCGCTCCATCTTCTCTTTCAAAACTGTTCGCTCTGCTGACCAGCGGCAACTCAACCGCCGATTGTCCCATCGATTCTTAATCGACGTCATCATAAGCGAATCGAATGCTGCGTGAAACGCAGAGCATCAGAGAAAAGTGGCGACTGTGACGATTCCCGACTGCGCGTCTATTCAAACTTCATCAGCCCGAACGTATCGGGACGGGGAGACGTCGTCAGGGGATAATTCCAGCCTTCCAGACCGAGGGCAGGCAGAATCCGCACGACCGAAAAGCCCCAGGTGCTGCGTTTGAGCTGTGTCTGTGGTACGAGTTCCTGTAATGGAATCGCGAACTCGGTCCGCCAGTGGCGCTTGTCTTTCTCGCGCGCCACGTACCAGCGGGGATTCCAGCTCTGATCAATCCAGCAGCTGTCACGCGTCCACCCGCGGTGATCGACTTCCAGCTGATAGTAAGTCGTGTAATCCCGATCGATATCAAACGCGAAAGCCAGGCGATCCTGCTGCTGCAGATCCGCATCGTATGTCCGCCCCGAATCGGGAGCTGCAGGATATTCCAGTTCGTCTCTGACTGGAATACTGGCGGCCACATACAGGTAGTCCCGGTCATAAGACATCAGTACAAAGGGACGGTCCAGCGGGTTGGCGCCAATCGCATCCGGGTCTCCCCCGTTCTCCGCAGGATTCGCGGAGAGGTGTAGTTCGTCTGCGGACTGCCAGCATTCATCGGACAACACGCCGTCCAGGATCGGTCGCGTCTTGGTGAATTTACAGAGATACACCGGACGTGGCGGGGCACTGGCCGGATGCAGTAACCAGTTTTCCGCTTTGGCAATCTTTTTCCACGACTCGTTCGCCGCGGGAGTGTGGTAATTGCGGAAAATATCGTCGGCCTTGCCATGTGAACCGATCAGACGATACAGCGACGCCAGGGGAATCTGGACTTCCGGCGTCTCATAAAAAGCAGGCGCGTATTTCTGGAACCAGCGCACCGCCGCCAGGGCCTGCTTCTTCCAGTTCTCAGCGGTCTGGGTCCGCCAGTTCTGGGGCGCCCCTGTATTCAGCTGACCTACCTGCCGCACGGTCTCCAGCAGCGAGGCGGTTGAAGGATCCGAAAACTGCGAAGCGTTCTGCACCTGATCGGTCACCTGTCCGGGTGAGTTAGTCGACCGACTGCGTTCCACGGGCACATTTTTATTTCTCTGCCAGGCGATCTCTTCACTCGACCAGAGCTGGAACAGCCAGAGCATCGCCCGCACGGCCTCCGGCTGACGCGGATACTGCTCGACCAGTTCCTGACAGGTCGCTTCGGCTTTGTCCAGATCCTGGTGATCGATGTATTGCTGAGCCAGCTGCTCCAGCTGCAACGCCGCCTGCCGTTCAGACATGCCCTGTGTCATCGTTTTCAAATGTGATACCAGTTGTGCGGAATACTGGGGATCAGCAATCAGCTTCGCAGCAATCGCTTTCAGGTTCCGCTGACGTTCGGCCAGCTTCCGATTACGTTCTTCATCTTCAACGTTGATCTCTGACAGTTTTCGACGTGCCGCGGAACCCGGTGCGATACCAATCCCCGCAAACAGGCTTCCCCCCGAAATCACGGACGGTGCCCCTGCTCCCTCAACGGCGTCAACATCGATCTGCCGATACACAAAGCGACTCTCTTCGCCGGTGACTTCCTTGCCGAGAATCTGTTTTCCGGACGAAGCCGCGGTCGCAGCCGTCAGGCCCAGACGCGCAAGATATTCGTCCGCCTCAACCGAGACATGTCCCGAACTTCCCGGCGGCAAGCGCAGAAAGACCTTTTTAACCTTCCAGGGGTTCAATCCCGCCTGCTCACGATGTTCCAGATATCGCGAGCCATCGGCGGCATAACGGACGGCCTGCAGCATCGCATCTTTCATCAAAGTGGACGCAGCATCCTTTCCCTGGGGCTGATCGATGATCAATACGTCGGGTCGCCAGGTACGCAACTGCGATACAAAGCGACTCAGCGTGACCGCAGCCAGCCGACCTTCCGTATGTTTGTTCCATTCTGCAATCAGGCGATCAGCATTCTGTTCCAACTCAGGAATATCGACAGGGAACCGCCAGTCCTGTCGTCCCACAGAAGCCCCGACACTGACGACCGCTTCGCCGAGTCGCAGATCCAGATCCTGAAATCGGGGCCCCTCCGGTCCGAGGTCACGACGGATCGGCAGCATAACCATGCTGCGGTAACCCTGATCGCCCGCATATTTACTCAGCATCTCAAACGAGATCTGTTCGGGCTGGGCATGCACACACATCAGAGCCACACGACGGGCATCCGCATGATTCGACTGCCACGTCATCCCACCGTCACTGGTCCGTAAGATGGTACCGAGTGCCCCCACTGCATAGCCGATCTGATCATCGACGAAATCAATCGATGAGAGGGGGAGACTCTGTCCCGTCCACTGCTGATGCCAGGTCTGGCCTCCGTCTCTGGAATGCCAGATCACCGATCCCGGATCGCCGACGACCCAGATTCGCTCACCGCGGACTTCGACGGCTTTGAAATCGGTAAAATCTTTTAAGGGATCGGGCAGCGCCCCTGCAGGCATTTCCCAGACCAGACCGCGATTAGTCGTTTTTCGTAACATGGCGCCATCGCCGGCCATCCAGCCCGGTGAAGTCAACGGGACATTGATGTTCTGAATACCACGCAGCCCCTGTGGTGGAAAGCGTGGCGGCATGACGGCGCCACCCCCGACCAGGGTCAGATGCCCCCGGTTGCCGGCCACGACTCCGGTCTCTTCATCGAAGAAGGCGGCACTGCGATAACCGTCCGCTTCGTGACCTGTGATATCCTGCCAGGTCTGGCCTCCGTCCTCTGTTTTGAAAACGCCGGTCGCATGCTGGACCGAGGTGTCTCCCACCACGACCCCTTGCTGCATGCCGAAGAACCGCACGTAATGCAGGCGCGGTAATCGCTTCTGGATCAGTTCGGTCCAGGTCTTACCTCCGTCTTTGGTAAACAGCAGGACGCCCTGGTTTAAATGACCGTAAGGGGCCGTCCCTCCACCGGCGATCCAGCCGATCTGGTCGGTGACAAAACAGATATGTCTCAGCGGACAATCCACGGGGCTCGGCACAAACTGCCAGCTCTGTCCGCCGTCGACGGTCTTGCGAATCACGCCCCGATCGCCGACTGCCCAACCGGTTTTGGAACCCAGAAACTGTACCGCATGCAGGTTGGCATCGTCGAGCAGAGGCGAACCTGCCGCCCCGGTTCCTGTGTCTGCCTGTAACGAGACAGGTGAAGCCAGCAGACAGAGCGCAAGCAGACTCTGCAGGAAGAGCACGCTCAGGGTGATATGAGTATTCCGGCGGTTGAAAATCAGCATCGGACATCCTTGTTCGAATCGATTCAGGGTGTCGGAAACAGCCAGACTTCCGTATTCCACGGAGAAACGCTGTTGCGACGGTCGAAAACGGGGCGTAGTTTACAAAAATGCAGATTATACGGGGAGGGTAGTTTGAACTCATTGCAGGTCCATTTTCGTAAAATCCCCGCATTTTCACCCCGAGATTGGCCTCCGCTTCCCTTGATGGTCCCACCCGGATTGTTATACTGGGAAATCCTCGACATTCAGACTGTTTTCAGGCACCTGTACAGGTAATTGAGAGCATCTGCAGCCGAGCCCAAGTGGCGGAATTGGCAGACGCGCTAGCTTGAGGGGCTAGTGGGGGTAATCCCCGTGGAGGTTCGAGTCCTCTCTTGGGCACTAAAAACAAAAAGGACTCAGGGTTATCGCACCCTGAGTCCTTTTTTCATGCCATCTTGCCGGTTAGAAACGGGATTCTCCTACCGGCTCTTTTCTAAATTCTCTAATGCCTGCTTTGCTGCCTGATTTCCCTGTTCCGCGGCTTTACGATACCACTCCGCGGCCCGCTTTAGATCCTGTTCAACACCTTCTCCCTCTGCATACATGTAGCCCAGATTGAATTGCGCACTGATCAGATCCTGCTCTGCTGCTTCGCGGAGCCACTTTGCTGCCAGACTCAGATCCTGCTCCACACCTTTTCCGTTGTGGTAACACATGGCTAAATTATTTTGGGCTTCGGCATTTCCCAGTTCAGCCGCTTTGCGATACCACTTCACCGCCTCAGCATCATCCTGCTCGACGCCGTTACCCGTTGCATACATGAATCCTAAATTGTGTTGCGCCAGGGGCAGGTTCTGTCTGGCTGCCTTCCGAATCCACTCTGTCGCCTGAGCAGTATCCTTCTCAACTCCCATTCCATCACGGTAAAAGATTCCTAAATAGGTCTGCGATTCTGGATTTCCATGCTGAGCCCCTGACCGAAACCATTCTGCCGCTTGAGCATAATCCTTCCTGACTCCATTACCGTTGGTATACATGATCCCTAAATTGAATTGTGCTTTGGGTAAACCCTGTTCTGCCGCTTTGCGAAACCAGTTGACTGCTTGATGATAATCTTTTTCAACCCCCTTGCCATCACGATAGCTGACCCCCAGATTGTTTTGTGCTTCAGCGTACCCCTGTTCGGCAGCACGACGAAAACACTCTGCAGCCTGACCGAAATCCTGTTCGACGCCGTCTCCGAGTGTGTACATGATTCCTAAATTGTTTTGCGCTTCCGCATCTCCTTGCTCAGCCGCTGTGCGAGGATCGAGACTCTGCTGCCCCTGGCATCCGCTCAACAGAAGTAAACAGCAAATCACAAAAGACATGGCCCCCACAGCTCTACCGGTCTTTTCATTCAGTTCTCCGAGGAGATTTCTCTGTTGTCTGTCCCTTAACTGTCGCTCTGTTGCCATGACTTCTTATTCCAGCTATCAAGTTTTGAAGAGAAGAACTGGCTCAATCGTCCCGCCCTCGAGAACGGCTGTCAAACAGATTAAAAAATTTCGGACAGATTCATCCTAATACACAAAGCCCACCTCGATACAACTCCTCAAATCGAAACAATCCTCAAACGAATGTCGTCGGCAATCTCTGCCTCTTTGAATGGAAATCAGCTCTCGACAGGCTGTCTCGCTCCCCATTTTTCGAACAGGACTGGAGGGTTAAAACTCAGATTGAGTCACCCGGCAATTCCGAGCGACCTTTTTAAAGTATGTGAATATTTTTTGAGGGAAATCCCCCTGTTCAGAATTCACGCAATCCCAAGCGATCTCTCAGCTTACTCCCCTGAAAACTGCATGGGAATTCCTCCTTATTTCAACTGATTTCTACCGGTTGTGAAGTCTATACATTAGCCTGAGGCAGATATCGGATCGTTTTATCAGTTTTTAAGCTGATTCCACCCGCGCGCCACAGATTTCAACTTATGTTTTCTTCGCTGCGGTACAGATTCCCGGTGGGGAGCCTGCAGAGACCTCAGTCGTAACGTCCCTGACCAGTCTTCTCTACAGAGGATCGATTTGACCTGATGAATATCTCCAGTATCTGGCATATTGAAAAACCACTCGGTTTGAAATCCCTCCCTTCCAGACGGACCGGGAACCGGTATCTCATTCCCTGTCTGACAATCGTCTGGGCAGGACTGATTCTCTCCGTGATGGGTGTTCTCTGGAGTTATCAGACGACTCCCGGTGCGGTATCGCATTCACCGACTCAGTGGCCGGCAGAAAGTCAGACCACCTGGAATGCATTCCGCCCTACCCTGGTCATGTTTGCGCACCCCCGCTGCCCCTGTACGCGGGCCAGCATCAGCGAACTGGAACAGATTATGGCATACGGCCCTGAACGGCTGGATGCACGTGTCGAATTTTATAAGCCGGCGAACTTTCCTCAGGACTGGGAAAAAACAGATCTCTGGAAAGCGACGGCAGCAATTCCCGGAGTATCCGTTAGCAGCGATCTGGATGGCCAGGCAGCCCGACTGTTTGGTGCCACGACCTCCGGATATGTCGCCTTGTATGACACTCGGGGAGAACTGGTCTTCCACGGGGGCATCACCGGATCACGGGGACACACGGGAGCCAACCGCGGCAGCAGTGCAGTGCTTGATTATCTCTCTCAAGGCAACTCAGAGTCGCATCAGACATACACCTTCGGCTGCCCCCTGCTGGGACGGGAAAAGACATGCCGACAGGAGGATAAATAATGAAACTCAGTATTCTCAACAAACCCTGCCAACCTGATTTCGCACAACGAGCAGAAGAACTGTTCAACGAGCATCGTCAGCAGCTCTGTCAAGGGACTGACCGTCTGTTCGCAGTTCTGATGATTATCCAATGGCTGGCTGCCATCGGAGCTGCCTGCCTGGTGACCCCGTATACCTGGATTGGTAATTTAAATCAGACCCACCTGCATGTCTGGGCGGCTGTCATCCTGGGCGGTTTGATTACCTGCTTCCCCGTCTTCCTGGCCTGGTTTCATCCGGGCCGCGTCCTCACCCGGCACGTGATCGCAATCAGCCAGATGTTGACGTCATCTTTATTGATCCACCTCAGTGGCGGGCGAATTGAAACTCACTTCCACATTTTTGGTTCCCTGGCGTTCCTGGCCTTTTACCGGGACTGGCGCGTTTTGATCTCGGCGACCACAGTCGTTGTCATTGACCATACCGCATTCGGGCTGTTGTACCCCCAGGCGGTCTTTGGCGCACTGACTGCGAGCCCCTGGCGGATTGTCGAACATGGTGCGTGGGTTGTATTCGAAGACATCTTCCTGATCATTGCCATTCAACAGAACACGCGTGAAATGCGGGCGATGGCATGTCAGAGAGCGGCTCTCGAGGAAACAAAATCCCTGATTAAATCAGAGGTCCAGAAACGGACCAGCGAACTGCATCTCGCCAATCAGAAAATCTCGGAAACCAATCACCAGTTGGAAATGCAGGCCCGTGAATTACGCAGCGCCAAGGAACATGCAGAAGCCGCCAACCGCGCCAAAAGTGCATTCCTCGCCAACATGAGCCACGAAATCCGCACGCCCATGAATGCCATTCTTGGATTCAACGATATCCTGCTCGAGAACGTCTCCGCTCCTGAAAATGTGGAAGCAGCGCAGACCGTGAAGGAGAATGGCGAATACCTGATCCGACTCATCAATGACATTCTGGACCTGTCCAAAATCGAAGCTGAAAAAATGGAAGTCGAACAGATTGCCTGCTCGCCCCACGAACTGTTGAATAATGTCTCTTCATTGATGAATGTCCGCGCGGTCGCCAAAGCACTGCCGCTGGAATTTCAGATTGAGGGCCCCATTCCTGAAACGATCCAGACTGATCCCACACGCCTGCGACAGATTCTGATCAATACGATCGGCAATGCGATTAAATTCACCGAAACCGGTTCCGTAAAAGTCGTCACGCGTCTGCTGAATGATTCTAAGCAGGCACCTCAGCTGCAGTTCGAAGTCATCGACACCGGAATCGGTATTCCTGCTTCATGTCTGAAAACCCTGTTTAATCCTTTCACCCAGGCCGATGATTCCATGACGCGTAAGTTTGAAGGGACCGGGTTGGGTCTGACCATCAGCAAACGCCTGGCAGAACTGCTGGGTGGATCGATTTCTGTCAGCAGTACCCACGGCGAGGGTAGCACCTTTACCATCCGAGTCGGTACCGGCTCCCTGGAGCAGGTACCGCTGATTGAACAAGAAACCAACACCCCCAAACCAGTTACCAATGAAAAAGCA
Organism: Gimesia chilikensis; assembly: GCF_007744075.1. Classification (NCBI taxonomy): domain Bacteria; kingdom Pseudomonadati; phylum Planctomycetota; class Planctomycetia; order Planctomycetales; family Planctomycetaceae; genus Gimesia; species Gimesia chilikensis. The sequence continues at coordinate 455,961 of NZ_CP036266.1, read as the reverse complement.
GACGCATCCTCCGAGGCGCTGCCGGGCACTCCGCTCAAAGGGTATCGGATCCTGCTGACGGAAGATGGCCTCTACAATCAGCGGCTGATCACCTTCCTGCTGAAAAAAGCAGGGGCGGACGTCAGCCTGGCAGAAAATGGTCAGCTCTCAATCGATCAGGCGACAGCAGCCGAATCACAGGGTGAGCCTTTTGATGTAATCCTGATGGATATGCAAATGCCGGTTCTGGACGGTTACAGTGCGACCCGGCAATTAAGAGACGCTGGTTTCCAGATACCAATCATCGCGTTGACAGCACACGCCATGAACGGTGATCGCCAGAAATGTCTGGATGCAGGCTGCGACGAATACCTGACGAAGCCCATTGATCGTAAAATATTGATCGAGGTAATCTTAGCATCTCTCAATGAAACAGAGAGCGAGCAAAGCATCCTGACTTCTGACATCGCTTACCAGATTTAAGCAACGAACGCTTTGAGCTCAAAGCTGATACACTTCATAACTTTGGTTACAGGGAGTACCACGCGAGACATGCATTCGCTGCCGCTCCGGTTCGATGATCACGGAAAACACGGTCTGCCAGTAACCATGATCGGGGTCGTCGTTGAGATGCCTGCAGATCGATCGTGGATAATCCTGATGATCGCAGAGAGCGGTTTTGATCTCTGCGACTCCCGGATCAGCGGAACTGGCGTGAAGCAATTCATCAATCCGCGCCTTACGCGGGTGTGAACCGATCAGTTCCGGAAACTCAGCATTGTAGTGACAAAACTCCGGATGCAGACAATGATTGGTATGCGTAATCCAGCTTGTCTCATCCGGTCTTAAGGCCTGCACACTGTCAATCGTCACTTCCAGGTTCGCAGGTCCTTCGGGAGTCGCCAGCATGATGTTCGCGGGAATCGCCCGCTCGGCCCGTTGGATCGCCTCCACCGCGCCTGTCAGGCTGTCTGCTTCATAGAGTTCTCGGAGCGTGAAATAGTGCGGTACTCCGTGTGCGCGACTGGGGGCCGGCAGGGAATTCAGACAGGCACCAATGCCCTCTGAATTGAACCCGATGTAAGAAATCAACCCGGCCTGTGTTAACGTCATCAGCGCCGGCTTCCCCGTCGGGCGACGCGTCAACATGATGGTGAACGGATCGAGAGCCGGGTCATTGTCCCAGTTCTGAGCCACGATCGCTCCCCTGCCGGAAGGGTCCGGCACACTCAGCGAAGTGCAGCCCGCATCCGGTTCCGGGGTGAACTGATTCCGGATCTGTAACAGCATGATCTGCCACAGCGGAACAGCAACGGCTTCGGCCAGCCCCTCAAGTTCCTCTACGGAATCGGGACTATATTCCCTCGCAACAGGCAGACAGACTTCCGCCAGAGCCTGAGCCTGTTTCGGGCTGACCTGCATCGTCTCCTGAAGACGCTCCAGCGCCACAGCACAAAAAGCCCGCACCTCTTCAGCAGCAGCTTCTCCCAACTGCCTGCCCATCTCGCGGGGAGAACCACTGACTTCGATTTCACGATAACGTTCAGCTGGAACCATTTCACCTGCTCACGATTGATTGTTGAATCTCGCCCGGAAAACGCGACGGCCTCATAACAATCTTAAACCCTTCTCCCGGGATTGTTGAGCTTAAGCAGAGGAAATCCGCGGTTCACCTGCTTCTTTTTCAAGTTCTTCAATCAGCGATGCAGATGCTTCCTGCTGGAATTTCTCTCTCAAAAACGATTTGACGATATTACTCCGCGAGAAGTCCGAACCGGTAATCAGCGACAGCCAGCCTTCGCCAAATGAAAGAAAGTCGACCAGACCACGTTGGTCGAAGACCTTGCGCGTCAGCTCCTCAATCGTCTGTGCGTGCGTGGCATATTCATAAACGCGATCGCGAATCGTCTGCAGGAACGCAAGTTTGCGGCTCAAGTGCTGCTCCACGGCCTCGGCTCCTTTCAGAACTGTTCCATGCGCATCAAACAACCATTCGGCGCGCAGCTGGATCGCCTGTTCCAGGCTGGCGATCCACTTCGGACCGTCGGCGTCTCCCAGTTGACTGTCCAGGTCGGCTGCGATATAGAGATCGCCGCTGAACAGGATCTTCCGCTCCGGCTCGAACAGACAGATATGCCCGGGGCAATGGCCGGGAGTTTCGATGACCTCGAACCGCGTGTGCTCCGTACTGATCGAAGTTCCAACGGGTTGAGCATCCGCGATGGCGGAAGGACCAAACAGGAAACTGCGATACCAGCGCAACTCCACCGGAAAGCGGATCTCCGGAATCGCATCCGCATGCGCGAGAACCTGCGCGTCGCACAGCTCCACCAACAGATCATTGTTGCCCGTGTGATCTTCATGATAATGCGTGTTCACGACGGTCGTAATCGTTTCCACAACACCCAGTTTCTGCAGCGTCTGTTTCAGACTCCGACGGGCCCAGGGAAACCCGGTGTCGATCAGCAGTGTTTCGTCAACCAGGTAACAGACTGCGTAATCATAGCCACCACTGAACCGGCTCAGCGTACGTGTGAGTAAATTGTCGATCTGAATACAGGTCACATATTCCACCGGTTGCGTAATCTTGACCTGGAACGGCCAGAGAGGAAACCGGCGGCAGAGCAGTGCATAAGGCTGCCATAACAGAAATCGCAGCCACCTGCTGATCATGAATTTCTCCAGATAATTCAGCTAACTCTACTCGAGCGTATACTCCCACGCTGATCTGCCCGGCTGTGGTCGATCCCAGAGCCGGGAAACATCACATGAATCACAATCGTTGTCCGACGCGCTTACAGACTGGCCTTTTTGATCGGCTTGGCCTGCTTGAGCGTCGTCAGGTATTCGACGATGTTGATCAGCTCTTCTTCCGTCAGTACCTTCTGCAGATCGGCCGGCATTAGCGAGACTTTCTGTTGAATCACTTCTTCGACGTCATCCATTTTAAAGGTACGGGCAATGGCTTCGGCATCCTTGATCGTGATGGCGTCGTCGGTTTTATTGACCAGCAGACCATTCACCACGTTACCCGACACCAGAATCACCGTGTACGCTTCGAAGTTATGACTGATCCCGGCACTGGGGTACAGGATCGATTCAAACAACGCCTCGCGGCTCAACTTCTTGCCGATCTCGGAGAGATCCGGGCCGACTTCTTTCCCCATGCCATTTACCACGTGGCACTTGGCACAGGTCCCCTTGGTGTTGAACATCACTCGACCATCGACCACATCCCCCTTCATGCCCGCCAGCACATTGATCGGTGGCAGAGGCTTGTTGTTCCGGGTGGGAGGTGCGGGGAACAGCTTTGCAGCCCGTTCCTTGACATCCTTCATAATGGTGGAAGACATGGCAGCGGCAGCCGTCTGTTCCAGCTGGGGATCCACTTTGCCCTTCTCCGCCAGATCCAGCAACGCGTGCGCTCCCGGACGGGATTTCGCCACCGCCCTGACGGCTTCGCGTCGATCGACCAGTGGTTCCTCCGGGTCCTGGATAATTGAGAGCAGAATCTTATTGGCACCATTATGGGCGGTATTTCCCAGCGCCCAGATCAGGTCCAGTTTCTCATTCTGTTCTTTTTCATTATCCCGCTTGCTGCTCAGCGCTTTTTGAATCAGGGCATTCTGCTTCAGAGTCAGAGCCGCACGAATCGCATCGACGGCGGTCTGCGACTTGCCGGAATGGCTGCCCAGCTTTACCAGTTCAGGATAGAATTCCTTCGCTTTGAACTTTTCGACCAGTTTGATGAACTCGGGAGTCCCCCGGCTGCTGTCGATCACCTGGTTCAGTGCCTGCTGATATTTTTTATCGCTGGTGACGACATTCGCCGACATCCGCGATAAAGCTTCCGCGATGATGTAGGTTTCCCGTTTTTGATTCCCGTCTTCTTTGAACAGAGACAGTTCGGCGACGGCTTCGTTCTTTTCTTTACCGGGGATGAAATCCAGGGCACGGAAGTAGCGCGGCAGTGCTGCCTGCTGCGTCTGGGGATCCTCAATGATTTTCACCAGGTACGGAATCGCCAGCGGAATTTTAGATCGCCAGAGCAGATCTCGACCGACCGGGGTATTCCAGTTATCGCCCGCCTGCTTGAGCCAGGCGGTCATGAACTTCTTTTCCTGCCCGTCCATGCCGATCCCGAGTGCTTCCAGATACCAGCGATCTTTCCCGTCGTACTGATCGACGAGCGTTGCCCAGAGTTCCGGTGCTGCGGGCGATTTACTGTGATGCAGGGCAATCGCACATTCGCGGCGTACCTGGGGCGAGTCATCGTGAGCCAGCTGTTTCACGAGGGGAATCACATCCAGCTTGTAACGACGTGCCGCCCGCAATCCGGTGATGCGGATATCGGGATTCTTATCTTTGATCGCCAGAGAAACATAGTCTCCGGCTTTTCCCTCAATACCAGCCAACAGCCAGAGGGCGCGAGCGCGGAACCTCTGGTTGTCAGACTGATAGAGTTCTTCCAGTTGTGGCTGTGCCTCCGCCTGCAGTTCATGCAGCTTGTTCCAGGCAAGATAACGGGTCGCGACATTGGGGCTCTTGATGCCGGCAATCGCGCCTTCGATGGTGCTCAGATCCAGTTTCTGAAACTGGTATTTCGCATCCGGAGGGGCAATGCGGAAAATTCGACCGCGTTCCTGGTCACCAATCCGGTGTCCGCCAACGCCCGGATCGTACCAGTCTGCGACAAACAGAGAACCATCGGGGGCGATACACACATCAGAGGGACGGAACCATTTGTCCTTTTCACTGGTAATAATATTGGCAATCTCGGCTTCATAACCGGCGCCCTCTTTTTTCACTGGATACGCGCGGACCACATTCGGACCGGCGTCAGAGTGAATGATTTCATTACGGTATTTCTCCGGCAGCAGAGCACCTTCATAGACACAGATCCCGGTCGGGGAACCGGCGCCGGTCTGCAGCAGGTTGGGAACGACACCCGGATCGCGGAGATGCCAGTGACGCAGGGGAATTTCCTCGTGCATGCCGGTCCGCGGGGTTTTCCAGCGAGCCCCGGTCAGCTGATCGAGATAGCCGTAGTTACCAAATTCCATCACGTAGTTAATGCGGACACCACGGTTACCATCGTCGTCATTGTCTGACTGCCAGAGGGTACCGAAGGAATCGACGGTCACTTCATAGTTATTACGGAAGTTATGGGCGAGTACCTCGAAATCGCTGCCGTCCAGGTTACAACGAAAGACCATCCCGCCCCAGTAAGGCTTCCCGTTATCCAGCACGGGGCGACCATCGCGTTCCAGAATTGGTTTGCCGGCCGCATCGAAGACCTGCCCCCCTTCGTTGCCGAAGTTCCAGTACAGCCGACCATCCGGGCCGAAGACCGACGCATGCGCTGAGTGGTCATGTTCGCCCCCCGCTACTTTGAAGAGCAGCTCTTTTTTATCGGCCTTGCCATCGTTGTCTTCATCGGTAAACAGGAAGACATTGGGAGAGGCAGCCACGATGACCTTATTCCCCAGCACACAGATTCCCTGTGAACCGTTAATGTCATTTCCCTGGTAGAACACTTTCGACTCATCGGCTTTGCCGTCGCCATTCGTATCTTCGAGAATAACGATCCGGTCCCCGGCTTCGCGGGTGGGGATGTTGCGGATCCCGGCACGGTAATTAACGACTTCACAGATCCAGACGCGGCCCTGTGCATCGACGTCCATGCTGGAGGGGCTGCTGATACGGGGTTCGGAGGAAAACAATGTCGCCTTCAGCCCCGGTGCCACGGTCAGGTTGGGCACGGCCTGATCGGCTTCGTGCTCCGACTGCGCGAACAGTGAGGAGCCTGTCAGAGAGGTTGAGAAAAAAAGAGCCGGAATAATGGCAAGCCAACGGTAGTTCATGGAGTCAGTTTCCTTATGTTATTTCAGTAGCTGTCTCAAATCGGTGTTCTGTTGCAGAAAAACTCGCCTATTGATTCCACTGAGCGAGCAGGGCTTTGATGCGTGCGGGGTTAAAGTTATCCGGCTGCGGATAATCCTGGTTGGCTTCCAGCTGCTCCAGGGTTACCGGAGCCGAAGCCACCCCATCGGCTGGTACCTTCACCCGGGCAGACCAGGCGATGGCATTCAGCACCAGTTTCCGGAAATCATCGTTGCCCCAGTTCCAGTGAAAGTGACCGCCGGTAAAACCAAAGCCGCGACCACCGTCCGGACGCTCATAGGCCCAGGCCATGTGCTGAGGCTGTCCGACGGTTTTCCGCACAGCCGGGTTACCGCTGTGAGCCCCATCGGGACGTTTGAGTGTTTCTTTGGGAGGCACTGCGGTCAGGATCGGATCGACGTTTTTCATCTCCGGCTGAAACCGCATGTGGTAGTACCATTCATCGTTGATGGAAAATGGTTTGACGCCATTCGCAATCGGATGTGAGGGCAGACTTTTGTAGTCGGCGGTCCAGTGCGGATTGACCGACCACCACTCTTCAAAATAGCCGCCGATCCAGCGCAGGAAGGCGTCCCCGGATTTCCCCTTGGGAACTTCCACACCATAGTGAATGTTAACCATCCCCACGCCCTGCTTTGCCAGTTCGTCGAGTTCGTCCAGGTGCTCGTTGTAAGGATGGCGGCCACCCCCATCGCAGTAAATGACAATGGAATCAGCGTCATCCAGAATCGAAGCGTCTTTCGGCCAGCCTTCGGTGACCACGGTCGCTTCGATATTCAAACCACTGTTATTCAAAGCCTCAGCCAGCAGCATGCAGCCGGCACGATGTTCGTGTGCCCCGTAACCGTGACTTTTTTTACCGGCGATCAGGACGACTTTTTTTTTAGCGCCATCAGTGGATGACGTCTCCCTGGAGGCCGGCAGCTCTTTGAGTTGAATATCGCGGAACTGCACTTCCATCGGAGGGCCGGCGTGCAACTGCAGTGCAATCAGCCCTTTGTCGCGTCGCATGTCGACATCATTGTCGGTCACGTCGACGGTGGTAATGCCGTTGATCTTGTGAATGAAATGATTACCGCGGGCGATGATGTGATAGTCGTTCCAGTCTTCTTTTTTGATGTGCTTCTGAATCTCATCGGTATCGCCGACAGAACCGACCACCTTGGGTTTGTGGTTCTTGCCGATCACGGTCTTCTCGCCCCGCAGTGCGAGAATGCCGCGAAACTTTTCGCCGTAGAGGATTCCCGAATATTTATCGCCGGCTTCCATGTCCGCCTGGTAACCGCCGATCCGCCACTTGTCTGCGCCTTTAATAGGGAAGCTGCGATACTGAATTCCTGAATTATGTCCGATGATTTTGTACTGCAGTTTCAGTTCGAAATCGCCAGGCTCACCTCCACGCCAGATGATGAAGGTATTCCCCTGCGTCGGATTGTCCTTCGTGGTGATTCCCGTGATCGCGCCATCTTTAACAGACCAGAAACGGGGATCGCCGTCCCAGTTCTTCAAAGTCTTGCCATCAAAGATTGGTTGAAACCCTTTGTCCTCCGCCTGGAGCAACTGGGGCGTTGCCAGTATCAGACAAATCAGAGAGCAGAAGAGTGAGGTGTGAATACGAAACAAGCGCTGTGACGTCATTTGTCCCTCCGGGAAGATGATTCGAAGTCGTTATGTACCGTGGATTGTGATGTTGGCAGGCGCAGCTGAAACAGCCGGTATGAATTTATATTCCTATCTTAAACAGCCGGGGGGATGGGAAGCTAGCGTGAAAGACCGGAATAGCCAATAGATAAGATTGTTAAGTAATTCGCTCTATGACAGTAGTCTGTGCAGTGGGTTCGACAACTCACTGTCCGCGCATTAAAAAAGGCGCTGTTGCCAGCGCCTTAGCTTTAATTCGTTTGATCGAACGGGGCGACTATTGCAGGAAGACTTCTGCTTCTTCGAGGAAGTTCTTCTCGAGGGCACGCATCTCACCCACAGCGTCAGCCAGAGCAACGGGAACGATGGAAGTACCCCGCAGAGCCACCATGTAACCGAAGTGATGCTTCAGCGCGAGCCAGCCGGCGTGAACGCCGCAACGGGTTCCGAGTACGCGGTCTGCTGCACTGGGAGAACCACCACGCTGCAGGTGACCGAGGGTCACGTGACGGGTTTCGAAACCGGTCCGGTCTTCGATCATCTTGGCAACGGTTTCACCAATGCCGCCCAGCTTGACGTGACCGAAGTCGTCGACTTCACCATCCTGGGTGACAACGCCTTCTTCTTCGTTGAATTGTGCACCTTCGCTGACGATGATGATGCCGTACATCTTGCCGTTAGCGCGACGTTTTTTCAGAACGTCGACCATGCGATCCATTTCGATGGGCACTTCGGGAACCAGCGTGTAATCGGCGGCGGTTGCCAGCCCGGAGAACAGCGCGATCCAGCCTGCGTGACGCCCCATGGTTTCGACAACCATGATCCGGCGGTGCGATTCGGCTGTAGTCCGCAGACGGTCAACGGCTTCCATGACGATGTTGATGGAAGTGTCAAAACCGAAGGTTACATCGGTGGAGCTCAAGTCGTTGTCGATTGTCTTGGGACAGCCGATCACGGGCAGCTTGTAATCGTTCCACAGTTTGTTCGCGACGCCGAGAGTGTCATCACCACCGATGGCGATCAGGCAGTCGAGGCCCAGACGCTCGAAGGTTTCGCGTACTTTAGGAACATCTTCCGCTTCGTTTTTGTAAGGGTTCGTACGGGAAGAACCGAGGATGGTTCCCCCTTTGAAAATGATGTCGTCAGTGTTTTCCGAATTCAGTTCGATGTAGTTGCCTTCAATGGCGCCCCGCCAGCCTTCCAGCAGGCCGTAGACTTCGCCACCAGCATTGCAGATCACGCGGACGGCACCGCGGATTACCGGGTTCAAACCAGGACAGTCACCACCACCAGTTAAAATACCAACTCTCATTATTCTTCCTGTTATCTGTTCGTAAAAGTAAGGCCTCCGGTCAGCGACTGAGGCTCAAAAATGTACCATACCACAACTAGAGATGAGCGAACTTCGGTCTGATCTCCAGATTCGTTCTGACACCAGGGGACTCTCTCTGCAGAACCGCGAACGCAGTTTCCACGAGCCTGTCACAATACAGAACCATCCGTGATCATCAACTTCAACCGGCCGGCGATTACCAGGTACGTTCGATGAACGTGGTATCGACTTTACCTTCAATAAAGGCCGAATGATTGAAGATCTTCTTCGCCAGAGGAATTGTCGTTTTAATCCCTTCAATGACGAACTCATCCAGACATCGACGCATACACGCCAGTGACTCCTCGCGTGTCGGCCGATGCACGATCAGCTTGCCAATCAGGGAGTCATAATAAGGGCCGACGGTATAGCCCTCATAGATATGCGAATCAAACCGCACCCCGGGACCTGATGGAACGCGCAGTTTGGTGATCTTACCCGGCGAACCCCGGAAATCGTTGTCGGGGTCTTCGGCATTGATACGCAGTTCAATCGCGGAGCCATTACAGGGAACGTTCTTCTGTTTCAGCTCCAGTTTTTCGCCTGCCGCAACACGGATCTGCTGCTTGATCAGGTCGAGGCCCGTCACCTCTTCGCTGACAGGATGTTCCACCTGAATACGGGCATTGACTTCGATGAAGTAGAACTGGTTATCCGGCCCTACCAGGAATTCGACCGTACCAGCATTGGTATAACCGGCTTCTTCGATCAGGCGGCAGGCCGCTTTACAGATTTCTTCGCGAACCGACTGAGGCAGGTTCGGAGCCGGGCTCTCTTCCACCAGCTTCTGGTGACGACGCTGCAGACTGCAGTCCCGCTCCCAGAGGTGGAGTACCGTGCCATGATTGTCCGCGAGGATCTGGACTTCCACGTGCCGTGGATTCTCGATGTATTTCTCAATGTAAACGCCGGCGTTTTTGAAAGCGGCTTCCGCTTCAGCAGCGGCTGCTTTCAGACCGGCTTTCAGCGAAATGTCATTCCGGGCGACTCGCATCCCTTTACCACCACCGCCGGCGGTAGCTTTGATCAAAACGGGATAACCAATCTCCTGGGCCACCCTCAGGGCTTCAGCTTCGTCGGTGACCAGACCTTCGGTACCCGGTGAAACAGGTACGTTGGCATTCTTGGCAATTTCACGGGCCGAGACTTTATCGCCCAGCTGTGCCATTGCTTCGTGGGGAGGTCCGATGAATTCGATATTACAGCTCCGACAGACTTCCGCAAAATGCGCGTTTTCTGCCAGGAACCCGTAGCCGGGGTGAATCGCCTGCACGTTACCGATTTCAGCAGCACTGATAATCCGGTTGATCATCAGGTAACTGTCGGTCGCTGCAGCAGGTCCGATACAGTAGGCTTCGTCAGCCAGTGAGAGGTAGTGAGCACCACGATCTGCTTCACTGAAGACCGCGACTGTCTCAATGCCCATCTCACGACAGGCACGAATCACCCGCAGTGCGATTTCTCCTCGGTTGGCAACCAGTATTCTCTGAAACATATGTTTTGACTTGGTAAAAGGATCCTACATCTGACATTCCGATCGCGACCGGCGACAATGGTACGACAACAGGCCTCAGCCCTGGCTGATTCTGAACAGCGGCTGGCCGAATTCGACCGCTTCACCATCTTTGACCAGAACCTCGCTGATGGTACCGTTGAGCTCGGCGGGAATCTGATTGAAGACCTTCATCGCCTCGACAATGCAGACAATCGTATCAGCGCTGACTTTGGATCCTACACTGACGAACGGTGGATCATCGGGACTGGGTGAGGAATAAAATGTCCCCACGGTCGGGCTCTTGATGGCAGGACCCGAATCAGCAGCAGGAGCTGCTTCCTGAGGTGCCGGCGCCGGAGCGGCAGGAGCCGCTGCAACGGGTTGCGGAACCGCTTGAGGAACAGCGTGCGTTGCAGGAACCATGGAAATGGTTTCCTGGGGACCGCGACGCAGCTTCCAGGTTTCTTCGCCCCGCTTCAGATTGACTTCCGTCAATCCGTGCTTTTCCATCATTTCAAACAGTGTCTGAAGTTTTTCCAAATCGAAAGGCTCGCCTTTCGGCACCTCGTTCTTTGCCATTGACCTACCTTATTTCATATTCTCAAGCTGCACGTGCTTTGCCTGCTGTAATGAGGGCATTCAACGCTCACTGCTGCCAGCGGTGCGTTCCGGTTTCTTGAAGAATCAAATTGATGCCGGGAAAGGATCGCATTCACTGATTGCGCGCACTATCTACCCTGTCTGACTTGTGTTGGGAGAGATTCTAAGCCAAAACCCCCGAGAATACCAAGCGCAACCGGGAAGTTTCTGCAATAAAATCAGGCAGAGCCTCAACATCCATAACCCTTTTAAATAAGAGACTTACGTCAGTTTTTCTTACTTATTACGATCAGAGAACTTCTGACGCCACTCGAAAATGGATCGCAGGCCTGCCTGCCCATGTACATTGTAATAGGCTTCTCGCAAAATCAAACCAGCGCCGACTCATAATCCTTGGGAACACTGGTCAAGACCTCATGTCCGCTCCGGGTCACCAGCACATCATCCTCAATGCGGACGCCCCCCCAGCCCGGCAGATAGATGCCCGGTTCCACCGTAACAATCATCCCCGGCTTGAGTTCGGTCTCGACATTGCCCCCCAGTCGAGGGCCTTCGTGAATGTCCAGACCGATGCCGTGTCCCAGGCTGTGCGTGAACTGTTTGCCGAAGCCGGCCTTGTTGATGACTTTCCGCGCGACCTGGTCGACGTCTTTACAGAGCACCCCAGGCTTAATTGCTTTAATCGCGGCCAGCTGAGCCTGCAGCACCGTATTGTAGACCTTCTTCAGTTTCGAGGGAGCCCGATCTCGGATAATCATGCGGGTCAGGTCGCTGCGATACCCTTTCTGTGTCATCGCCCCCCAGTCCACCAGCAAAAACGGAGATTCGCCAATCAGCTTCTCCGTGGGGATCGCATGCGGCAGAGCCGATCGCTCGCCTACAGCCACGATCGGATCGAAGGCCGCCTGTCGCGCACCAAACCGCCGCATCGCATGTTCCAGTTCGTGCGCTCCCTGCAGTTCGGTCATCTCATTGGTCAGCAGGGCACGAAAGACTTCAAAGCCGCGCTGCGCCTGATCGACGGCTTCGCGGATCTCCTGGATCTCGGAGGCATCTTTGACCATCCGCAGTTCTTCCACCACATTCGAAACCGGGTTCCACTGGATAGCCGGTGTAATTCCGGTCAATGCGTCCAGCAGATCGCAGGTCACTACATGGCTTTCCAGTCCCACTTTGGTCAGATGCGACTTTTTCAGTACCTGCTCCAGGGCCACGATCATCGATTCGGTCGGCTTGCGAATGTGGACATCCAGTCCCGGGCATTCCTCTTCCAGCTGCGTGGTATATCGTCCATCACTGATCAGGACAGTCTGATCTTTGCCAATCAGCAGATAACTGGAATCACCGCTGAAACCGGTTAAATACGTAACATTCGTCTCACTGGTCACCAGCAAGGCCTCGGCCCCGATCCGCTTGATCTGTGAAATCAGTTTTTTCTGCCTGGCGCCCAGATAGTCCTTACTCATTGTCGTCCTTCCATACAGCGGCTGTTTGAATCGGGGTCCTGTTATTCCTTATATCTGAGCAGGATCTTATCCCTTTTCAGGAATTTTGCGAAGAAAAAAAACCGAAGTTTTTGTTTGCATTCCTCAAGTGCTATGATTGAAACAACAGAATCAGATCTTCCTACATCCCTTCATTCTGAATGTCCCGCTGCATGAAACAGGAATCAACCGAGCTCATCTTCAAGATACAGGATATGGATTGCGCCGAGGAAGTCACGATCCTCAAGCGGGAGCTCTCTCCTCTGGTGGGAGGCGAAGATCACCTGTTTTTCGATATCCTCAATCGCAGGATGACGGTCACCCTCAATGCGGAACCCGTTACCGGCGAAGCCATCATTGCCGCCGTCCGTGAGACCGGCATGCAGGCTGAACCCTGGGAGCCCGACAAAAAAAAGGCCTCGGCCTCCTTCTGGAAGCGTCACGGCAGAACCCTGCTGACCAGCGTGAGTGGCATCATGCTGGTCTCCGCATTCGTGACCCACGTCATTCTGGCGGGCAGCTTCGCTGCGGCACTCGGCGCGGAAGAAGCCGTGGGAGGTTTCATGCCGTTGCCTGTGCGCATCCAGTACCTGGCAGCCATGCTGAGCGGTATCTGGTTCGTGCTACCCAAAGCCTGGTTTGCCTTAAAGCGTCTGCGTCCCGACATGAACCTGTTGATGTGCGTCGCGGTACTGGGAGCCTTGTTCATCGACGAGTGGTTCGAAGCGGCCGCGGTTGCGTTCCTGTTTTCGTTCTCACAACTGCTCGAAGCCTGGAGCGTGGGTCGCGCCCGCAAAGCGGTCGCTGCTCTGATGGACCTGTCCGCGCCCATCGCCCGCGTCCGGGATGCGGAAGGGAATGAAATCACCGTTGCCGCAGAAACCGTCTCGGTCGGCACCGTGTTTCTGATTCGTCCCGGCGAAAAGATTCCGCTGGATGGCACCGTCATCAAGGGGATCAGTGACGTTAACCAGGCGCCGATCACCGGCGAATCGGTGCCCGTCGGCAAACAGGCGGACGACGAAATTTACGCCGGCACGATCAACGGCGATGGTCTGCTGGAAGCGAAAAGCACTAAGCCGGCTGAGGACACTGTCCTCGCCCAGATTATTCGCATGGTGGGGGAAGCCCAGTCGAAGCGGTCTCCCTCCGAACTCTGGGTCGAGAAATTCGCCCGGATCTACACACCCATCGTCATGGTGCTCGCACTGCTGGTGCTGGTGAGCCTGCCATTACTCCTGCAGGTCAGCTGGCACAATGCCATGTATCGCGTCCTGGTCCTGCTGGTCATCGCCTGCCCGTGTGCCCTGGTTATCTCGACACCCGTCAGTATCGTCGCGGCGCTGGCTGCTGCCGCCCGTAACGGCGTACTCATCAAAGGAGGCGTTTTCGTGGAAACGCCTTCCCGACTCCGCGCTCTGGCTCTGGATAAAACGGGAACGCTCACGCAGGGGAAGCCGGTCGTCACAAAAATCGTTCCCCTGAATGGACACACCGAAGCCGAACTGCTCGAACGCGCTGCGGCCCTGGAAGCACACAGCAACCACCCCCTCGCCCTGGCTATCCTGGAAGCGGCCACTGAGCGGAACGTCGCTTATCAGCCCGCGGACGACTATCAGATCATCCAGGGCAAAGGGGCTACCGCTACACTCAACGGCAGAAATTTCTGGCTCGGCTCACATCGTTACCTGGAAGAACGCAAAGAGGAAACAGCCGAAGTGCATCAGCAGCTGGAGGAACTCTCGACCAGCGGACAGACCGTCGTCGTGGTCGGAAACGACACACACGTCTGTGGCTTCATCGCGCTGGCAGACCGCGTGCGTGACACCTCTGCGACCGTCATTCGCGATCTGCACGCCGCGGGGATTGAGCAACTGGTCATGCTGACGGGTGACAACCAGGGCACCGCGCAAGCCGTCGCCCGGGAGGTCGGTCTGGATCAGGTGCATGCAGAGCTGCTTCCGGCAGACAAGCTCACCGTCATTGAGTCCCTCGTCAATGAATACGAACATGTCGCCATGGTTGGTGACGGCGTTAACGATGCGCCCGCCATGGGACGTTCGAGCCTGGGGATCGCCATGGGGGCCGCAGGTAGTGACGTCGCCATTGAATCGGCTGATATCGCCTTGATGACTGACGACCTGACTCGAATCCCCTGGCTGATTCATCATTCACGCCGCACGCTGAATATCATCCGTCAAAACATCATCTTCGCGTTGAGCATTAAAGTTCTGTTCGTGATCCTGATGGCCGTCAATCACGCCTCTCTCTGGGCTGCGATCGCCGCCGACATGGGTGCTTCACTGCTCGTGATTTTCAACGGCCTGCGTCTACTCAAGCTCCCAGCTGCCAACCGCAACCAGGCAAACTAACGCGACGAGGCAACCCGCCTCACCGCGTGTATTCACTGCGGCTGGTGAAGATCTCGTCCGGAATTTCCTGGCCGGTAATCGCCTTGAAAATCTGATTCAACTGCCGACGATAGACTTCATCCACCGACACCACTTCACAGCCCCGGTTCTCCGCCTCACGGATCAACTCTGTCTCCTCGGGCAGATGACTGATATCCATCACCGTCATGGTCTCGCGGAGATAGGAGGGATTGAAATTCAACTTGCCGGGTCCCAGCTGCAATTCAGGATCGGTCTGAATCACGATGTCACACAGCGTGTCATAGATCGTTGCAAACGGCACATACCGCACATCAAACGTCTTCGCGATTCCCTGCGCCGCACGATCGTTGGGTGAAGTGACACTTACCACAGCACCGAGTTGCGTCAGACTGTAGACGATGGCCTTCGTCAGTCCGCCCTGTCCCAGTACCAGAATGTTCTTCCGCTGAAAGACAGAACTGTCTCCATCAGTGCTTGCTCCGAGCGTTGTCTCCAGGCTCCGGATCGCACTCCGTCGAACGGTATCGTAAGCATGCCAGCCATCCGGCTGATTCAGTTGCAGATCCCCATAACCGGTCTTCTGTGAGGACTCTTCCAGATGTTCGGCCAGAGGCAAAATGAATTCTCCCATACGCGGACTGACTACCAGCGAACGGATTTTGAGAATCCCCAGCATCTTATGCACCTGCTTGAAGTCGTTGATCACCAGCGGCAGACAGACATAATCCAGCCCCAGTGTTTCAGAGGCTTTATTGATGACCTCAATTGTCCGCCGTTCTGTCACTCCCAGCCCCGCCACACCAATGAAACGGGTCTTGGCCGAGATACGCTGACAATGAAACACTTCGCTGAGCTCCGCGACCGTCGGCTGTCCCTCGAAAACTTCCATCCCCTTTTCCAGGGCCGCGTATATCCAGGGAGAACCGTATTTCGTGCCCAGCAGAGAAAACGTAATCCCCGCTGCCCCCAGTCCCAGTCCGACGACGGGAATCTCTCGCTTCTGACTGATCGCCGCCAGTAGAGGCCACGCGGTCTGCAGTGTCGGCGTCGGCCAGGTAAACTTGATCACGTCGGCTTTCGCGTCTTCTATTTCGTCGAAAATATCATCGACCTGTGACAGCGGCTTTTTCAGACTCGTGTAAGTGATAACCCGTTTGGTCTTGCCGAAGCGGGGAATCTGTCGCGCTGTTTCCAGGTCCAGCTCAATGTATTCCGGCTCGGCGATGATCGCCTGCTTGAGCAGCTGAACCCGCTCCGCTTCCGTGCCTTTGAACTGCCCCCCTTCCTCGGAATGCCGACAGGAAACCAGAATCGGCACTTCGAAACCTGAGATCAGATCGCCGATATCGGGCGTCTTAATCAACCGGTCCAGGCAGAGTTCTACCAGGTCGCACTGTGCGGCTGCATTCAGGATATCGACCTTGGCAAAGTTACGGGATTCGGGAGTTACAGAAATACAGATCATGCTGTCACTCAACAATCAGGAAGGGAAAGAACATCTGAGCGGCACCAGGCTGACGCTCTTTAATTATGCCAGAACTGGCCCTGATTGAAAGCATCAAAGATCGCATGAAATCATTTTCCATCAAGCTGGCCCGCCAACAGATAAACGCCTCCTCGCGTACTGAGACCGAGGAGGCGTATTGATCTGACTTCATTGTCACAGGCCTCGTCAGAAACGGAACCTGTTCACCCAATCAGATTACCGTTTTCTGATTGAAGTCGCTGGTGCCAGCGGAGGCTGCGCCTGGGCTGACTTCGCAGGAGCGGGAGGCATGGCCTCGCAGGCACCACTGTTGCAGTTCCCGCAGAGATCTTCCACCGTCCACTTGTATCCGCATTTATCACACTTGTATTCGTGCTTTTTCAGCACACGCACGGTCTTGACCTTACCGCACTTCAGGTCGCAGCACTTCTGCCAGGGAAACCGCACGGGTGGAATACAGATATCTTTGCATTCAGTAAAGAAACAATGCTTCTTCACTTTTAGCGTTTCGACGTACAGCCGACAGGTCTTACAACCCTGAGAACAACTGTTACAGCTGTTGCAGCTGCCGCACGCACCGTTTGCTTTGTCGCAACAGGGGGCGCCGTTTCCGGCTGAACTCTGAGTTCCCCCCGACAGGCTGACCGTGACTGCCAGCACAACGATTGCTAAATATTTCATAATTCTCACTTCCTGAGATTTTAATTTTCAAATATTGATAGTCGCTGAGTTGGAACCTGGCTTAGAAGTCCACCATAAACCGGGCACCGAAGATGTCGGATCGACCGCCGGTATATCCGTTGATCGGACCACGGTCATCAATCTGAGCATGGATGTAGTTGAACTGCACACGTGAGTGAGAGTTCCACCACCAGTTCATACCAAAGGTGAAGTTGGTTTCATCACCACCGGTGATATTTCCGTTAGACAGGTCCAGGTAGGAGTAACGGGCCACAACCTGCCACGCACCCCAGCCACCACCGATTTCGTCGTCACAAGTACGAACCAGGAAGAAGTTCTCCAGCGGCTTGACACGGCCAATGGTTCCAGACTTGCGGTCGATCGGCTGATATTCGCCAGTCAGGAAGTAACCAGCCTCGACATAAGCACCTTCAAACGTCAGCTGAGATCCCTGCGAACCGCGGCCCACATGAGTCACCTGGTATTCGCTGACGACCCCGAAAGATCCGATGTTCAACATCGCTTCGAAGCCCAGTGTGTTGAACCATTCGGCTCCTGCAATCGCACCGGTGTCAATCCAGCGGCTGCTGGTACGGGCTTCAGGACGGGTCCGGAAACGGGCTTCGTTGTTGTTCGAAGCGGTCGCACTCGGATCGCCATCCGGCTTGGCCCACATGTCGGCGACAGCCAGGTGCAGGTAACCGCGACCACCCGAGGTTTCATCGTACCAGGGAGTACCGGCAAAACGACCGTTGATCGAATACTGACCTGCGTCGCCAATGTACGCCCCGTCTTTCGAGATATCTTCCAGGTTGAAGATACCGTAACGCCAGTTCCAGGTCTCATCATCCGAAACGCCGTAGGCACAAATCCCCAGACGACGTGCATCCTGGTTGAACGCTTCGATCACCAGCGGACGTTCCATGAACCAGTTGTAACGACTACTGTTAAGGTGGTCCATACCCAGCGGACGCTTCTGGTTACCAATCAACAGTGTCTGAAAGACCGGCAGGTCGTCCCATCCCATGTAAACGTCTTTGAACGCGGGGTCACCAGGATCGGCGAAGTCATACTCGAATTTGTAGAGCATGTTGTCTTTGATTTTACCAGACACCCCGATACGCACACGACGGAATCCAACACGGTTCTGTGGATCGGTCGGGTCGGTCGGATCATTAAAGGAGTCGATCCCCGGAGTGCTGTTAGAGAAGTTCCAGCCATCCAGGTGAATACGACCAAAGACTTTCAAGGTAGTCGGCTTGGCGGCATCTTCGGCTTTCTTGGCCTGCTCTGATTCGGAGAACTTTTTCCAGTCCTCTTCCAGAGTCGACAGGCGGCTCTCCAGAGCGTTGTCTCCCGCTTCATCGTAGAAGTTGTTGATCAATAGCTGCTCGGAATCGTCCAGTCCCCCACTTGCTGCTTCCAGCTGAGGAGGAGGCGCCATCCGGGAAGTCGGGGCGGGCGGTGGTGTCTGCTGCTTAGGCTCTTCCTTCTTCTGCTCCAGCTCCTGGATCCGCTGTTCCGCTGCTTCTAAACGGTCCAGCAGGCGCTCCAGTTGAGCAGAATCGATTCGAGCATCTTCCGCAAAGACACTGGTTGTACGAAACAGTGTCCCCAGTAAGAGCAGGAAACCTGCAGTCTTAATGAATGTGCGCATCTTCATCCCTGATGTTCAAGGCCCGGCTTCCTTACCAGGCGGTTTTACTAATTAATCCGTATTTCCACATGCCTGTAAAAACAACGTGATCCTGTATTCGCTTATCGGCGGATCTTTTTTGAAGCAAATATTAAGAAACTGTTAAGACGCTTCACAATTGGCCGCACCCCAGGAACACTCCGAACAGAACCCCTAACCGGAAGAGTTTAACAGGGTAAAGTGAGGCAATAACTGCACTTATCTTTAGTGGAGTCGCACATCCCTTTAATAAACCCACTTAAGGAAACGCTGCTTCGAGCCTGCAAACAGTGCCTCAAACCGGGGTAAAACCCTCCGTACAGCGGGATCTGCTCCGAATCGCCTCCCCAACCCCTGACCCGCGGTGCAGAAGTTCAGAAACTTCCCCAATCAACACGGGACGGCTCTTGTCTTGATTCATCGTAAAAGCTAAATTCAATCGCAATTTATTTGCTATTACAATACTTGAACGCCGATAGAGAATTCCATTCCCGCTAAGTCCGCTTCAAGTTCACGCTCAATGCTGATTGTTCTGATCCCATGAAACCCCTGTCACACCTCAAAAACGACGTGCGGTTGACCTTT
Source organism: Gimesia chilikensis (assembly GCF_007744075.1). Classification (NCBI taxonomy): domain Bacteria; kingdom Pseudomonadati; phylum Planctomycetota; class Planctomycetia; order Planctomycetales; family Planctomycetaceae; genus Gimesia; species Gimesia chilikensis. The sequence goes on along the minus strand of NZ_CP036266.1, from coordinate 436,666 downwards.
CTGCTGCTCACGATTCCCCTGGTCACCTTCCTGGTAGCGCCCGGCTTTTTCACCTCGCGCCCCACCCAGGCCGCGGCTGCCGAACACACTCACCCGCACCCGGAAAAAACGACCAGCACCGCCACTGAGGAATCCACGACAGAACCGGCTTCCGACAACGGCACCGGCTGGTCATACACACTGCTTGGCATCTATTGCGCGCTGATTGTCTTCTCGTCCTTAATGGGAGGCTGGCTCCCCTCGTTTGTCAAACTGACACACACCCGCATGGAAACGCTCATCAGTTTTGTCGGCGGACTTATGCTGGGCATCGGCGTCTTTCATCTTCTGCCACACGCGGTCGCCGAAATGGGATCGATTGACCGCGCCGTCTGGTGGATGATGACCGGCATCATCACGCTCTTCTTCCTGCTGAGAACCTTCCACTTTCACCAGCACGGTACCGTGGAACTCGAAGAAGAAGGACACACACATGACCATGACCACGATCACGACTGCGATCAGCATCACGCGCACGCGCCGGTCCATTCGCACACGCATGCCCACTCGCATCATTTGAGCTGGGTCGGCATCGCCCTGGGCCTGGCCCTGCACACACTGATCGACGGGCTCGCTCTCGGCGCCAGTATCATAGCCGAGCAACACCACGAAGTCTTTCTCTCTTTGTTCGGCCTCGGAACTTTTCTGGCGATCGCACTACACAAACCACTAGATGCCGTTTCGATCACATCGCTGATGGCTGCGGGTGGCTGGTCTGCCGGCTGGAGAAACGCCGTCAACATCGGCTTCGCGTTGATGTGCCCCCTCGGTGCCCTGCTCTTCTTCCTCGGAGTACAGCAGTTTTCCGATAACCAGCACATCATCATCGGCTGTGCCCTGGCCTTCGCCGCGGGCGTCTTTATCTGTATCTCGCTGGGCGACCTGCTGCCGGAAATGGAATTCCATTCGCATAACCGCTTCCGACTCTCGTTCGTACTCCTGCTCGGCATCGCCCTCGCGTACGGCATCGGCTTTCTCGAACCCGAACACGTTCACAACCACGGCTCGCACGCGGAAGAATCAGACGACGGTCACTCGCATTCCCACGAGCACAAGCACGACCACTGACCAGCGCTCACTCTTCCTCTTCACACTCGCTGCAGATTCCCTTAAGCAGGATCTCGGTCACTTTACCGACCGCCGCCCACTGCTTGTTCTTGGGAGTCTTGAAATCCACATCGTGCAGGCACGAAACACTGCCGCATTCCGTACAGACAAAGTGCGGATGCTCTGCATCTTCCGGCTCATCCGGGTTCCGTAATTCGAACCGCCAGGCATGATCGCCCAGCTCGGTCCGTTTCACCAGACCTGCATCCGCCAGGTCAATCAGGTTGCGATACACGGTCGCTTTATCAAAGCCCATGGGGGTCAGATCTTCTGCAATCTCGGCGTGCGTCAGCGGAGACTTCGCCTTCCGCAAAAACTGGATCACGGTAATCCGGGCCGCCGTACTCCGCAGGCCACTCTTCCGCACCAGCTGGCGGATTTCCTCAATTTCTTCTGCTTGAGACAGATGTTTCATAAATCAGATCCAGGCACCCCATAGTGCCGATATATGTCAGTTGTGAAGATTCAGACAGTTCTCGGTTCGAAGCGAATATCTTAGCCATTATATACCAGAAATACGAGATTGAGGAACTTATTTGTCGTTTCCCCTGACATGAACCCCGCAATCAGGTGCTCATTTTACCCGTATTTACTGCACAAACTCCCCTTGAACCGCCCCTCCCGAATCGTATGCTGTTCCCCTCTGGCTCGCGCGCGAGGCAGGTCAGCGTGCACCGGAACACCAGACACCACTGACGCAACAGCACCTGAATCCCCGCCGCTATTCACCGGGTTTTCACTGGAGCAAACAGAACTCATGCAAAATGTTTCCCACATATTGTTCACGGCAGACCAGGACAAACTCCGGTCACACAGGGACAAAAACCTGGACACACCAGGACAAAATCCGGCCACATCGGGACAAAATTCTGTCCTGGCCTCCCTGTCTCGGTTCACGAATTTCGTTCTCAACATGACAACCTCTCAAAAAACAAATTACACAACGGGTGCCACAGTCGGCTCGCCAGACTGTGCTGACCTCGCACAAAATATTTTCGTGCCTTTCGCGGTAAAGAAAATAGGTAACCCCGAATGAAATCCGGGATTGCCACAGGCAACAGGAGGTCACAGAACAACCGCTCAACAGCGAAACCAACCCCCTGTCTGTCGTAGGGGCGAACCCATGCGTTCGCCCGCCTGGCGACACACCACCGGTATCAACACCCAAAGGAAAGCACAGCCCACCCACCAACCGTGAGCGCCAAGGCACCAGCCGCCGGTAAAAAGGTTGATGCTGATCGAGAGTCAATGCCGAACGCCATTCCGCTCACAACGTAAACCGGCCTGCATTCTACACAGCCGCCCCCCTCACGCGAGATACACACCAGGCACTCACATCAGTCACCACTCGAATGAGCACTCTCCCTTATCAGGCGGTGACGAATGCACACAATTTTTTCGTGCCTTTCGTGTATTTCGTGGTTCAGAAAACCCCAGATCGAGCCTCACCCCCATTCTCCCCCTTGACCTTCCCCCAGCGTTCCCCTGTAATAGAATGATACACTAAGTCACCCGCCCCCTGTTTTTGAACAACGGTCAAACCTCATGCAAACACTCACCCGCAGCCTGCTCGTCACCCTCCTGACCAGCCTGCTGATCACTCCGGCAACCGCAGCAGAACGCGACCCCGCCGAGAAACCATATACCGTCACCGAAAGCTACCAGCAACTCGCCAACGCCATGGAACCGCTGCAGGCCTGGCAGGCCACAAACAAAACCGAGCACGCAGCCTGGCGGAAACAGTTTCATCCGACCGTCACCCGCATCCTGGGTAAAATGCCCGAGCGCGTCCCCCTGGAAGTCAAGTGGGCCGAAAAGAAAGAGTTCGACACCTTCACCCGCCACAAAGTCTTTATCCGCACCGAAGCCGCCTATTGGGCTCCCGTCTATTACTTCGTCCCGCACAACTTAAAGAAAAAAGTCCCCGCGATCGTCTGCATGCACGGACACAGCGGCATCATCCCCTACATCGATGAAGGCAAAACCAAAGCCGACAAAGAAAAGACCCGCCAGAGCGAACTCGACTACGCCGTCTACTTCGCGAAGCACGGCTACGTCTCCGCCGCCATCGTCATGCGGGGCTGGAACGAAACCGCCGGCGACCAGGATCGCGGCGTCTCACACACCAAACGCAGTTGTCTGCAGATGACCATGAACGCCCTCCTCATCGGCAGTACCCCGCAGGGCCAGCGCAGCTGGGACGCCATGCGCGTCATCGACTTCCTGCAGACACAGGACGAAGTCGATCCGGACCGCATCGCAGCCGCCGGCCTCTCCGGCGGCGGAGCCACCGCCATGTACCTCCCCGTCCTCGACGAACGCGTCAAGCTCACCATGATCGCCGGCGCCTTCTCAACCTACCGCGCCTCCTACTACGCCATGCCGCACTGCTTGTGTCAGTGTATGCCCGAGATGATGCGGTTCGGCGAAATGTCCGACGTCGTCGCCCTGCACGCCCCCCGCCCGGTCCTGCTCATCAACGGCATCGAAGACAAAATCTTCCCCATCGACGCCGCCCGCCAGGGCTACAAAAAACTGCAGCAGGTCTACCAGGTTTTAGGAGCAGAAGAAAACATCGACGCCGATTTCTTCCAAGGCGGCCACCGCTGGTCCAACAACAAAAGCCTCGCCTTCCTCAAACAACACTTCGGCGAGTAATCGCCCCAATCAGTGCCCACGGATGGTCACGGATGCAATCCGGGATTGCCGACAGGCAACAGGAAACTGTCAGAGCAACAGATCAATTCATCACAAGGAACCCAACCCTTGAGTTGTAGGGGCGAACCCATGTGGTCGCCCGCCTGGCGACAATCCACCAGTACCAACGCCTAAAGGGAATCACAGTCCCCCCACCAACCCCGAGCGGCAAGGTGCCAGCCGCGGGTAAAAAAGAACGACGGGTGGGCTCGGATAAAATCCGAGCCGAGCGCAGCGAGCAGGAGGTCTCAGAGAAATCGATCAGCACAGAGCAAAGTTACCAACCTTTTCCATTCCAGAATAATGAGGTACGTTTCCCTATAACAGAACGCGTGCTCCGCAACCTCCTGTTGTCTCATGACAACCTTGGATTACATCCGAGGCCACCCGACAGAATGAATCGCAGCAAATGCTCTCAGAAAATGAGTCGCAGGGCATTAGCCCCGGTTGAAACGACTTTGGTATAGACCATCCGAAATAAGAAACGCTACCTGGCCACCGGTAGAAAAGGTTGACGCCGATCCCAGAACCGGTGGCGAACGCCATTCCGCCCACAACTTTTCATGCATTTCGTGGTTCCACAAAACCGTCATTCAACGGTATTACAGAAAAATACTTAACCACTGCGTGGAAAATCGTTAATCTGTTAAAAAGCAGTTGTTAAGTCATCAGAACTCGGGGATGATAAGAGAAACAGCACCTTTGAGACCTGCCGCTTTTCATGTGGCGCACTTTCATAACTGGCTCCATGTCGGCTTCCTCCATCCAGGACAATGCACATGTTTTTCTTTGGTACAGTGAAAGAATGGGAGCGTCACGCCCTGTTTTTCCTCGGGAAGTTTTACCGGATGGTTGAGCCCGGTTTATACTTTTACATCCCCCTCGTCACGCGTGTTCTCTACCGGATCGACTTGCGGATTATCACCTACACGGTCCCCATGCAGGTAGGGCTGACGAAAGACAACATTCCGGTAGAAGTGGATGCGATCCTCTTCTACCAGGTGATGGATCCCAAGGCGTGCGTTTTGAACGTCGATAACTACCATAAAGCCACACAGCTTAGCGCGCGATCCTCGATCCGGGACATGGTAGGGAAATCCAATCTTGACGAGCTCCTCGCCGAACGGGACAAAATCGGAAAGCGGCTGAAAGAGCACATTGACGGATTCGTTTCCAAATGGGGAGTGACCGTGATTTCTGTAGAAATCAAGGACGTCATTGTTGCCAAAGAGCTGGAAGATGCCATCGCTCGCGAAGCGGCTGCGGAACGCGAAAAACGCGCACGTGTGATCCTGGCTGATGCGGAACAACTGGCTGCCGATGCCATTATCGCTGCTTCCAAAAAATACGCAGACAATCCCATTGCCCTTCAACTGCGATCTATGAATATGCTCTATGAAATCTGCCTCGAGGGGAAGTCTTCTGTCGTATTTATTCCTACCGACAAATCAATGGGCGCGATGCCCGCTTTTATGGGAATCACAAGCCTCGAAGAACTCATCAGAAAAAATTCGCAAACCCACTCCAGCGAGTTCGAAAAGACAGAAGAGGATGACTGATCAAGCAGTTTTCGAGTCCAGCCCCCATCCCGCTCACAATTTTTCGAATCTTTCGCGTTTTTCGAGGTTCCTCAACGGGTCGCCCCGAACGCAACTCGGGCCGAGCGCAGCGAGCAGGATACTGACAGAAGAGACTCGTCAGCACCAGAATCCCCGCCCTCATCAGGTACCTTCGTATTTCGCCAACGCGTCTCGAGCATACCGAATTGGCACACCGATGATATCATCGGTGTCATCCAGGCTGGCGATCTCTCGGGTGAGAGCAAGGCCGAGCTTAATTTCATCATCAATGCCACTGGCCAGCATCTGCGCTCCATCAAACTGGATGTCACAGAGTTCTTCACACTCATATTCTTCGCGGTTTTTCAACGCCTGCCTGATGATCCTTTTCATCTTCCTCTGAGCCTTTTCCTGATCTCCCGCCTTCAAGTCCCGTAACGCACCCTGGTACTTTTGCCGCTGGAACTCAGCCGAGGGACGCCCCTTTTCATCCAGCACTGATTCATGCAGTCTTGCATAGTAGTGCTCGCGAGACGCCGCCGGTCCCCATTCAATATCGACCCCCGCTTCCTGCAACAGCTTAAAAGCGTACTCAATCAGTCCAAACTTGATCCGCAGATATTCTGCCCGTGGCAACTGCACTTTCAGCGTCGCTTCATTCCGTTTCCACCAGGCGCGCCAGCTGATATCAGCTTCCCCCCTGATCAACTGCTCGAAATATTGAAACTGCTCAGCCGTGTATGGCATTACACTATTTCCCAGGTTCGAAAAAAGGGAAAGAAACGGTTCTACCCAGATACATTGTTCGTTGCAGCGATTAATGATCATAAAATCGAATTCAGACACATGCCAGATCAGCAATCCATCTTCTTAACCCGGCAACAAACGATCAACATCAACCGGTTGATTTCCCAAAATCTTAATGGCCTCTCTTACGAGTCAAATCCTCCCCAGCAGTCTTTCGTGTCTTTCGTGCATTTCGTGGTTCATACAAATTTCCTTTTATTTACCCACCACTCGATACCCCTTCCATCGCGGCACCCAGCACCGCACCTCCCGGCGATATTCCACAAACGCCTCCCCGAATCGCGTCTCCAGGTCCTGTTCCTCCACCGGCCGCACACAAATATTCCACAGCACCATGCCCACTACCACGTACGCCAGAACCAGCCCGCTACCAAAATACAAACCCACGGCGGCCCCCTGCACCAGCCCTGCAATCGCCATCGGGTTCCGTACAAACCGATACGGTCCCGCCACCACCAGCTGCCGTGCCGTATCGAAAGGGACCGGTGTCCCGCGACCATAAATGCCCATCGTCGCCCCGCTCGTCAGCCCCAGGCTCCCCCCCAGCACAAACAGGATCACTCCCAGTACCCGCTGCCCGTCGAACCGAAACGCCGGCCAGCCCAGGGTCCCTTCCAGCCAGATCAGCCCCGCCGGAATCACCAGCAGAAACAGCGTCCAGAACACGACCGTCTGCAGCACAATCTTCAGCAGCAGCCACCACAGTGGCGTCTCAGCCCGCGTCGGTCGAAACGTGATCTTGAACATCCCCGGCTTTCTTCCTCACAGCATTAATCTTACAAAGAATCCTGGCTTTTGAGCTCACGCAATTGGAATTGCAGCTGTTCACAGAGCACAGAAAGAACGACTGATCGATAGCCAGTTTCTTCACTGTTTCGACGCGCTAAATGAAGGGCTTCTTGATCCGTAGCAGAAAGCGACTCCCAACCTTCCTTGGATAGACTAAACGGTATTGAATCTTCAACATCCAATGGTGGTTGTGAGTAAATGTGGTCCATCCAGCAATCTTGACGATCATTCACAGGTTGCCATTCATCTCTGTTGGCAACAATCTGAGTAATAAATGCCGAAGTCAATATCGACAGCTCAAGTGGATGCTTCATTTTATCCGTATTCTTAAAATTCCGGACGAACACATCAAAAGCATCGCTCAAATAGCGTTTAATAATTCTATGATCAATATCATTTCCCAAGCGTGATTCAACAAAATGGATGAGTTCAGTCAATGTGCAACCGGAGATCATCAGCTTCCGCAGACCATCACGAATCTCTCTGTTTTGTTCATTTTCGTATCCCAGGAAATAAACCCGATCTTCACCCATCACATCCTCACATCTATCATCAAAAACGTTTTGCAAGAAAAACAACCAGCAGCATCAGTCCCAGACACACCAGCATCAGACAGGTTCCCAGCCAGCCCCCCTGCGTCGCCAGGCTCAGCGACAGACAGTACAGGCTCACGTAAGTAATGCCGCCCGTCAGAAAATACAACACCGGCCCCGCCCAGCAGCGCTGCCGCCAGAGACCATACGCCAGCACAAAAGAACCGCCCACAAACACCACCCCGTCCGGCAGCCAGAACGCCAGCAGCACCCGCTCCGACAGCGTCTCCGACAGAAACAGCACACGACTTTCCGGCACCGCCAGCAACAGACACCACCACCCCACGCCGCCCAGCCCCTGCAGCAGCGGATAAAGAAACAACCAGCTTTTCCAATCTGATTCTGATTTCATATTGCCAATCGTGGCGAAATTGATCACGCTTGCAAAGTAGAAAGATCACATTTTGTGAATCGATGCTGGGATTCGATCCGAGGCAGGATACAGAAAGACTCGACCTTGCTGCACAGAATCATACTTTCAAATTATAAAAACCATTTCTACCATTTTGACGAAGAATCTCGTGTAAATGAACGATGACTGGTATCGAAACACAACCTGGAACGCTGAAATTGAACGTGCTTTCAATGAAAAGTTGACGCGAGCACGAGATAAGGCTCAGTACCTCCGGATCCAGGCAACCACACTGGTAGAAACTCATCCCGAGGTCTCCCTTAAATTACTTGATCGCTACTTTGAATATGATGATTTATTTCTAGCATGGGCTCACGGCACACGAGCCGAAGCACTACTGTCACTCGACCGCATTGAGGAGGCACTGGTCGCTTATGAAGACGCACTTGCCCGCGAGGCCGAGTTTCCCAACGTGCAGAGTCGTGCGAGACACAATCTCCCTTACTTGATTGCCACGGGCGGGATTCAAGACTGCTACAACCGCGCCAGTGAATTATTGCAGTTGGCAGCCTCCGACCTGGAGTTACCCTTGGACGAATTTCTCTGGCACACCACCCACGCCTTGATTGCCGCTGATACCGATGATGTAGAATCGGCCCGCAGCCATGCCGAACAGGCACTGAAAGCTGCAGGTCGTGAACACTCCGGATTCCGGTACCACCCAAGGGCCGGACTTGTCTCCGCGAAATACAATGATGTCATCAAAAAACTGGAATCACTGAGTATTCCTTGATTTTCAATAGTATATCACACAGCAGTATTCTCGTGTCTTTCGTGCTGTTCGTGGTTCATCATAATATTCATAACTTTTACAGTTCCCAGATTTCGAACTTTTCCCGTCCCAACCCGATTTCATATTGCTAATCCTCGCGGAATACGACACGATTACCAACAGGAAATGTCACAATGTGTAAGGGAAATCACGAATTTCAATCCACCAGAGAACCATGCAAACCAGACTCAAGCCGCGATATCTGATTCCAGCGACGCTCGTTGTCATCCTCATCTCAACAGTGTGGCACTTTCGAGATGCGCTGACTCTCTACTGGCATACCGCCCCCGAGTTCCATGCCCGGTTTGAGAAAATTGAACGAGGACAAACCAGGTCAGAAGTCGAGGAAATCCTGGGCAAGCCGGCGCAGCACTTCGCCTTTGAGGACAGCCCGGAATATTATCTCGGCTGGCCACGCTATCAACACACCACTTATGCAGTGAAGTTTCGCGACGGTCATGTCATCGCCAGTTACGATCGATTTGGTTCATTCTAAACCAGCTGCTACACAACTCCCTATTTGAAGTTTTTTTTGCGTATCCTTCGCGGTTCCTATAAAGCATTGAAAAAAGGATAGAACTGTTGAGATCAGAAATCTATATCAAATTCAGCCAGAGCATTAACGGGGCTGACTGGGGAAATCTCGAAGATGCGAGATTTTACTCACGATTTAGAAAAGACTTATTCAATATGTGTAACCAGTTAGATTGTAATTTTATTGAAGACTTCTTTTCAGCAGATCAGGCTTATTTACTGGAACATGAACTGATGGAGGAAAAAGACAAAAATGACGAAGACAATCTTGAAGAGTGGTTTCAACCACAGGATGCGATTGAATTAGTTGGCGAGTTACGCAGACGCATCCTTAAGAAGCAGACAAAATATTCCACCAGTCGGTTAATCATATTTTTTGACAGTCTTCTTCAAGCATTAGAAACAGCTAAGGAAGCTGATCTTCAGTTTCACCTCTCCTTTAATGATCTCGCTTGATTTCTGTGTTCGACACATGACGTCAATTGCGGGCCTGAATCATCGAATCAAAGATCAAACACTTGCTTCGCAATCATCCTGAATAACCAAAAGAAATACACCAAAATTTTCGTGTCTTTCGTGCATTTCGTGGTTCATAAATTTTTCCATTACGACCATGGTTCATAAAATTTCGTATCTTTCGCGGTCCACCGCCGGTTTCATATTGCCAATCCTTGCGGAAACCGGCACGATTGAGAATAGTAACCTCTTAACTCACAATCGATGACCCACCAGAATATAAAGGCCGCCTCACCATGAAACGTCTGCTGTTCCTGCTCAGCCTTACGCTGCTGCTGACTCCCGCCGCCCACGCCCAGCGTCCCAAACCCAATTACGATGAAAGCCAGGTCCCGGAATTCAAGCTCCCCGACCCGCTTGTTACCAGCAAGGGAAAAAAGGTCGACTCAGCGGAGGAGTGGCAGCAGGTTCGCCGCCCCGAAATTCTGGAGCTCTTCGAAACCGAAGTCTACGGCAAAAGCCCCGCAGCCCCCCAGGACATGCTGTTTGAAGTCACCTCCGTCAAGAACGATGCCCTCGGCGGCAAGGCCATCCGGAAAGAAGTCTCGGTCTACTTCTCGGGCAAGAAAGAAGAACCGCGGATGGATCTGTTGATCTATCTCCCCGCCAAAGCCACCAAGCCGGTCCCTGTCTTCATGGGTCTCAACTTTTACGGCAACCACACCATCACCGATGAGACAGACGTCAAACTCAACGACCACTGGATGCGGGCCAACAAAGAGAAAGGCATCGTCGATCATAAAGCCACCGCAGACTCACGGGGCAAATCATCGTCCCGCTGGCCCATCGAAAAGATCATCGATCGTGGCTACGGACTCGTCGCCATCTACTGCGGCGACATCGATCCCGACTATGACGACGGCTTCAAGAACGGCGTGCACGCCCTCTACAATTCCAAACAGAAACCCGCGCCCGATGAATGGGGCACGATCGCTGCCTGGGCCTGGGGACTCAGCCGCGCCCTGGATTACCTCGAAACCGACAAACAGATCGACGCGAACAAAGTCGCCGTCATGGGACACTCCCGTCTCGGGAAAACCTCCCTCTGGGCCGGCGCACAGGATCCACGGTTCGCCCTCGTCATCTCTAACGACTCCGGATGTGGCGGTGCCGCCCTCAGCCGTCGTCGCTTCGGCGAAACGCTGCACGTCATCAACAACGCATTCCCGCACTGGTTCTGTGACAACTTCAATAAGTACATCGACAAGGAAAACGATCTCCCCGTCGATCAACACATGCTGATCTCACTGATCGCACCCCGCCCCGTCTACGTCGCGAGTGCCGTTGAAGACCGCTGGGCCGATCCCAAGGGAGAATTCCTCTCGGTCAAATATGCGGAGCCCGTCTACAAGCTGCTTGGCACCTCCGGCTTCGGTGCAGACAAGATGCCCGGCATTAACGAACCCGTCCAGAAGCAGATGGGTTACCACATCCGCACCGGCAAACACGATGTGACCGACTTCGACTGGGAACAGTACCTCAACTTCGCCGACCAGCATTTCCAGGGCAGTTGATCCCGGTTCGTCCGTCCGCCGATTCCCCGTAGTCTGAACACCAGTCGATAACCAAGGATCGACAGTTGGGTTACGGGGATATTTCTGCGCAGAATACAGCCTCAAGAGCGGGTTTTCGTCGGGGAACAAGCAGTTTTCGCGATGCCCGCTTGCCTCGGCCTGAACTCCCACGATAAGATGGGAGCGTGTTCACGATTCCTTAATTAAGACCGATCAGACGATTTCAATATGATGAATCAACGTTTCCGGCTCCCTTCCTTTGATGCCTTTTCCCTCCGCAGGTTCGCCCTGATTTTACTCTGCCTCTGCCTGCTCCCGACCACCCTGGTCCGGGCCGACAAAGCCAGTGATGAATTTCAGCTGGCCATCGGCCTCTACAAGCAGAACCGCTGGGAACTGGCGACCGAGACGTTTCAGAAGTACCTCAAGGAGTACCCCAACCACGAAAACGTGCCCCTGGCAAAATTCTACCTGGGGCTCACGCTCGTCAATCAGCAGAAGTATAAAGCAGCCCGCGACATTCTGCGGGAGTTCGTGAAGCAGTATCCCCAGAATAAAAATCTCCCCGACGCTCTGTATCGCGTCGCCGAGTGCAGTTACCTGCTCGATGACCTGAAAGCAGCCGAGTCCGAGTTCACCGACTTCCTCAAACGCTACCCCAATCACGCCCTCGAAGAATGGGCCTATGCCTATTTCGGGGATGCGCTGCTCCGGCAGGGGAAAGCCGACCTGGCGATCAAGAGTTTCCAGCGTTCCCTCGATCGGCACCCGGAAGGCGCCATGTCGCAGGACGCCCAGTTCGGTCTCGCGTCCGCTTACCTGCAGAACAAACAACCCGAGGAAGCAGAGAAACGCTTCCTGCAGATCGCCAGTCAGAAAACCCATTCCCGGGCCAGCGACGCCCAGATGGCACTGGCCACATCACTCTTTGATCGCGGACAATTCCAACAAGCCGCGGATGCCTTTCTGGCACTGCCCACCAAATTCCCCGAAAGTCCCCTGGGCATCACGGCTCGCCTGAATGCCGGCTATGCCTTTTACGATCTGAAACAGTACGACAAGGCCGTGGAACAGTTCGACATCGTCGCCAAAGATCCCGCGCAGGCCGCCAATGCCCTCTACTGGAAAGGGGTCAGCCTCAAAGCCGCCGGTCAGCTCTCGGAAGCCATCACCGCGCTGGAACAGGCCCAGAAAGCCAAACCTTCGTCCGCTCAGCAGCCCTTAATCAACTATCAACTGGCCGACGCCCTGCTCCGCAGCGGTAAACAGGCTCAGGCCAAAACCCTGTTCCTGGAACTGGTCAAGCAGTCGCCTCAGAGTGAGCTGGCTGACGACAGCCTGCACTTCGCCATCGAAGCCGCCCTGCTCAGCGATCAACTCGAAGAAGCCGCTCAACTCGCTGCCCGGTTTGAAAAAGAGTATCCCCAAAGTGGACTCCGCCTGCATCAGGAACTGCTCAAAGGACGCATCAGCGATGCCCAGGGCAAGCCCGAAGATCTGCAGGCCGCCGTCAAACACTTTCAAAACGTACTCGACCAGAGCAAGCTTGAGAACACACAACTGCTGGCCCGACTGTACCTCGCGCGGACTTATCAGAAGCTGAAAGAATACCAGAAGTCGATCGACGTTCTGAAACCGTACCTCGATGACACGAACACCGACAAAACCACCAGCGAATACGCGGACGCCCTGATCCTGCAGAGCAACAACTTCAACTCGCTGCAGAAATTCCCGGAAGCGGAGTCGCTGGCCAAAACGTATCTTAAGCAATTCCCCAATGAACCTCGCTACGATCAGATCCTCGCAAACCTGATTATCCTGACTTCCAAAAACAACAAGCCCGCGGAAGTCGATCAGTACCTGGCCGAACTGGAAAAACGCAAACCGAATCTCGATCTGCTGATCCAGACCTATCGACAACTGGCCGAACGCAATTACGAAAACCAGCAGTGGAGCCGTGCGAAGAAGTTCTTCGCTGAGATTGTGGAGCGCGGTGCGACCTCTCCCGAATTCCCGGCCGGCCTGTCGGGTCTCGCCTGGAGTGAGTTTCAGCTGAATGAATTCCCCGCGGCGGCAACACACTTCGAACAGTTCACCAAAGAGTTCCCTAAGAACCCGCTGGCCGCGGAAGCCTCCTACATGCAGGGCCGCAGCCTGGAAAGCGACCAGAAGCTCCAGCCCGCAGTCGACGTTTATCAACAGACCCTCAAGCAGTTCGCCCCCTCGCGTTATGCGATGCTCTCGGGACTGCAGGCCGCCCGCACGCTGTTCCAGCTGAAAAAAATCGATGAAGTCAACAAGGCCTACGAAGCCCTGCTGACGAAATTCCCCAAGCCCGACAACCTGGATAAGATCCTCGATGAATGGGCACTCATCAATTATGAAGCCGAAATGTTCGACGAGTCAGACGCGATCTTCCGCCGACTCGTCAAAGAGACCCCGGACAGCGAACTGGCTGACAATGCCCGTCTGAGCCTCGCCGAAAGCGATCTCATTGCCGGCAAACTCGATGCCGCCGCGAAAGAATTCGACGCCCTGCAGGCTTCCGAAAATTCCGATCAGAAGGTGCAGGAAGTCTCCCTCTACCGGTTGATCGAAATCAATCTGGAACAGCAGAAATGGAAAGAGGTCGAGAAGTTCAGCCAGGATCTGCTCAAGCGGTTCCCCCAGAATGAATACGCGGCCTTCGCCCGTTTCCACCAGGCGGAAGCCGCCCTGTACCTGAACCAGGTCGAAGCGGCTCAGAAAGAACTGCTGACCCTGACAACCAAAGAACAGACCGAACAGCTGGGCGACCGTCCCTGGTATCCACGGGTCTGGGTGTTGCTCGCTGAGACCTACTTCCGGCAGAAAAAATATGCGGAAGTCCAGAAAACCGTCGACCAGTTCCGCAGCTGGGACCCGGAGAGCCCCTTCCTCTACCAGGCGGAAGAAGTCCTGGGACGCAGCCTGAAGAATCAGGCCAAATTCGATGAGGCCCGCAAAGTCTTCCAGAAGATCATCGACTCGGAAAACAGCCGCCGCACCGAAACCGCGGCTAAATGCCAGTTCCTGCTCGCTGAAACCCTGATGATCCAGGAGAAATTCAAGGAAGCCCTGCTCGCCTATCTGCAGGTCGATATTCAATATAAATTCCCCGAATGGCAGGCCCCGGCCCTGTTTCAGGCCGGCATGTGCCACGAAGCTTTGAAGGAATGGAAACAGGCGCTGAAAACATATCAGGACTTTTTGAAGCGTTTCCCGGAACACGAACTGGCCGCCCGCGTCAAAGAACGCATCCAGCAGGTCCAGCCCCGGGCCGGCACCTGACGGACACTGTCTGCCTGTTCCCAAAGTTCGTGCATCAGGAAATCCAACTGCGGGAAATCCCAATCCAGACTCGACGCCATATTGCATCTCGCGTAAACTAGAGCACGACCTGAATTCCCCATTCCGGGTAAGTCAGGTTCATCCAATCCCGCGCCTCTCTTCCGGTTGATCCGGCTAAGCTCCGGGCCGGTTTATTAGTCATTACACAGCGATACCCCTGGTTCATGATCAAACTCTTCCACAGTCCACAGGAATTCTCTACTCCCGATCTCGCGGTCCAGAGTCCCTCTCGACGACTGGTCAGTCTGGTCGTGACACTCCTGGTGACGCTGGTCCTCTTCTCCCCGTTCGCCTCGGCCCAGGAGCGACTGCCCAAAGTCGTCGAACAGCGGGGAGATCAACTCGTGGAAGCAGCGGATCCCGACGGTCCCCTGCCCGAATCGGTGGCCGCCGTCAAACAACGGCAGGTGATCCCTTCCACGCCGGAAGACATCATCGAAGAGATGGGCTACTTCCTGCTCCCCTTCGTGATCGCCTCCATCATCTCCATGTGGTTCATCATCGAACGCCTGGTGATTCTCCGCTCTGGTCGCGTCATTCCCCGGCATTTTGTCAGCCGCTTTCTCAAGCTGCTGCGGGACGGCAAGCTCAACGCACGCTCCGCCCTCAAACTGTGTGAGGAAAACCCGAGCCCGATCGCTTCGGTCTTCGCGCACGGCGTTCGAAAATGGGGCAAGCCCAGTGTCGAAGTCGAACAGGCCATTATCGATGGCGGCGAACGTCAGCTCTCACAACTTCGTAAACACCTCCGCGTGATCAACGGCGTCGCTACGGTCGCCCCCCTGATGGGTCTGCTGGGAACCGTGATCGGTATGATCCAGGCCTTCAACGAAATCGCCAACAGCAGTGCGATGGGCAAAGCGGAAGAACTGGCCGTTGGCATCGCGATGGCCCTGCTCACTACCGCCTTCGGTCTGGGCATCGCCATCCCCTCGCTGATCATGTACATGTACCTGGCCGGCCGCGTGGATGGACTCGTGATGGAGATGGACCAGAATGCCCAGGACCTCGTGCACCTGATCTCCGCCGAGGGGCTCGCCGCCAGTGCCGCCAGCCGCAAAGCGACCACAACCACCACCACGACGGCCAAAACCAAAACGGATAAAGCAGCCAGCAAGTCGTAGACACTTGCAACAACCCTTTCGACTGCGCGGCAATTCAAAATTAGCTGCAGGATGTTAGCCACGGTTCTTCCCGTTTGCAAAGACACATTCTCACTCAGCAGCACCAACTGCTCCATCCAGGCCCCCAATAGAAAGGGTGGGCTCGGATATCATCCGAGCCGAGCGCAGCGAGCAGGAGGTCTCAGAAAAATCGATCTCTGCAGAACAAAGACACCTACCTTTTTCCCTGAAGTAAGGCACAACCTCCCACAACAGAACACGTACACCGCAACCTCCTGTTGTCTCCGACAACCTCGAATTCCATTCGAGGCCACCCGACCTGATTGATGACTAAATACATCCCCGGTTACCTGACGATGGGAGCCCTATTCGCCCCGTTCTACCTCGATCCTCGTGAACTTCCACTTCTAAGTTGTTCCCCGACCTGTTCCGATTTACAATGAATTCTGATCTCTCCCGTGGGAGAACCGGCACTTCCGCCGGCTGAAACAGCGACTCATTCATTCTCTTGAAACACGACGAGAACCGGTATGGCTGACTCCAAAGACTTCAAGGCAGTCCCCCTCGAAGAAGAACTGTCTCAACTTGAGCGCGATCTCAAGTTTTATCCTTCCACCACTGCTGATCCGCAACTGCTGACGGTTGCACAGATCGAAGACTTCAACCGTGACGGCTTCCTCCGTGGCATTCGCATCTTTGACGACCAGGAAGTCATCGCCAACCGCGAATACTTTGATCGACTGCTGGAGCAGGTCATCGCCGCGGGTGGGAACAGCTACTCGATAAGCACCGCCCACATGAAGTACGGCACAGTCTACGATCTGCTCACCCATCCCAGGATCGTCGCCCATGTCAAAGACCTGCTCGGCGATAACGTGATTGCCTGGGGATCGCATTTCTTCTGCAAAATGCCCCATGACGGGAAGGCCGTCTCCTGGCATCAGGACGCCAGTTACTGGCCGCTGTCCCCCTCTAAGGCGGTCACGGTCTGGCTGGCCATCGATGACGCCGACCCGGAAAACGCCAACATGCGGTTCATCGCCGGCAGTCATCACTACGGACACATGACCTACCGCCCCAGCGGTTCCCATGAAGACAACGTACTCAATCAGACCATCGACAATCCCGAACAGTACGGCGCTCCCGTTGACGATACATTGAAAGCCGGCGAGATTTCGATTCACTCCGACCTGCTCCTGCACGGTTCCGAAGCCAACCAGTCCGACCGCCGCCGCTGTGGACTTACTCTCCGCTATTGTGCCGCAGACGTCCGCGCCGGGATGGACTGGAACGCCAAAGGTGTCATTGTCGCCGGCTCCGATCCTTCCGGACACTGGCTCAATCCACCTCGACCGAAAAACGATTAAACGACCACTGCCCCTTTAAAAATCACCCACGGGATACGACCACTGATGCAAAAATACTTCGCGGAGATCTTCGGTACCTTCATTCTGCTGTTCTGCGGCGCAGGCGCCATTGTCACTAACCAGGTTTCCGAGGGAACCGTGACGCACGTCGGCATCGCCCTGGTCTTCGGCCTGGTTGTCACCGCGATTATTTACGCCATCGGCGAAATCTCCGGCGCACATATAAACCCCGCTGTCACGATCGCCTTCTGGGTCGGCAAACGCTTCCCGGGCAACCAGGTGCTCCCCTATATCATCTGCCAGGTCATCGGCGCCCTCGCCGCCTGCCTGCTGTTGAAAATCACGTTCCCGGGCCTGACCAACTACGGCATGACCCTGCCTGCAGGCACGGAGATCCAGTCGCTGATACTGGAAGCGGTCCTCACCTGGATCCTGATGTTCGTCGTCTTATGCGTGAGTACCGGCGCGAAAGAGACCGGCATCCTCGCCGGTGTCGCGATTGGCGCCGTGATCGCATTGGAAGCCATGTTCGCCGGCCCGATCTGCGGCGCCTCGATGAACCCGGCCCGTTCCCTGGCCCCGGCCCTGGTCAGCGGCCATCTGGAATCACTCTGGCTCTATCTCATCGGCCCGACCGCCGGTGCCGTCCTCGCGGTGCCTTCGCTCTGGCTCGTACGCAATAATTCACAAGCCCCCGTAACACAAACCGCCGAGGAACCCGCGTCTTAAGTTAGATCAAAGTCCGCTCGCTGTGCTCATTCATTCGCTCGACCTGCTCTCACAGTTACAGAAGAGGAACAAACCATGATCCACTGGCAACACGTTCTTGTACTGGGAATCGTCATCTCCGGACTGACCGGCTCCCGGGTCTCTGCTGAAACCGCCGCCCCCAGCGGCGACGCGTCGATCGTCTCCCCGGATGCCAAAGTCGAAACCCTCTGGGTCGACAAAGGCTTCACCGAAGGAGCCTGCGTCGATGTTGACGGGCTGATCTACTTCAGCGATATCAACTTCGCCGGCGGTAAAGGCAAAATCATGACCTTCGATCCCACAACCGGTAAGACCAGCGTCTTCAGTGCGGACAGTGGTCAGAGCAACGGACTCATGATCGACCAGAAGGGACGACTGCTCGCAGCCTGTGGTGCCAACAACGGCAAACAGTGCCTGGCGCGGATCTCCAAAACAGGCAAACCCGTTTGCCTGGTCGACAAATTCGAAGGCAAGAAATTCAACGCACCGAACGACCTGGTAATCCACCCCAAAGGCTGGGTCTATTTCACCGATCCCCGTTACGTCGGATTCGAACCACTCGAACTCGATCACATGAGCGTCTTCCGCTATGACCCGAAAAAGAAAACCGTCCAGCGGGCCACGACCGACATTACCAAACCCAACGGCGTCGTCGTCTCCCCGGATGGCAAAACCCTCTACGTCGCAGAAACCAACAACGGTCTCTCTGGACTCGAGAAAGTTCCTCCGAAAAACCCCAAAAAACGGATGACCCTCAACGCCTTCCCGATCAAGGCCGATGGTTCTCTGGGTAAGAAAAAAGTCCTGGCCGACTTCGGTTCGAAAGAGACCGGCATTGACGGCATGACCGTCGATCAGAAAGGAAACGTCTACGCCGCCTTTCGCGCCGAGAGCCGGTATGGCATCGTGGTCTTCTCTCCTGAAGGCAAAGAACTGGCCTACATCCCCACGCCGGAAATGCCTACCAACTGCACGTTCGGCATCGGCAAGGATGCATCGACGCTCTACATCACCGCAGGCAGCGGTTTGTATCGCATCCCCTGCAAGATCCCGGGTTTCCACCCTTCACTGCCCCTGGATCAATAAGACTTCAGCGGGGCGGATTGAGTCGCACCAGCCGTGCTAAAGGCACCTGCTTCCGCACGACGGCAATCTCGGTCTGCCACGCAGCGGACTCACGTGGCTGCAGTTCTTCCGGCAGGTAAGGCTTCCGCTGGAAGTACAACACATATTCAGAAACGCCCTGACGTTCGGAATCGAAGGGGATCAGCTTGATCCCCTTCCGTTTCACTTCCGGCGTCTCCTGTAGCATCTGTATGTAAGCCGGATGCAGGATCGGTGCCAGCTGGAGATACGAATTCTCGGGCACCCGCTCCACCACATCGTGCAGCATGTCCGCGGTGATGGAATCGCCCCAGTAGGTGACTTCCATCCCCAGTGCGTTCGCTCCCTGCAGTCCCCCTGTCAGCAGGCTGTAATAACTCAGCCAGCAGGGACTGAAAGCGAATGCAGCATACGCCTGCGTCAGGATCAGCAGTCCCACCGCAGTGCGGGCTACTCGCATGGAAAATTGCTGCTGCAGCCACTCACAGCTCTGTGCTGCCCCCACACCGATCAGAATCGCCGCCATGGGAAAGACCATCAGAAATAACCGCACGCCGTCGTAGACCGTAATCCCGGGCCAGGAAAACAGCATGAGTGGCCAGAGCAGCGAACCGATCAGCAGCACTCCACCGCTGGATCGCTGCTCACGCTCTGCCTCTGAACGGCGGCCCGTCTTCCAGCCACCAATCAACGCCAGTACCAGCAAACCCAGTGGGATCGTCACCAGCAGCATCACCCAGGGGTAATGCCAGGGAACATCGCGGTCGGCGTATTTCGTTCCAAAGTAATCGATATAGATGGCAGCCCGGCCCGTGGTTCGTCCCAGGTATTCACTGAGGTGCCCGACCGGATCAAACCAGAGCCATGGCCAGCCCGCAAAGAAGACGAGCACACCCACACCTCCCCAGCAGAGGAGCGGCTTGATCGCCTTGAGACGCCACTTCCACAGCGCCCAGATGATCACGGGAATCGGAATCAGTACCGCCTGAATCTTGGTCAGCAGCGCCAGTCCGAGCAGAATACCGGTCAGGCAGGCCCGCTTCGCGGTCGGCGGTTCCGTAGTATCCCAGAACCGGATCACCGCGAGCACCGCGGTCACATAGAACAGCGCCGTCACCGTCTCCAGTGCCGCCAGATGCGCATGTCCGAACACCCGGGGCAGCGCGATCAGCGCGACAGCAGCCACTACGCCCGCGAAATGACCGGACCGCTGAGAGGTAAACCAGCCCACCACGAACACCAGGCAGGCGAAACAGAGTGCCGACGCGTAGCGACCATAGGTCACCACGAACGGTCGCTCTCCCTCTCCCGCCAGCCCCGCCACCGTTTCATGGGCGATGCCAATCAACAGACGTCCCAGCGGCGGATGATCGGGCAGATAGTTCTCATGTTCGAAGATCTCCCGCAGGCTCTCCGGGGCGATGATACCCAGCCCATAGACGCGAATCGCACGCACCAGGAACACACCCTGCCCCACGTTGAACGGTTCGTCGACCGTCATCCCGGGGCCCGGACCGGTGAGCGACAGATCCTGGGCACAGTCCAGGCGGGCCGCCACCAGCAGAAATGCCAGGCAGGCCAGCAGCGCATACCAGGCGGCGGGCTTCAGTTTCTCGCGGGTGCTCAGCGGCGCTTGTGTTGTGGATTGATTCATGGTGACATTACTTCCGGGGCGCAATAAAAAAACCCGACCAAGAGTGTTACCTCTTGGCCGGGTTTAGTCGTTCACGCAAACCAGCAAATCCCTTTGCGATTGTTCTGGTTGGCCAGCGGGCCGTTCTCTCGACACCGTCCATAATATCGAGAACTACACGTCCCTGGCAATCTCACCTTAAGGCATTCCTGCCCGGTCTATTAGGCGATCTGCTTTTTACGTCCAACCAGGGTCCGAATCCGTTCGGCCAGCAATGCAGCGTCAAATGGTTTCCGGAAAGTTTCGTTAAACAGTGTTCTGTCGAAACCGCTGGCGTTGTCTTCATCGCTCAGCAGGGCAATCAGAACAGAGTCGGTGTAGTCTTTGTTGCGTCGCAGGTTTTGTGCGATCATCAGAGCTTCGTTGCGACCCATGGCGAAATCAACGATTACGCAGTCGGGGTGCAGTGATTCTGCCTGGATACCGGCTTCAAAACCGCTCACGGCGTATTCAATTTTGAAGTCTTCTGTTGCCATCAGATCGTCAAGGCTGGCTCGAACCTGGGTATCGGCACCGACGAGCAGCAGTTTGCCCATCGCTTCGTCTTCCAGTTCGCCTAATGGCATGCCGTGTTCTTTAAGAAATCGAATAAGGTGCTCACGTGGGATTCGGCGGTCCTGAGAACCGGGGATCCGGTAGCCTCTCAGGCGTCCAGAGTCGAACCACTTACTAACCGTGCGGGGTGCAACCTTACAGATCTTTGCTACTTGGCCAGTAGTGAAGATCGTTTTCATTGCGGGCTCTCCAATCACATGCTTGGCAAATCTCGTCGAAGAAAGGTTACTTTTCTTCTGCTTTAACCCCTACTACAGTTTGCGGCTATCCTGGCCAGTCAGTTCACGTTGTAACCTGTGTAGTCTTGGGTCGGGGTTTGTCTCTGGAGACAGCATCTCCAGAAACTGTTTCAAAATGCCAATCTTTAATTTTAAGGAAATTTGGGATCTGGTACGTAATACTTTTGGGGTCGGACTGAATGACAATCGCAATACCATTCAGATCAGTTCGTCAGACTAGATCCGTCTTGTCCTCTCCCCCCTTACAGACTGTTGATCGGATTGAACCATTCAAACTGGTGTTGACTGGCTCGACGTGGTTTTTACGTCTTTCCGGTTTCAACCGTCTGCCCTAATTGCATCGACGAAACTGCCGTGAGGACTTTAAGTTCTTTGACAAGAGAGAGTGCAGTAGTGACAGAGACACTCGGAATAGCTGGTACGGAAGAATCAGCTGTGAGGGATATTATGCTCTAATGCCCTGTAAAACAGGCACTTAATACGTCCCGGGGAAATGCTTAAGATGTGAACCTTATTTCTGGGGTGACTTGAGTTTTCGTATCAGGTTCCGCTGATTTTCCCCGGGGTAAGCCTGCTCCGAGCGGATAACCGTTATGACAACAGCAACCCGTCTCTGGTTCAATGTATTGGAACTGTCGTCTCTATTACGACGGATATATCGATCAGTGTTGGTTCTTTTTTTCCTGCGGCCTCATAGCCTGTTCACCGGAGAAGCCAACCGATTTTTGCCTTTTCGCTTGCCCTGTCCATATCCACCCGTCTAAGATCACATTGAATTCCGGTTGTCTGTCTGTCAAATTCATCTCCCAGGCAGAGTTTACAACGGCATTCACCGAATCGTTCATCACATTCCCGACAGGCCCGTTCTGGTTTCTGAATGTCAGCTGCTTCCAGCGACAGCTGACTCGATATACGATCTGAAATACAACCCTTATGCCGCAGACTCTTCAAGAATACGCTGACTGGTTATCCAACCGGGATGATCTGATCTGGCCCACGGCTCCCGCGCTGGAAACCCCCAAGGCGACGCCCTTTCTAAAACCGCTGAAACGCATCTCCGCGATCACCTTCAGTATCTATGGCACCCTGCTGCACATCACCGACGGCGAACTTCTGTTCGACCATCAACAACAGCTCCGCATGCAGATCGCCCTCGATAAGACAATCAAAGAGTTCAATATGTGGAACAGCATGTCCCGCAAACCGGGGGCCCCCTGGGAATACATGCTCTCCCAATACCGCTCGCTGCTCGAAGACCAGCAACTCGGCGGAAAGGTCGCCAAAGGGGAAAAGCCGGAAATCAACTCCGCCGACCTCTGGAAACTGCTCATCGAACGCCTGCAGAAAAACGAATACACGTTCGACGAATCCTTTTACGGGAACCTCGACGACTTCAGTCTGAAGGTCGCCTACTTCTTCCACTCCAGCCTGCAGGGAATCGCTCCCATGCCCAATGCCCTGGAGTCACTCTGCCAGCTCAGTCAGTACGGCAAGAAAGTCGCTTTGTTTGCGGATGCCCAGCCGTTCACTCTGGTGCAACTCCTGCGGTCATTAGGCACTCAGGGAACACTTCCGCCCCTGTCCGAGCTGTTCACGCAGGAATGTTTCTGTTTCTCTTATCGCAAAACAGTCCGAAAACCCTCGGCCAGTCTGTACGAGACACTCCTTGAACGCTTCGATCAGCAGGGCATCCCCCCTGAGGAAATTCTGCACGTCGGCTCCCGCATCCCCGATGACCTGGCGATCGCCCGGAGTTTCGGGATGAAAACCGCCCTGTTTGCCGGCGATTCACTCAGCATTCACGCCAGCAAAGCAGAAGTCAGAAGCCCTGATACCAAACCTGACAGGTTGATCACCAATTTGAGCCAAATAGCTGAAATCCTCGATTAACATATTCCACCGATTCTGCTAATATTTCTGGCTTATCAGATACCGGGCTCGCATTTCCACCTGGATGAACCAACCCGTCTGACACCTAAACCCATTGACTATATACATTTCCTGCACCTGATGGCCCTGAAAGGGAACCAGGGTCGTACCTCAGATATTGACGCCCTTATTGGAGAAGAGAGACCATGCCTCCCAAATTGCTTTATGAAGGAATTGACTTCGATTTTGAAAACCCGATTTTTGGAATCGAAGACATCAGAGAAATCAATCCTCAGCGATTTGAAATGGAGCAGCTGACGGGGATTGTCCATGTAGATAATGAAAAGCATGGCATCGTCGGCTTCAAAGATGTCACCGAAGACGAATTCTGGGTTCGTGGCCACATGCCCGACTTCCCCCTGATGCCCGGCGTCATCCTCTGTGAATGTTCCGCTCAACTGGCCGGCTTCTATGCCCGCAAGTTCAAACTGCTGGGAGGCGACTTCCTCGGCTTCGGCGGAATGAACGATGTTCGCTTCCGCAGCCCCGTTTTCCCCAATCAGCGACTGGTGATTATGGCTCAGCTGGCCCGCATCCGTGCCGGCAAACGGGCAGAATTCAACTTCCAGGGACTCGTCAACAACAGCATGGTCTTCAGTGGCCAGATGATCGGCGTCCCCATCGACAAAAATCAGGAAGTCCCCAGCTAAGCGGCCCCTGAAATCAAAACTGAACAAAAACGCCCCGGACCAGTGTCTGCCTGATCCGGGGCGTTCTCTATATTAGTACTGCTCTGAATGTCGCCTTAGCGGCTCAATACTTCCTGCATGTTCTTCTTATAGGCTTCCACACCCGGCTGCCCGTAGGGATTGATATTGATCAACCGGCCTTCGAGCACCGTCGCCAGCATCAGCATCTGCAGGGTCTGGCCGACCGTATAGGCGTCCAGGTTCGGCAGGATCAGATCCGCCGTCGGGCGATGCACGTCGGCATAAGCCTGGTTGGTCCCTTCGATCGCCGCAGAGAGCACGTCGGGAACCGTTTTGCCTTTCAGCTTATTCAGCTGATCCTGATTTTCTTCTTCGGGAACGACAGGCACGGAGATTGGCTCGCTGTCCGGACGCTCGACAATCACGTTGGTGATCAGCTTGTCACGCACACCTTCCTGGTGCTGCTGTCCCCGGCTGTGCAGGTCGCGGGTGTTGACCACGGTCAGCGGCGTCGCGCCCTTCTCTTCTTTACCGAGACTTTCGGCCAGCAGCTGATCGTACCACAGACCCAGCGCTTCCAGACGCTTGCCCCAGGTCGAAAGGATCCGCATCGATACGTTCTTCTCCCGCTCAAACAGGTGACAGGTCGCCGTGTAATCCAGCACCGGGTTGTCCCCCATCGGCTGTGAGTTGAACAGACGCGTCATGTCCGCGGCCCCCTGCAGCAACGCTTTCAGATCAATGCCCAGCACGGCAGCCGGGAACAGACCGACCGACGTGAAGACCGAAAACCGGCCGCCCACATTGTCGGGAATCGGAAAGACTTCCGGATACCCTTTATGATTGGAGAAGTTCCGCAGCTTTCCTTCCAGCCCGGTGATCGGCACCACTAAAGACCGGCTCTCTTCGGAATCGGCTCCGTAATACGCGTCCAGTGATTCGCGGAACAGGCGGAAGCCGAGGGCGGTTTCCAGAGTTCCCCCGGATTTACTGATGACGGTCATACTCCACCGCTGCAGTACATCCTTAGGATCCAGGCAACTCGTCTTTAACAGCTCCTGCAATGCCGTAATCGAATCGTTGTCGACATTGTTCCCTTCAAAATACAGGCGCGGCACGCCGCCTCGCTGATCGCGGGTCAGTTCATTGTGCAGGGGATGACACAACGCTTCGAACAGCGCCCGCATCCCCATGTAAGAACCGCCGATCCCCAGCACGACAAACCGGTCCGACTGCTCACGCAGTTCCTGTGCTTTCGCTTCGATGCGTCCCAGCAGGCTCTCGCTTCCCTGGGACTCGTATTCGTCCAGCAACTGTTGAGGCAGGTTCTGAAAACCCGCATCCAGAGGCTGCTTGTCCGCAGGGATCGCATCGCTGCCCAGCAGTTCAATGTCTTTCAACATTTCTTCCCGGGCCGCCATCAGGGCCGGCTGCAGTTCTTCATACCACTTCTCATCAATGAGCTTGCGGGCGGCGGAATCGTCGTAGCGAATGAAGTTTGTCATGAGAGATCACGCTTTCGTCAGAGTGGATAAATTGAGAGGGGGATCACTGATCTTCCGCAGGCGGCTCGATACCGAAGTCGCGGATTGAGAGTAACGCTTTGAAGGGGATGTTGCGTTTCTCAAAGTTGGCAGCGCCCCCCTGCAGACGATCGACAACTCCCAGGGCCTGCACAACCTTGCAACCGAACTCTTCGGCCCGGTCGACGGACAGCAGTGCACTGCCGGCGGTCGTGATGACGTCATCCACGATCACCACTTTGTCACCAGGCTGCACGGGGCCTTCGACATATTTGTTGGTACCGTGCCCCTTGGGTTCTTTGCGGACCATAAACCCGTTCAGCGCTCGGCCCTGCTCTGCAGCAACCGCGAGCACACCCGCGACAATCGGATCAGCGCCGATCGACATGCCGCCGATCGCGTCGAATTCGACATCGTCCAGCATTTCCAGCAGGCCGGCACTCACCAGACGCAGACCGTGTGAATGCAGGACCACCTGTTTGCCGTCGAGGTAATAGGTGCTCTTCTTACCTGAAGCCAGCGTGAAATCGCCGAATTTTAACGCCCGCTCCCGAAACAACTCGATCAGCTTTTCGCGATCAAACATGAATGCTCTCTTCTCTACCCTGAATGTGTGATGTGCTCAAATCAGAAGCCGCCACGGTCCGTTCGCATAAACAATGTTTAATAAAAACACCGCGGACCGGCTCAAACACACGTATTCTACAGGGTCGAATTCAACATTCAAACGGACTGCAGGCAAAGAATTCCCAGCTGACGCGAATCTCTCTGAAATCAGGGGCGAATCACGACTTCCGAGCCAACACCCAGCAGATCGTACACCTCGGCCACATCGTCATTCTGCATCCGCACGCAACCTTTGGACTCCGCTTTGCCAATCGATGCCGGATCGATGGTGCCGTGAATTCCATAGCTGTCGCCGATATCAATCCAGCGTTCGCCCAGGGGATTGGTCGGATCATCATTGGCAATCACACCATCCGGACCGTAATACGTCGGATCGACCAGCTTGTCCTTAACGACAAATTTGCCGGTCGGCGTCGAATGATCCTTGCCGGTACCAATCGTATAGCGTTTGACGAAGTAACCGTGCGAATGCACCGTGAGTGTGAAGTCGCTCAAATCAACGAACACATGAAAGGGCCCTTTGATGACCTTGAGCTTCTGCCCCGGACGAATCCGCTTGGGATCGATCTGGTTCAGCTTCGCCAGGTATTCCCAGGTGATGCCGTACTGCTGTGCGACTTTCCGCAGCTGGTCGCCGGGTTCGATCTCGTAAGGCTTCATGAAATGCGGCTGCGGTGCGAAATAGATCATCCGCGCCGTCTCTTCAATACGTGATTTAATGACCGGATAGACCTCGGGCTGATCCCAGTAAATTTTGGACAGTCGCTTGTGAGCCTCGATGATTTTCCGTTGTGAAATCAGTTCGTCAATCGCAATCAGATCGGGTACGGCCTGTTTGGCAGCCTCACCACCAATCTCTTCTTTATAGCTGGCATGCTTCGCAGTCTTGATCACCGGATTGCTGGCCCGCTTGATCCCCTCGGGAGGATTCAGCTTCGCGGGTGCGTTGGGCTCAGGCATGGCAGCCGTCGGTTCGGGCAGCCGCTCAACAGGACGGGCGGACCCTTTGAATTGGGCCGGAGGCTCGGTTTCCGCGAACAGTGGATCGACGGAGGTCTCCGCTTCCACGATCGCCCCGTTCAACGTACGCGTGTAAACCCGGGGCATCTCCACTTCGCTTTTGCGGAACAGCCGCTGGTTGTCATCCCCGTCTGAGAGTTCCTCCGCAGGCGGCTCCGACTGTGCCTGAATCGTGGCTTCTTCCAGGACGGGCTCTTTGTATTCTTCCGGCTGCACAGTCGTCTTGCCGGACGACTTGCCTGCAGTCTCCTGTTCGTGCAGCGCGCCTGTAGGAGCACTGCTCACCTGGAAAGGCAGCAGATCCATCTTCCAGGCGACCGCCCCTAGAATTCCCAGTCCAGTTACCATGATGAAACGAAAAGGAGTAATCCATCGACCCCGGTTACGACTTCGCATCTTGCCATCATCCTTGATTCACAATACGGATACGCTTCGGTTAAAATCAGAGAGTCGGGACTATAGCAAATCCCCCTGATTAAGCCTACGGCGATTCTGTGAAAACCGACTTGCCACCGGGGAGACGTAAGTCATATATTAATAATTGTTTAAGATCCGACCCGCGGTTCCCTGAGTTCCGCAGGAATCAGGAAGATTTGACAGAACAACCCTAGGCAACACCCGGCTAATTGCATAACATTTGCAAAAACAAACTATACGGCCCGACGCCGGAACCACGGTTTGCGGCGTGGCCAGATTCCCATCAGACGAGGTCAGCATGTCCCTGCTATTGGAAAATGTCAAAAAGAGCTACCGCGAACCGGATGGCTCGACACTCCCCATCCTGGATATCGAACGCTTTGAAGTCAAAGAACAGGAACAGGTTGTTCTCATCGGCGAGAGTGGCTCGGGGAAATCGACACTGCTCAACGTCATTTCCGGCATTACCACCGCCGACAGTGGGAAAGTCACCATCGCGGGAACCGAAATCGCCTCCATGCCCGAAGTCGTCCGCGACCGCTTTCGCGCCGAACGCATCGGCTTCGTCTTCCAGACCTTCAATCTGCTCCCCGCGTTCTCGGCCCTGGAAAACGTCCTGCTCGGCATGAGCTTCTCGCGAAAAAAAGCGAGCCGCGACCGGGCGAAAGAACTGCTGGCCCTCGTGGGGCTCGAGCATCGCCTGAATCACCGCCCCAAACAGATGTCCGTCGGGGAACAGCAGCGCGTCGCCGTCGCGCGTGCCCTGGCCAATCAACCCAAACTGCTGCTGGCCGACGAACCGACGGCGAACGTCGATGTCGGCAATCAGGAAACCATTCTCAAACTGCTCCGCGACGCCTGCACTCAGCACCAGATCGCCATGCTGCTGGTGACACACTCCCAGGAAGTCGCCAGCCAGTTTGAACGGGTTGAAACCCTCTCCGACTTCAACAAAGCCATCGTGACGACCTGAGCGGACTTCCTGTTTCAGTGAATCGTCATCCCTTTGCGAACCATACACAAAGCAGCTTTCTATCATGAATACACTGACCATCGCCTGGAAAAGTATCAAAGAACGTCGCCTCGCCTCTGCACTGACCGCCCTCAGCGTGGCACTGGGTGTAACGCTCTTAGTCTCCGTGCTCGTCATCAACGGAATCATCGACAAGATGTTTAACCAGACGGCCAGTGGCTATGACCTGGTCGTGGGTGCCCAGGGCAGCAAGCTGCAGCTCATTTTGAGCACCGTATTTCGCGTCGGTGCCCCGATTGAAAATCTCCCCTACCGTTATTACGAAGAGATCAAAAAAGACCCCCGTATTGAAGAAGCCATCCCCTTCGCCATTGGTGATGTCACCCAGAAAGGTGGCTTTCCGATTGTCGGTACCATTCCCCGCTACTTCGCTCTGGAATACATCCCCGGTCGGCACTTCCGCATCAACAAGGATGGCAAATTCCTGCCTGGCACCTGGGATGCCGTCATCGGCTCTGCCGTCGCCCGGCAGAACAACTGGAAAATGGGAGATGAATTTCAGCTGATTCACGGGTCGGCAGAAGCCGGCCATGTGCACGATGAAAAATTCAAGATCGTCGGCATCCTCGCGCCTACCGGTACGCCCAACGACCGCACCGTCTTCGTCAACCTGCGCGGCTTCTACCAGGTCTCTGGACACGAAAAGCCACTGGATGAAGCACTCAAGCGGGAAGCTGCCTTCTTCGGCGAAAAACTCGATGAAGAAAAACTGAAAGCACTCATGAAAGAACAGGCGGCTCACGATCACCATGATCACAGCGGACACGATCACGGCCATGGCCATGATCACGAAGTGCCTGATGCCCAGAAAGAAGTCACCGCGATTCTGGTCCAGATGAAAGGCGACCGCCTCCGCGGCTTCTCCACGATCAAGTTTCAATCCGAACTGCAGGAAGCCAACCAGGCCATGGCCGTCAATCCGATCAGGCAGATCAGCTGGTTAATGCAGAACATTGTCGGCAATGTCCGCACGATGCTGGTCGTTCTGACCTCGTTGATCATCATCGTCTCCGGAGTCAGTATTTTCGTCAGTATTTACAACTCCATGGCCGACCGTAAACGGGAGATCGCCATCATGCGTGCCCTGGGTGCCGGCCGTACGACAGTCTTTGCCATCATTCTGTCGGAATCGGTCCTGCTCTGTCTCGGCGGGGGGATCCTGGGTATCCTGCTCGGTCACGGACTGGTCTTTGTCGCCGCCCCGATCATTGAAGCTCGTAGCGGCCTGCTGATTAACCCTCTGGCCTTCAACTCACTGGAACTGGTCCTGCTCCCGATCCTGATCGTCCTGGCCTCACTGGTCGGCTTCATCCCCGCGATGACCGCCTACCGCACCGACGTCGCCAGTACTTTGAGTGATACCTGATCCTGCTTGACGACCGGGGCCACTGTGACACCAGCCCTTCATCGGCTATTCACATCCCCGTCATCAGTCCTTCACGCGTGTACTGTACCATCTCGAAGCTGATTCATTGTCCGACATCAGCTTCGCGAAAAGACGCTCCATGCGATTTCGATCACGGTACATCTCGACGCGTCTGGAACAGAGTCACCAGGGGGTTCTGACCCTCTGGTCTGTGATCGCTGCCTTTACGACTTATTTCTGCATGTACGCCTTCCGTAAACCGTTTACGGTGGCCCAGTATGAAGACCTCGTCTTCTGGGGACTCGGCTATAAAGTCATTCTCCTGTTCGCGCAAATCAGCGGCTACGCTCTCTCCAAACTGATCGGCATCAAGGTCATTTCCGAGATGACCGCCAACCGCCGCGCTACCATGATTCTCTCATTGATTGCCATCGCACATCTGGCGCTGCTCCCCTACGCCGTCGCTCCCTACTGGCTCAAACCGCTGTTTCTGTTCCTGAACGGGCTGCCGCTGGGCATGGTCTTTGGATGTGTCTTCGCATTTCTGGAGGGGAGACGCGTCACCGAAGCCATGGCCGCCGGCCTGTGTGCCAGCTTCATCATGGCCTCGGGTACCGTCAAAACCGTCGGTGCGGTCCTGATGCAGAACTACGGCGTGTCGGAATTCTGGATGCCGTTCGCCACAGGCGGCCTGTTCTGGCTGCCACTTCTGGTAGGTGTCTGGATGCTGCAGCAGATCCCGCCCCCCGGAGAAAGTGACATCTCGGCTCGTGCGGTTCGCTCCCCCTTCAATGGTGCAGAACGACGCCAGTTTTTTCGAAACCACGCCGGCGGCCTGACCGTGCTGATCCTGCTGATGGTTCTCCTCACGCTGTTCCGCAGCGTCCGCGACGATTACGCAGCCGAAATCTGGTCCGGGTTCGGCATCGAAAAACCGGCCATCTTCGCGCAGTCCGAAACCCTGGTCGCCGCGGTGGTCGTCGCCCTCAGTGCGATTGCCGTCTTTATTGGAGCGAACTATCGCGCCTTTTTCACAGGCATGCTCCTGACAGGAATCGGCTTCGCGACCGCACTGGGCACTACGCTCTACTACTGGGGCACCACCAGCTGGACCGAACAGGCAGCGTTTCAGTTCATGGTGCTGATCGGCATCAGCCTCTACGTCCCGTATGTCCTCTTTCACACCACGATTTACGAACGGGTCATCGCCATGCTCCGCTATAAGAGCAATGTCGGCTACCTGCTCTACCTTGGCGATTTCGCAGGCTATCTCAGCACCGTTATTTTAATGGCCACCGTCAATCTGGTATTCGCAAACAACCTCGATTTCGTCGCCCTGCTCTTCTGGCTGGCGTTGATCATCTCGCCCCTCTCCATCGCAGGCACCCTGTACGTCATCCGTTACTTCCACCTGCGACAGTCGGTCAGCCAACCCGCGCCGGCACCGCAGCTCAAACTCGAAACCGACAATCGCTTAGGCACCAATACAGGCATCGTATCATGACTATCAGCATTACCCGCGCACAACAGGACCAGTGGCAGCAGACCGGTTACCTCAAACTGCCCGGCTTCCTCACACCCGATGAAACCCGGAATCTGCAGGAGTGGGTCGAGGAAATCAGCGAATGGCCCGCCAGCGATGACCAGTGGATGCACCACTTCGAACAGACTCCCGCCGGCATTCGTCTCGCCCGCACCGAGTATCTGCTCGACTTCCACACCGGCATCCGATCGCTGCTCACCACAGGCAAGATTCCGGAATACGCCGGCTCCCTGATAGGCGAACCGGCGGTCCTCTACAAAGAAAAGATCAACTACAAGTATCCGGGCGGAGGCGGCTATGCCCCGCATCAGGATGCCCCCGCTTACGAGTTCATCCACAATCACATCACCTGTTCGATCGCCATCGACGCGGCCACTCCGGAAAACGGCTGCCTGTTCTTCGCCCCCGATCTGCATCGCCAGGGACTGCTGCACCTGGATGAACACGGCTGCATCGAACCCGAGTTCGCTTTAACGCTGAACTGGGAACCGGTGCCCATGCAGCCGGGTGATGCCCTGTTCTTCAGCTCATACGCTCCCCATAAAAGTCCGCCCAACAAAACAGAGCAACCGCGCCGCACGCTTTACCTCACCTACAACGCACTCGCGGAGGGAGACCGGCGTGAAGCATACTACGCAGATAAACGACGTTCATTAGCGGAAATCGGACAAACCAGCGCCGAGAAACTACAGATCAGTAAGATCGGCCATTTTAACGGAAAGCCTGTGGAACGGTCATGAAAGAAAAAATCGAAATCTCCCTGCACGATGTCCTCTCACTCGAAAAAACTCCCGACCAGCGAGTCGACGGCCTGTTCGAACTGATGCAGGTACAGGGACAGAGCTACTACGATGAAGCAGTCACGCAACTGGAACATGCTCTGCAGGCCGCACAACTCGCCCGCAGCAGTCAGGCCAGCATGGAACAGATCACCGCTGCCCTGCTGCACGATATCGGCCACTTCCTGATGAACGAGCATGAGGCACACGACGATTTCCTCTCCGAAGACTGGGAACACGAAACGGTCGGCGCCCGTCAGTTGGAACCGTTTTTCGGCAGAGCGATTACCGATCCGATCTTTCTGCACGTCCCCGCCAAGCGCTATCTCTGCACCGTCGAACCCGATTACTTCAATGGCCTGTCACTCGCTTCGCAGAGGAGCTTCGCCCTGCAGGGAGGGCTGATGAGCGACAAGGAAGTGGCACGGTTCGAAAGCCAGCCCTTCCATCATACGGCTGTGCTTCTCCGCCGCTGGGATGACGGCGCCAAGGTCAGAGGGCTCTCGGTACCAGGTCTGGAAGATTACCGCGTCGAAGTACTCAGCTGTCTGGAACATTGATCGGGGAGTGACCTCCGCCCAATCCGGCCCTCCATTCGGCAGTTTTCCCTTTTTGCCACAACACCTGAAACACAGCCATAAACTGTTTCCTGACATAGCCTTGCGGCACATGACATCCTGGCGGGCCCCGCTTTAAGTTAAGATTGATAAAAATTCAACGAAAATCGACGCGATCCCGTATATACTATTATAAAGGACTGGTTTCAGGGAGCATTCTGCCTGTCGCTCAGCAAGGGATCTACAGAGTCAGGCTCACTTTACCCGGAACTTCAGAATTTTCTGACCGGTTCTGGATGATTTCAGGGATGTTCTCATCCCTCCTCCCTGATATGATAGTAAAAAATCCAGACCCCGTTCTGAACTTCAGCCAGTTGTTCTGGCCGGGCAACCTGTGATTCTGCGATAATTAACTGTATTCCCTGTTTATTTCTGCTGAATTTTGAAAGGCCTTGCAAGATGTCGCAAGTTCTTGATGGCTCCAATCACTCGCTGCAAAATTCCTTCGAAGGTCAGGATGAGTTTTCCTACAAGCCGGTTCCCCCGACTGCTGTCGTGGGCCTGGTACTGGGGCTGCTCTCCTTTATCGCCCTGTTCGGGATCATCGGTCTGGGTGTGGCCGTGTTCGGTATCGTGGTCTCGCTGATCAGTATGTTCAATATCCGCCGGGCTGGCGGTGAACTGGGCGGCAAAATGGTGGCCCGTGCCGGCCTCATGCTGTCGACCTTCTTCCTGGGCACCGGCATCAGCTATCAGTCCTTCGTCTATGCACACGAAGTTCCCGAAGGCTACCAGCGCATCAACTTCGCCACCGACATTTCGGCCAAAGAATTCGTCCAGAAAGATGGCGTGACCAGCGTCAATCCCGACGTACTCAAAATGGACAAGCAGAAAGTCTTCGTCAAAGGTTACATGTACCCCACACGCCAGACCGAAGACCTGCAGTCTTTCATTCTGGTTAAAGATAACGGCCAGTGCTGCTTCGGCGGCCAGCCCGACGTGAAAGATATGATCCTGGTCGAAATGCAGGGTAAGAATCGGGCCGACTTCTATTCCGGTCTCGTTTCCGTTGCCGGTGAATTCGTCGCAGAAGCCCCGACCCAGGCCGGTGAATTACGTCCGGTCTACCAGCTGAAGGGGACCCACTTCGAACAGGCTCGTACTTCCTACAGATAAACGAACAGACAACCACACAGAGACACCCGCCTGAAAACACCGGAGACCCAGACCAACGCGTTTATTACCTCGTTACGAATTTGAATGGCTCAGGTTGATTCACAGTCTGAGCCATTATCAACTTTATCCAGAAGTTGGTGCAACCACCCGATCATCAGGAGTTTGATCACGTGCAGGCCCACCACAATCCCACCCGATACTCACCAGTCAGTCTGATAATCCTCACCCTCTGCAGCCTCACCTTCTGGGGAGCCGGCTGCAATTCATCAGACCAGACCGAGTACCGTCAATACAGCGAACAGATCGATGCCAAATCCCCCGAGCAGAAAGACGCCGCTGACAACCAGCCCGAACAGGTCGCCGCAACGGTTCCAGAACAGTCGGAGCCGGTAGAACCCGAACCGGAAACCATTACCCAGACCTCCGCAGTCAAATCGGCTGAACCGATGCCACTGGAGACCGGAACCACAGCCAAACCGGCCCCCACGGAAACCACTGCCGCCGTCGATGCCACCGACGAATTCCTCCCCCTGATCGCGCAGCGTCCCGATCCGAGCCTCCGGGCACTCACTCCGGAAGAGGAACAGCAGCAGACGGCGAAAATGGAACCGCGGGAAGTCAAGATCCTGGTCAAAAACAAATCCTTCCGACACGTCGCACCCAACGATGCCCTGCAGGTCAGCTACGATGACATCGACCTGCTCAAAGTCATGAATATGGAACCGGTCACTCCCGAAGCCCCCGAGCTCATGCCTCAGTGGCTGAAGGATCTGAACGGCAAACGAATTCGCATTCGCGGTTTCATGTATCCCCCGTTCCAGCAGACCGGCAATGAGTATTTCCTCCTCGCCCGGGACAACCAGATCTGCTGCTTCGGCAAGAACCCGAAAATCTACGACCTGTTCCCCGTACTCCTCAAGGACGGCGTCACAACAGACTACATTCTGAACCGCCCCTTCGACGTGGTCGGCGTCTTCCACATCAAGGCTGAAACCATCGACGGAGAACTGGAGCGGATCTACTTGATTGACGACGCCATCGTCATCGATCAATAATAAATGTTTACGGAAACAAAACGCGTTTTACAAAATTGTTAACTACCGCCACGAGGTCTGGCTCATGAATCGTCTGACAAATTTCTTCCAACATCGCATCCTCAAACAACGCACCGTCATGGGATTGCTCTGCGGACTGATCCTGCTGGCCCAGGTACCTGTGGCCCAGGCCTGTCCCTTCTGCTCCGCTCCCTCGCTGACCCTGACCGAACAGTTGTCTCAGTCAGACGTCGCCGTGCTCGTCCAGTGGATCGAAGCCGAGAAAGGAGACCTCGAAAAAGCGGGTAAAACCGTCTTCGAAGTCAAAGAGATCATCCGCCAGTCAGATAAGGACAAGCTCAAAGTCGGCGATAAAATCACCATCAATCGCCATCGTCCCGGCAAGAAAGGCAACCTGTTCATGCTGCTGGGCACCAAGGGCGCAGAAGTCGACTGGGGCGATCCGATCGAAGTCACCGAAACCAGCTACCACTACGTCTCCCAGGCACCACCGCCGGAAGAAAAAACATCCAAGCGTCTGCGTTACTTCCTGAAGTTCCTGGAATTCCCGGACCAGATGATCTCGAACGACGCCTATGCCGAATTCGCCAACGCCCCCTACGAAGATATCGCCACGCTGTCCAAAGACATGCCCCGCGAAAAAATCCGCAAGTGGCTCTCCGATCCCGAAACCCCCGTCACCCGCATCGGTCTCTACGGACTGCTGATGGGACTCTGTGGCCAGGGTGAAGATGTGGAGTTCATGGAAAAGAAAATCAATGAACCCACCAAAGACTTCCGCCTGGGGATCGACGGCGTCATCTCCGGCTACCTGCTGCTCACCGGATCGGACGGGCTCGATAAAATCGACGAATCCAAGTTCGTCCCCAAGGATGTCGCCTTCAGTGAAACCTACGCCGCCATGCAGGCTCTGCGTTTCATGTGGACCTATGGCGACGGACGCATCGACAAGGCACGCCTGCGGAAATCCATGCGACTGCTCCTCGATCGCCCTGAACTGACCGACCTCGTTGTCGCGGACCTCGCTCGCTGGGATGACTGGAGCGTCATGAACCGCCTGATGGAAATGTACGGCGCCGAAGACTACAACATTCCCTCCATCAAACGGGCCATCGTGCGTTATCTGCTCGTCGCCTCCAAAGGGAAAAACAAAAATGGCGGTGGCCCCGATGCCGCCACGACGGAAAAAGCCAAGGAACTTCTTGCCAAGCTCCGCGAAGAAGATCCCAAGACCGTCAAAAGTGCCGAACGCTTCTTCTTCCTGAAGTAATTCGCACTGAGAAGCTGACGACGTTCCTGCAGTCGCGCTCAACAGCAGGAACTGACCGAGACTGACTGACATTTTTACCAGAAGGAACTGGTATGACCGACCGGAATCGAATCCGACCCTGCCACGGATGGCCTGGGCTGTTCTGCTGCCTGCTGATCACAGTACTGACAACGAAACTCGCCGCCTGTCCGTTCTGCCCCGGGGCCTCTGTCCCGTTGACCGAAAAGCTCACACACGCCCACACCGCCTGTCTGGTCCGATGGGTCGAAGGCGATACCGGCACCATCGAGAAGCCGGGACACACGGTCTTCAAAGTATTGAAGGTCATTAAACAGTCGCAGGGCACTCAGTACGAAAAAGGTTCGCTGATCACGGTCAACCACTATCACTTCAGCAAGCCTGGCGGCCCGTTCCTGCTCACCGGAACTCACGGACCCAAGCCCCTCTGGGAAAACCCGACAGCCATCACCCCTGCCAGCTATGCGTACGTCATGCAGGCGCCCTCGCTGCAGAAACCGACCACCGAAAGGCTGCAGTACTTTCTGAAGTTCCTCGAACATCAGGATATGATCATCGCCAACGATGCTTTCGCGGAATTCGCTAACGCCCCCTTTGAAGACATCGTCCCGCTGACACCACAACTCCCCCGCGAAAAGCTGCACCACTGGCTGAGCAGCAAATCGACGCCCGCGCCTCGCCTCGGCTTATACGGTCTCATGCTGGGACTCTGCGGAAATGAAGATGACATCGACTTCATGGAAGATAAAATCAACGTCCAGGCACAAGGGCTCCGCTCGGGCATCGGCGGCTTGATGTCCGGCTACCTGATGCTCACCGGCAGCGAAGGACTGGACCACCTGGAGCGCTCCAAGTTCCAGCAGAAGAATACATCGCCCAACGAACTCTTCGCTGCCCGCGAAGCGGTCTCGTTCATGTGGACGTACGGTAAGGGACGTTATCAGATTCCCCCCGAACGCCTGCGACAGTCCATGCGGATGCTGCTCAATCGTCCGGAACTGGCTGACCTCGTCATTGCCGACCTCGCGCGCTGGCAGGACTGGACCGTTATGGATCGACTCGTCTCTCTTTACGATGCCGAAGGGTACGACTACAAAGGTATCCGCCAGGCCATCATCCGCTACCTGCTGGTCGCTTCCCGTTATTCCGATCCCTCGGACGGCGGTCCCGACGCCACTACCGCCGCCCGGGCCCGAAAATACCTGACTCTCATCCGCGATCGGGATCCCCAACTCGTCAAACGGGCTGAACGCTTTTATTAAATGCCGACTCTTCGCGGGCCTTCCGTTTTTCCTTCCGGCTGACTGTCAGCCAACCACGGGATTCGCTAGAGTAACAGTACGGTTATTCATCTCCGAAACCTGTATTAGAAGAAGAAACGGAAACATGCCTCGCGTCATCTGTACTGCCAAAATGTGTGAATTCGGTCCGCACTTTGAAATCCTGCAGGCTGCAGGCTTCGAGGTGGACACCGTCCCGACTGACGTCGATCTCCGCAAGGAACCCCACCGCGTCGTCGAACAGGTTCAGGGCTACGATGCCGTTCTGGCCGGTGCAGAAATCTATTCCCGCGAAGTACTCGCACAACTGCCCGACCTGAGAATCGTCTCCCGCTATGGAGTCGGCTTCGACGCCGTCGATCTGGCAGCCGCTGACGATCTGGACATCGCAGTCACCATCACTCCGGGAGTGAATCATCACTCGGTCGCCGAACAGGCTTTCGCGCTGCTGATGGGCGTCGCCCGACTCACCCGCTCCCAGGACCAGGCAGTCCGCCGCGGTGAATGGGAACGGGCTCTGACTCCCCGCGTCTGGGGCAGCACCATCGGGATCGTCGGCCTCGGTCGCATCGGTCAGGCAGTCGCAACCCGCGCGATCGGCATGGGCATGCACGTTCTCGCCTACGACCCCTTCGCCAATCAGGAGTTCGTCGATCAGCACGGCATCAAACTGGTCAGCCTCGACGATCTGCTGGCCCAGTCAGACTACGTCACGCTGCACCTCCCCGTCACTCCCGAAACTGTCGACCTGATCAACAAGGACTCGCTGGCCAAAATGAAACAGGGCTCGGTCCTCATCAACACTGCCCGCGGGGGCCTCGTCGACGAAGACGCCCTGATCGAAGCCCTGCAGTCGGGACATCTCCGCGCCGCCGGTCTCGATGTCTTCAAAAAAGAACCTTTGCCTGTTGAAAGTCCCCTGATCAAGATGGACAATGTACTGTTGAGCTGTCACATCGGCGGACTGGACCAGGAATCGCACCGTGATGCTTACGCGATGGCGGCTCACAACATTGTGAAACTGTATCAGGGCGAGTGGCCGGAAGAGTGTGTGGTCAACCTGAAACAGACCCCCGACTGGAAATGGACCCGCTGATCTCGTCACGGATCCCAGCGAACTGACTCCGGTCCCTTGAGAAACTGGACGATTGCAACATGACAGCCCCTCATTCCAGTTTTTTGAAGATCAGCCCAAGCATCTCCGTGCTGCCCCTCATTCACGGCAGTGGCGACTTCGCGATCGAAGTCCGTCGCGTGATGCTTAACAACGATTTCGACTGCCTCGCCGTTCCACTGCCCGCCTCGTTTCAGGAAGATGTCGAACGGGCCATTACCTTTCTCCCCAGTATCACCGCGGTCCTGCAGGAAGAGCCCCCCATTTCCGGAGCACCACCCTGGGAGCAGGATGAGGACGACGAAGACAACCAGAAGATGTACAGCTACGTGCCCATCGATCCCTGCCAGGGGGTCATCGCCGCACTCCGCATCGCGATGATGGAACACATCGACCGGCACTTCATCGATCTGGAAACACAGCGTTTCGAGAGTATGTCCGCCGTCCTCCCGGATCCCTATGCACTGAAGAAGGTGCCCCTCGAAAAGTTTTCCGCCGCCGTCCTGCCCGCGCTCAGCAAACTGCCCGAGGGACAGCCCCTCGACCGTTGCACAATGATGGCACATCGCCTGCGGGAACTGGAGAAAAAATACAAATCAATCCTGCTGGTCTGCTCGCTGTCTGACTGGCCCTGGATTCACGACGCCTACATCGATCAACTGCCCCTCGAAGTCGAAGACGAAGAGGTCAACGACACCTCCATTTATACAGCCGACCCCGAAACGCTGCTGTTCATGCTGGGGGAACTTCCTTACATCACGGGGCTCTATGAAGCCGCCCGCTCTGAACTGGAAGACGATGAAAACCTCTCGGTCGACGGCATCAAGGAACTTGCACTCACCGCCCGGGACCGTTACAAAGTCGAACTCAAATCCCGGGGACGCAAGATTACCCCCAAACTGCTCTCGGTCTATTTCCGCTATGTGCGAAACCTCTCGCTCATCGAACGCCGCATGACTCCCGACCTGTATACGCTGGTCAAAGCCGCTCAACAGGTCGCCGGCGATCAGTACGCGATCCAGATCGCGGAGACCGCCCGCGAATACCCGTTCGTGCACTTACTTCCGTTCGAAACACTCCGCTTCGGCATCGAACAGGCCCAGCTCCCCAATGGTACCACGGTCGAACTCAGCAACCGCCTGCCCGGCAATCCCATTTCCTGGCGCAGCTGTCAGCTGGTTCCCCGGCCACCCAAACCGCAGCAGAACGAATGGGAGATGAAATGGAATCCCTTTAAGCAGTGCAGCTGGCCGCCCGAAGATGTCGCCATCGAAAAGTTCCGCACCAGCGTCAAAGACCACGCCTTGAACCTGCTCGGCGTCGATCTGGCCCGGACCGAAAAATTCACAACCAGTATGAAAGACGGTCTCGATCTCCGCGAAACCCTCCGCAATTGGCACACGGGTGAGATCCACGTCAAAGTGCTTCCCCCCAGTCGCGGTCGACTCGATTGCGTGATCATGCTCTTTGACTCCCCGGCGGACCCGCGCGATTATCCCTACCGCCTCACCTGGCATGCAGAACACCAGGACGAATCGACGCTGGCCTTCTTCGCCACCGACTACCGTCAGGAAATGGTCGGACCGGGAATCGGCGTCTCCACCTACGGAGGCGCGATGTTCCTCTTTCCACCCCGACCGGTGTATGACATCTGGAATGAAGTCAATTTCGACTTCGTCGACACCCTCGAAGAACGACTGCTCGTCGCTGCCTGCCATTACAGCGAAGAATCGCATATCGCCCTGCTCAGCGAATCGCCGCCAGGCATCGGCTGGAAGCGCCTCGCCAAACGCTACCAGAAAAAACTGATCCACGTCCCTCTGGGCCGCTTCAGCCAGGAAACCATCCAGCAGCTTCGTATGTTCCATGTCCTCAACGGGCAGGAAGTCCGCAGTTACGCCGCTCATTACATTCGCAAAGCCTGATGCGTTCATCCGCACTCTAACGGTAAACCGCGACAGCACAAGAGATTGTTAGCTTTTTTAAGAAATAGGCCGCTGCGCGGTTTTTACTGTGTTATTTGGCCTGAAAAGCGACTAGAATACGGTTTGTCATATTAACATCCTGCCTTTAGCATACCGCTTTTAAGTCTATTCTACGGAGAAAGAGATTATGTCCGATTCCGTCAATCGTCGTACTTTCCTGGGACAGACTGCCGCAGCTGCCACCGCTGCCGGCATCACCGCCCCGGCGATTCTGTCCGCCGCCAACAAAGCCCCCAGTGAGAAAGTTACCATCGGCATCATGGGGATGCAGCGTGGTCTGGCCCTGGCGAAAACTTTTGGTGCCCTGGATGGGGTCGAAATCAAGTACGTCTGTGATACGGATGACACCCGTGCCGGCAAAGCAGCCCAGACCGTGGAAAAAGCCACGAAAAAGAAACCACAGGCCATCGGCGATTTCCGCAAAATCCTCGACGACAAAGACGTGGACGCTCTGATCGTCGCTGCTCCCAACCACTGGCATGCTCCTGGTACGATTCTCGGCTGTTCAGCCGGCAAGCACGTCTACGTTGAAAAGCCCTGCTGCCACAACCCCAAAGAAGGGGAAATGATGGTCGAGGCTGCTCGCAAAAACAAACGAGCCGTCCAGATGGGAAGCCAGCGTCGCAGCAGTGAATCCATTCAGGAAGGCATTCAGCAGCTCAAAGAAGGCATCATCGGTGATGTTCACCTGGC
Organism: Gimesia chilikensis; assembly: GCF_007744075.1. Classification (NCBI taxonomy): domain Bacteria; kingdom Pseudomonadati; phylum Planctomycetota; class Planctomycetia; order Planctomycetales; family Planctomycetaceae; genus Gimesia; species Gimesia chilikensis. Next base: position 395,091 of record NZ_CP036266.1, on the reverse strand, counting down.
ACGGGCCTACTACTGGAGTGCCCGCGGTTCCATCGGCAAAGGAAAACCGGCTGCTGTGCCTCCCGAACTGAACTACGACCTCTGGCAGGGACCAGCGCCCCGTCAGAAGTACGTGGACAACCTGATTCACTACAACTGGCACTGGTTCTGGAAATACGGTAACGGCGAACTGGGGAACAACGGCGTGCATTCGCTCGACCTCTGTCGCTGGGGTCTGGGTGCAGAAATTCCTAACCGCGTAGTTTCCAGCGGTGGTCGTTACTTCTACAGCGACGATCAGCAGACTCCCGACACACATGTCGTCGCTTTTGAATTTGATGGCGGCAAGCAGATCACCTGGCAGGGAACCAGCTGCAACCGTCACAAGAATGATTTCGTGATCTTCTTCGGCAGCAAAGGGAACCTGATCCTCGGTACCTCCGGCGGTTACACAGTTCTGGATGCGAAAGATAAGGAAGTCAAGAAAGTTGACGGCAACCAGGGCATGAGCGAACATGCTCAGAACTTTGTGGATGCCATCCGCAATAACGAGCCGCTGAACCTCAACGCTGAAATCGAAATCGGCAACAAAAGTACCCTGCTCTGCCATCTCGGTAACATCGCCCACCGCACCGGACGTACCCTGCAGTGCGATACGACCAACGGGCACATCATTGATGATAAAGATGCCATGACCTTCTGGGGACGTGAATACGAACCCGGCTGGGAACCCAAAGTTTAGTCTGATTTAATCAGACAGTTCATACCCAGGGAGTCGACCGTTTGTCGACTCCCTTTTTTACGCACGGATTCAAGAACCTGCGTACGTAAAAAAACCTTCGACCCGTTAAGCCGAAGGTTCTAAGTTACTATCAATTCGCTTCAAGCGACCAGCGTTTAGAGCTTGTCTGCCAGTTTTTTCGCGGCAGCTTTAATCTGGCTCGGACTCTTCAAAGAACCCAGTTTCTTCGCTTCTTCCGCCAGCTCCGGTTTGCCAGCCTGTTCCAGGCTTTCCGGAATCCCATAAAAGGCACTGTTAACTTCACCTGATTGTGCAATATCGTTCAAAGTCGATTTCACAGCGGACAGATCCTGTGTGGGTGGAGTCTCCTGATTTGCGGAAGAGGTTTCACCGGTTCCTTCTCCTCCACCACAGCCCGTGAAAATTAAACTCAGCGCGAGACATAAGGGCCCCAGCTTCGACATGGTACTCTACCTTTCTCTGAATGTTGGAGGGCAATTGAAGTGAGTTCATGCCCGATTATATCGAAAGAAAACAGCCCGGCAACGAAAATTGCCGGGCTGAGGATTCGTTATCGCTAAGCGATGTCAGAAATCGGACTACTCGTTGATACTGACAGCGGCACCATCAGCAATACCGCCTAGTTGCTGCCATTTATCTGTGTCGATGTTATTCGACACGAAATGCACAGAGCCATCTGCCATCAGTACATGTACACCACCAGTATGTCGGCTACGGGGGGCCTGCGCTGCAGGTGCATCACCGCCGGCATGGCCTCCATTCCCCGTGCTACAGTCTTGATTGGGTGAGTTTGGTACATTCCAAGTGTTGAACCAACACTCATCAGCCCGCATCCAGCGAGAACCACGATGATAGTAGAAGTTAGTTACCGCGGCACATGAAGTGCCATGAGCATTCAGATCTGTCTGGGATGGAAATGTAGTGTTGTTACCATTCGGTCCCGGAAAGTCTGGAGCATCGCGTTTCACATCGCCATTGATATTAAACACTCCTGAATTGTTGGTTCCGACGATTCGCTCACTCATAGCAATCACGTTGGAAGTTCCATCCAGAATGTCAGAAATACGCGTTACCAGTGAATACCGGGAAAATCCTACCTGGGAACCGGGAGTTACTGCCCACCCCATGCAGGGACCTACCGACATGTAGTAGTTCAGAGAGCCTTCACCATAATTAGTGTAACGAGGATCGGACGGACAACGGAAAACGCCGATACCTGCATTCCGATTGTTGGTGTTCGGTGCTTCTTCACAAGAGAACTGGAAATCAAACTGGTTGTAGATGTTGGCCTGATCCAGGAAGGGAAGCAGCATCGCCTGCTGGCTGAAACCGGTCCACGGCTTAATTCCGGGTGAACTGCCATGATAGTAAGACGACAGGGTCATCTGACCAAAACAGCCATGGGCTTCATGGTAATTGTGCAGAGCCAGCCCGAACTGTTTCAGGTTGTTCTTACACTGCGACCGACGGGCGGCCTCACGCGCCTGCTGCACCGCTGGCAGCAGCAAGGCAATTAAAATGGCAATAATCGCGATCACGACGAGCAACTCAATCAGCGTGAATGCGCGTCTTCTCTGGAAGACTCTCATCAACACTCTCCTGCAGAAAATAGAAAAAATGAGCACTTTAAAAAACAATAACTGGCAACATGAGCTATCCAGACGTAAGACAGAGGTCTGGTGTGCCAGGGACTTAAAGTCCGGGAGCCCTCAAGGCTCTCCTGGACCCTCTATTCTATAATTTCTTCAATATAAAACAATCTCTTCACACTTATGTATCGACCAAAGACGCTGTTTTTGTACGAATTTTGATTTACTTAACTTATTTAAGATTAGAGACTTGCGTACACACCGTTCAGTGCATCCCAGCCTGCTGACGATAGCGGTGAGCCGAGCCAATACGAGCTATTCTGGACATTCAGCACCAGTTTAACGAATCAGGGAGTCGGCTCCAGAATCTGGTTAATCTCGCGCTGATTCACGGTTTTCAGCGTCTGTTGAATCCCAGAGGGCCAGTAAATGTCTAAACTGTCGACACTTACGCCCTCAGGTACTCCCCAGTGCACCAGCAGGTCATTGGCAGACAGATAACTGCCGCCCCCCTTGACCTGTCTGACCTGATCGCCGGCTGAAGTATGCAGCACCAGCCGTGCTCCTATCGCGTCTCGATTGCTCTGTATACCAATCAGACGCACGGCAACCCAGGAGCCTGAACCCTCTGTCTCATTTCTGAGAATTGCCGGAGGATCGTAAAAATTAGATATGACGACATCCAGCTTCCCGTCTTGATTTAAATCGGAAACTGCCAGGCCCCGGCCGGTGTGTGCCTGCCCCAGATATGAGTCGCCAGAGAACTCCTGTTGCAGAAAACGTCCGTCCCGATTTTCCAGATAAAGTGGCTTCTGCCGAAACGGTGAGTGGGTCGAATAGTACGCGACATGCCCGTTGGCCACCATTACGTCTTCATCCCCATCCAGATCAAAGTCCGCACAGGCGGTCCCGAAACCGACAAACAGGGTTCCAATCGAGGTCACTCCCGTATCGTTGCTCACGTGCAGAAACTGGGCATCCCCGTCATTGCGATACAGGGCAAACGCCTCTTTCTCATAATTCGCCACCCACAGATCAGGCAGACCGTCGTGGTTATAGTCCATGATGTCCACCCCCATGCTTCCATTCGGTGTGGCTCCATCATCGACGGCGGCACCATTGATGATGCCGACCTCTTCCAGCTTCCCTTTCCCGTCATTCAGGTACAGGAAATTCTCGACCGTATCGTTACACACATAGACGTCCAGATCCGCATCATTATCCAGATCTGCCAGCAACACACCCAATCCTTTGCCCTCCGGTACCAGGCCCGCTTCCTCGGTCGCATCGTAAAAGGTGCCGTCCCCTTTGCTGTAATAAACCTTGTCTTTCTTGCCTGTGAAAGAATGAGGCGAACAGACATCGGGTACGCCCGGAGTCAGTTCACACGGTGGGTTATTTTCGAACGACCAGTCCGCGTACTGCGTCAGATACAGATCCAGCAGACCGTCACCATTCAGGTCCCCCCAGCCGGCACTCGTCCCCATGAAACAGTCACGCACACCTGCATCGACAGCCACCTCTTCAAAGGTTCCGTCTCCCAGGTTTCTCCAGAGCACCGAACCGCCATAGCCGGTCACCAGCAGGTCGGAAAAACCATCGTTGTCATAGTCGCCCACAGCACAACCATTGCTGTAAAACGCCGCCAGATCCAGTCCCGCCGAAACAGTTCGATCTTCAAACTGAAAATCCCCCGTGTGCCTCAGCAGCACGGATGGATAACCCTTTGTGCTCTTATTCTCAAACGTTCCACCACCAGGAAAGAACAGATCCTGCTCACCATTTCGATCATAGTCGAAGATCGCGGTACCGCCCCCGATGGTTTCCAGGATCGCCAGCTCTCCCGCTTCGCGTCCATTGCGATAAGTAAAGTCCAGCTTCAGCTCCGGCCAGACATCTCGAAACACAGGTGCCACTCCCTCTGCGGGGCTCGATGCCTGCGTTCCTTCCTGGGTGGAGTTCGTGCTCGACTTGACCGACTCCGTATCAGACTGACAGCCGACAAACAGCGTCAGCAGCACCAGCCAGCAAAACCGTCCGGATTGAAACAGGGAGATCATCGACTTTACATTCATGGCTGACTCGCCTTAACAGGCTCTTCGACAGGTGTCGCCTGCGGATTATTCTCATTGGTGCTGACAGGCACATCCCGGTTCTCGCCGTGGCCCGCCAGTTCCTCTGCCCGCTGCCGATGCAGCCTGGCCAGTCGCTCAAAGTTGGGACCGCGGGAGAGGTTCTGCTCATAGTATTTTGCCAGTTCCTGGTGGGCACCCCGGTGATTCGGCTGGTAACTCAGCACGCTGTTCAGCCAGACAACGCCCTGCTCCTCCGAAACGTACTTCAGGTACTTTCGACCAATTTCAAACCGCAGTGCCACATCCCCCGGATTCACCTGTACCTGATCCAATAGCTTGGGAATCTCTGCCAGAACTTCATTGGTCTCCTTGACGACCTGCCCCAATTCGCGTGCTTCTTCCTTGCGTCCCAGACGGCTGTAGACCTGCACCAGTGAGTTCTTAATTCCCAGGTCCAGGGGATTTGCCTCCGCTGCCGGCTCCAGCCACTTGAGTGCCGCTTCGTAATTCTTCGCCCCCAGTTCCAGCCTGGCCATTTCCAGTTGCGGCTCCGAGAGCGCCGCTGCTTTATGATCCCCCAAAGCCTGATAAGCTTTCTGGAGCGCCTCAGGTTCGTTCGCCAGCACCTCTTGCAACAACGCTTTCGCCTCGGCATTCCGGTTCAGCAACCGCAGACAACGGGCCACTCCCACCTGGGCCGGTCCCGGCTGATCTGCACTCTCAACGGCCCGCTGATAATACTCCAATGCCTGCTCCGTTTTCTTCAGCGTCAACTGAATGCGCCCCAGACTGTAAGCCGCCGGCGCAAAACCGGGATCCTTGCTCAGCGAAGACTCATACTCGACCCCGGCTTCCTTCCAGGCGAGATTGTGCTCATACATTTTTCCCCGCATGAAATTGGGCAGCGGATCGTCAGGAAAGTCCGCTTCCCACAATTGCAGGATCTTCAAGGCATCGTCGAACTGATAGTTCAGAATACAGCTGTTGGCATAGGTCTCGCAGATATCCTGAATACTTCCGGTTGGCTCGATCAGCATTTTACCCAGATGCATCTGCAGGTCAGAATTATCTCCCACCTGCGCTTTCAGCAACCATTGCTCCTGTTCAAACGCGGGTGTGGCGCCTGCCAGCTCGAAATAGTTTTTCAACGCAGTATAAGCGCCTTCCACATCGTGAGCCTTCCTTAAAGCACGTGCCTTCAGCAGCGTCGTCCGGGGATTCTCAGCTGCATACCGCTCCGCAGAGGCAATCCACTCCAGGGCTCGTTCCGGATCGCGTGCAAGCAGATTTGCTCCCGCCCGCTGCTGACAAAAATCGACCCACAATCCCTGCCCCCAGAAAGGCGCACTGCCCACGATGCCCAGCAGGATCAGACCGACCACCAGCAGACGTTTCTTTCGCGCCGTTGTCTTCGTGTTTGTCTCAGTTGAATCAGTCGCCTGGGAACGCAATCGAGCACCGCATCTATCGTTTCATCAAAAAAATCGAGGCACTGCCGGGCCTCTGCTGCCTCCGGGAACGTAATTTTAGACCGCTTGACCCTGCATTTCCTGTCTAAAAGCGGCATTCATCCTTAAAAATGCCAATTCTTCAGCAGGATTCAAGGGCTGTTTACTCTTACGCGAACCGCATCCGCGTTGTTGGATCTCGCGACCACGATAAATAAACAACTTTAACACCGCCAACACAAAAGATCAGTATTCGCACGTTACAATCAAAGCCAACATGGCATCTAGTTGTATCTCAGCCTACACTGACTTCTAATCCATATTGAAACGATCGACCTCCCACACACGAGACTTCCATGAGATTATCCGCATTCCTGCTCAGCCTCTTCCTGGTTCCCCTCACGGTCACCGCAGCCGACATCGAACGCATCTGGCTGACCTGCAACAATCATCGCCCCGATCGAATTGTGGTCAACTGGTACAGCGACCAGCCCGGCGACTCCGTGGTTTACTTCGGCACCTCTCCAGATTCCCTGCAGACCATCAGTCAACCGGGTAACGCAAGACTGCATCATGTCGAGATCCCGCTGCCTCAGCGCGATACGGTCTACCATTACTCAGTCCAGACCGGAACCCAAAAGTCGCCGCTCGCGACATTCAAAGCGTTTCCCACCGATGTCCTGCGCATCGCGGTCGCCGCGGACTGGCAGTCACAACCCGATCTGTCACAGCTGCAAAAAGACGATGCACATCTGCTACTCACCGCCGGCGACAACATCCGCAATCTCTGGCAGACCTGCGGCCCCGGGAAACCGGAATGCATTGAGCCCTACCTGCAGCTCATCGGCAAATACCCGCAACTGTTCCGCTCGACTCCCTTCATGCCGGTACTCGGCAATCATGACCGCGAAGCGCATCCCCGAGGTCAGCAGCCCCCGGCACACGCCGTCTACGATGTCGAAGCAACCGCGTTCCGCCGCGTCTTCGCGTTACCCGGCGAAGAATGGAAGTGGCACTTCGATCTCCCGGATTTCGACCTGCGGTTGATCGCCCTCGACTTCAACCACACGTCTGACTTCGGCACCACCTGGCAGACCTGTCATCCGTTTGGTCACGACTCAGAACAGTATCGCTGGTACGAACAGCTCACGCAGACCAATCCCGGTCTCACCGTAACCCTGTATAATGAGAGCAACGCCACCATGCGGGGTAAGCTCAAGGGAGACTGGCACAAGCTCTTTCAACGGGGAACGCTCTGCGTCACCGGCTTCGGCTATTTCGCCGAGCGGGCCGAGGTGGACGGCCTGACCTGTTACAACACCTCACTCAGTGGCACAGGCACAAAGTACCCGGACCCGCATTCGAAATTCCTCGCCGGACAGGATAGCTACCTGCTGCTCACCTGCGACCGCGCAGCAGGCACCATGACGGCTGAGCTGAAAAACCTCAAAGGTGATGTGCTCGACCGTCAGACATTTTCAGCAGCGAAGTCTCAGTAAGCCCGATCAGGCTTCCGTATCTGTCACTGCCTTCAGCCCGCTGGCCATTTTTTATTTGTCGTTCTCTGTCTGATGAGGAAAGTCCCGCTCCGGAATATGGTCGGGGACAGAGAAGTAAGTATCCTGCCGTGGTGCCGGCTGCCGATTCAGTTTATGCCACTGACTGGGATGAAACGCGTGCGGTAACAAATCGCACCCGGTGGCAAACAGAGACAGGCTCGGAAGAATCACGATGAGGAGTGCTTTGGAGAGAACTTTCATTGAGAGAATCCCGTTTCTGGTAAAGGAAGTGTCAAAGACAGACGCGCATGCAAATACAGGCGAACGCCCGGTCCGTCTTTGAAAACTGATGTAGTCTTTTGGAAATAGTTTGAGATTTGAGAGATGAGGGGCGGATTCTAGCCCGGAGCTCGCAGTCTGCCAACCCCGTTTTTACAGGCAAAATCTGCCGCTTTCCCGGTCAGACAGAGGCTTTCCGACTGCGGATTTCCTGCAGCTGCGACCGCAGTTGGCTGATCTGCTCCTGCAGCGACTCATTTTCCGGCATAAACCGGCTGCTGGCATAGGTTTGATACCAGTGGGAGATCTCCTGATTCTGAATCCGACGGGAAAACTGCATCAACGTTTCCCCAGGCTCACGAACCAGACGTTTGCGGGCCAGCAGACGATCCATCTGAGACAGCAGGCGATGTAACTCCTGAATATGTAAAGGATTCTCGCGAAACTCCGCACGCGTTTTCAGCTGTCGCAGGACCAGATGCAACCCCCATCGCACCAGGAACCACAGTACCACACCACCCACCAGCAGCAGCAGAGGCAACTGGGCTTCCGACATCGCCAGGATCCACTGCCCCTGTTGCAGAGCCATCTTGAGACGGGAGAACTGTCCCATAAACGATTCCCAGTATTGACGTGCCGAACCAGGTGTTTCGAACTCCGGCTGCCCGGCGAACGGCGTCGATTCGACAGTCACCCAGCCCCGATTATCATCCCAGGCTTCCACCCACGCATGCGCATGACGGCTACGAGCGACCCAGAACTGATCATAGGCATTCCGTTCGCGAACCACATATCCCGTAACGTAACGACAGGGCACGCCCGCAAGTCTGAGCAACAGAGCCGTCCCCGAAGCGAAGTATTCACAATGGGCCGCCGGCTTCTCCCGCAGGAAGTAGGTCAACGGGTCTTCTCCGTACGGTACGTTAATTCCCAGTTCATACTCATAGTTGTTCTGGAAGTAAGCCTGCACCCGCTGGATCTTTGCCTCGGAAGTTTCACAGCCCGCGAACACATCTTCCGCCAGTTGCTTGATTGCGGGGTCGATCTCATCCGGCAACTGCAACAACCGCTGCAGCGCTGCATCGTGTTCGGGACGCTGTGGCAGCAGCTGACGGGGATAAAAGACCGAATAAGGAAAGCCACTGGCCATCGTCCGCGAAGTCAGCACTTCCTGGCTGTCGAACTGAATACTGTCAGCGAAGGCGTACACAAGCGGCGTATTCAGCGGTGCAAAGATATGACCCGGATCCTGGGACCAGACCTGGTACTCAATCCAGTTGGGTGACTTCGCCTGCCCCAGTAGAAACCAGGTACCATCATCGGGAACACTGGCCCGCACCCCCGCCGGAGGCATCGCAATGATCGGGACATTATGACTCCCCACTTCCGAATGCCATTCCGAATTCAGAAACTGGACGAATGCCCGACCGCGGAAATAGCCCGGCTCATCGGTCGACTTGACCCGTAACCGGATCTGATCGGCTCCCTGGTCAAAGTGAGACGTCATGCTTCCCAGCCGGGAAATGGTCGAGAACCCGGCCCGCGAAGCGATACCGGCTGTGCGGGGTTCAATCAGCCGGTAATACAGCTGATCCAGTTCCCGTTCGTAGCGGTCCATACCCGTGGCTGTCAGCCAGCCCAGCAGCCAGATCGTTGCAAACAACCCGGCTCGAATGACATAGACGGACCAGAGAGAGCGTTCGGTTTCTCGAGGTTTACGTGCCGCATGTCCGATCTGGAAATAAACGCCCGTCAGCAGTGCATAGCTGAAAACCAGCACCTGGTAGTAGAGCCCCTTCGATCCATACACGAGGATATCGCCGGTCAGAATGAAAACGATCACTCCCAGCAGTGGAAATGAGGCTGGCAGAAACGGTTCGAAGTGACTGTCAAACAGCTGCCGCAACTGCACCGTCATCACGAACTGTGCCGCCGCGTAGGCCAGCGGTGTGCGAATCGCCAGCCGGTCGAGGGTAAAATCATGCTGATAGAGCATGTACTTCACAATAAACAGCACCGCTAGAGCGCTGGTAACCCAGAATACCTGCCGTTTGGAAAACGAGTAACGCAATACGGAGAAATACGACAGCGCCGCCAGCACGATGATGCTGAAGGAGAAAAACAGCGTCTCCGAGAGAATCGAAAACGTCGCACATTCCAGGCTGAGCATCGTGAAAGCAATCGTCCGCTGCGCATTCATATCGTTTCCACCTTTCCGCGTGCGATCTCTTCAGGTGTGAAATGATATGCTTCGCCGAATTCGTCTGCGTTGTAAGGCACCGTTGTCGGACCGTCATGAATGATAATCGTCTTCAGACTCGCGCCGGAATCGAGTACCGCCCGCGCCATCTTTTCCCGCTGATGATCCCAGTCCAGGAACAGGCAGACCGCCGTCGAGACATTCGACAGCTCTTCAAATACCGCAGGTCCGATCGTCTCGAATGGATCGTCGGGACAACGATCGACGCAGGAGAGAATCTCCAGCACATTATCAAAATGGGCCGTATGCCGACCGGCTCGAAACACATACAACTCCGGTCCCGCCGCAAACAGGTCGATCAGATACTCACCCCGCGCCAGTGCATCCGCTATCGATGCCGTCAGGCTGATCCCCGCTTCCAGCACATTCGTCGTCTCCGCGGTGGGAGTTCCCAACCCGGTCCGCTGCCCCAGTGATTTCCACTTCCGCTTCAGCCAGGGTTCCGTCGGCATATAGGTATCCAGAATCAGCGCGATGCGACAGTAATATTCTTCCTGGTATTCGCGAACCACCGGTTTACCGAGTCGCGCCCAGGAGCGAAAGTCGAGTCGCCGCGCCGGTTCACCCGGCACATATTCGCGGTTGCCCACATACTCGGGAGATTCCCCCACGTTGGATGTCAACGCAATTCCGCCCGGCTGAAACTTGCTCCCCACCGGTAAATCCACACTCGTCAGCTTATGAAACGCAGGCAGCACCAGTAGCGATTTCCCCGGCAGTGCTGCACTCCCCGACCGGTTCAGATGAAAAGGAAACAGCGTGTGTACGCCCAGCTTGGGTAATGCATAAAAGCCCCGCTGCGGTGCGTCGATGGTAACAGTCACCTCGGCCGATTCGCCTTTGGGCAGGTAATTCAAAGTATCATCCCGGTCGATCTGGGCCAGTGGCTTCTCCAGCCAGCGGAAAGCGACCGCCATATCATACACGGGCAGCCAACCCCGATTCGTCACTGTAAAGTGTCCCACCGCTGGCTGTCCGGCCGTCGTCTGTGAGGGGAAGTCCCCCTCAAGTTCACAGCGGGGACGAAAAAACCAGGAAGCGAGCCCGTCTACCAGGATCAATGCCATCAGAATACTGAAGAGATTATAAATCGGCACCGACACTGAAATCGTACCAATGCCCGACAGGAAGAAACCGAACAGTAACACCTTTCCGGGATAAGTCACCCGGTAATACCAGTAATGCTTGTGCATCCGCACCAGCAGCAGCCGGTTGGTGAACGAGTCTTTCTTGCGAATCGTGGGCGAATAAGGATCGTATTCCGAGACGTGCATAACGGATTCAACATGACTGGACTGCCATCGCAGGAATCAGCAACACTCCCGCTCCGGCAGAGGAATACTCTGGTAACGTGTTTCCCGGTTAGTTTGGAACTTTCACTTTGCTGACAATATCGGACACCACATCCATTTTGGTGATACTGCTGTATTTTGCTTTCGATGTCAGAATCAGACGATGCGCCAGCACATAGTCTGCCATCTGCTGCACATCATCCGGCAGCACGTAGGTTCTCGATTTCAGATAGGCAATCGCCTGGGACGCCCGAAACAACATCAGAGAACCACGGGGGCTCACGCCCAGCTTCAACCGCGGATCGTTTCTCGTCGCCTGGACCAGATCAATCATGTAGCGGGCAACACTCTGTTCGACATGCACCGTCTTGACCTGCTCCTGCATCCGAACCACTTCTTCGTGGTTCAACACCCGCTCCAGATGATCGACCGGGTGCTCTGTCGACTGGGCGAACAGGATCTCCATTTCATTTTCCGCATCCGGGTATCCCAGTTGCAGATGAATTAGAAAGCGGTCCAGCTGCGCTTCCGGCAGTGGATAGGTTCCGTGGAAATCAACGGGGTTCTGCGTCGCCAGCACAAAGAACGGGGAAGGCAGTTCATACCGGACGCCTTCGATCGTCGCCTGCGATTCGCTCATCGCTTCCAGCAGCGCGGACTGCGTACGGGGCGATGCCCGGTTAATTTCATCAGCCAGCAGAATATTACAGAAGATCGGCCCCTGGCGAAAATGAAAAGTACCGTCTACCGGGTTATAGATTGATGATCCCAGGATATCGGTCGGCAGCAGGTCGGGCGTAAACTGCACACGATTGAAAGGAACATCCAGCGAACGGGCCAGTGCTTTGGCCAGCGTCGTCTTTCCAGTCCCGGGCACATCTTCCATCAGCACAGAACCGTTGGAAAGCAGCGCGACCATCATCATGTCGATGCTCTCAGATTTGCCCCGGATCACGCCGCTCAGATTGTCTCTCAACAGGTTTAGCTTCTGAACGTATTTTTCGCTCTGTTCCGGCAGCGTGGACTGTGCCATACGACTATCTCAATCATCATTAGAGTTTGATCGGGGAAATGCAGAATTCAACGGAGACATCGAAAAGTAGATGCGATATCACTGACGTCGGGTGACAGCTCGATTATAGCAGATCCGAGGGAAATAAAAGGACTACATATCAAGAATTCCCAACCAGTTCGGTCAAATTTGAATTTTTCATGAACCCCTTATCAAACAGTTACAATACAGGATACCGCGCCTCACTGTGGCCCCGCTCAGGAACGGCTCCCTCTCCAACGTTTTTATTTTTCGGGACGCCAGGGCTCCGGTCCCCCGGGCTTGGCCTGTAGAAACTTCGCATCGGTTTCGGTGTACCACTGGTGCAATCGACGACGCATCTCTTTCACACGTTCCGGCTCTGCCGCTGCCAGGTCCTGTTTCTCTCCCACATCGGTTTTCAGATTGTAAAGGTGGGCCTGTCCATCTTCAAAACGCTCGATCAGTTTCCAGTCATCCATCCGGATTGCACCACCGGGTATCCCGCCCTGATTGGAATAATGCGGGTAATGCCAGAACAACGCTTCCCGCTTCAGAGGTTCTTCGCCCTGCAGGAATGGTTTCAGACTCACACCATCCAGATGCTGTTCCGGCTTTAAAGGCAACCCGGCCAGATCCAGAATTGTCGGGTAGAAATCGGTAGTAATGACAGGCTCGTCACAGACACTTCCCGGCTTTCCCCCTCCCGGCCAACGAATCAGAAAGACCTCGCGAATCCCTCCTTCATATAACCAGCCCTTACCGCCCCGCAGAGGCAGATTGGAAGTCGGCGATCCTTCCGAGGTGCTCAGACCCCCGTTATCGGCCGTCAGCATCACCACGGTATTATCCGCCACGCCAGATGCCTCCAGTTGCTGCAGAACTTTCCCCACGGCCCGGTCCATCGATTCCACCATCGCCGCATACACGGCATGCTTCTGCAGAATCCGCACCTTTCGCTTCTGGTCTGTGGGGAAGACCTGTTCCTCGTCAACAAATTCGACTTTGCCTTCCAGCCCCAGTCGCTGCGCCTTCTCTTTGTATTTCTTGACCAGTGCATTGGGTCCCATCAACGGGGTATGCACCGAATAGAAAGCGAGATACGCAAAGAACGGCTGCTCGCGATGCGCGTCGATAAACTCCGCCGTCTCCGTCGCCAGACGATCGGGCAGATGCTCGCCATCCGGACCATCACTCAACCGCGGATTACCATAAGGCGAGAAGTATCGCTTGCCTCCATAAGGACCGCCGCGCGACCAGCCTCCCTTGTTGACGTCAAAACCCTGTTTCTCCGGCCAGAACTCTTCACTCGGTCCCAGATGCCACTTCCCTGCAAAGAACGTGGAGTATCCGTGCTCCTTGAGTGCTTCGGCAATCGTCACTTCATCCAGAGGCATCCGGTCATTGAGGGGAGCCGGCAGAAACTTACCCGCACGTTTCCCGGAAAAGAAATTCGTCGCATCCACGCGGGTTGGATATTTACCCGTCATGATGCTGTATCGCGTGGGACTGCAGACCGGATTCGCAGCGTAACCATTGGTGAACCGCATGCCGGACTTCGCGAGCCGGTTAATGTGTGGCGTTTCGTAAAAGGTATCCGGGTTATTGCAGCCCACATCCATGTAGCCCAGATCGTCCACCAGAATGAAGACGAAGTTGAGCGGTTTGGATTTCTCGGCAGCCCTCAGTTGCAAACCGGGACCAGCCACTAAGATCAAAGCCAGCAGAATCAGGGAGCGCGTCATCAGTCTCATGCAGGTTCACCTCAGGATTTCAGTGTCAGCTGTTTTCAATGTCGTACTGTTTCAGTTTCTTACTCAGGGTAGTCCGATGCAAGCCCAGACAGCGGGCCGCGGGCGCACATTGCCCATGAAATTTTTCCAAAGCCACTTCCATCACCGGCGGCTCAACCAGGGTGAGCAGTTTCTCATAAATCCCGGCCGCAGATTCCGGATCTAGAAACTGCTGTTCGGCCCACTGCTTGAGCAGCTCGTTGATCTCCGCATCCGAACCGGCTTGAGACTCATCCAGACCCAGAAAGGACTGCGATACCGGCGCAGGCAGATCTTCGGGAAGAATCGTTCCGCCCCGCGCCCGTAAGGCTGCGTGTTCGATCGCATTGCGTAACTCGCGCACATTGCCATACCAGGGCCGACGCTCCAGTTCGGTAATCGTCTCTGCGGTGAGCCGATGCTGCATCCCCGTCTGCCGATCCACAAAGCGTTCCAGAAAGAACTCGGCCAGCAGACGAATATCTCCCACCCGCTTCCGCAAGGGGGGAATGTCGATCTCAAACGTACACAGGCGGAAATAAAGATCGTGGCGGAACTTGCCCCGCTTGATCAGCGATTCCAGGTTCCGATGCGAAGCGGTGATCACACGGAAATTCGTCTTCACGCGCTGCGTCGAACCCACGGGCAGTACTTCACCTTCTTCCAGGGCCCGCAGCAGTTTGATCTGAATCGACAGCGGGATGTCGGCCACTTCATCCAGGAACAGCGTACCTCCGTTGGCCTGTTCCAGAAAACCCATCCGCCCCGACTCCGCGCCGGTAAACGCCCCCGGCACATGACCGAACAGTTCACTCTCCGCCAGGCTCTCACTGAGCGAAGCAATATTCACGGCGACAAACGGTCCCGAAGCACGATCGCTGAAGCGGTGAATCGCCTGCGCCGCCACTTCCTTACCGGTCCCGCTTTCTCCCGTGAGCATCACACTCGCATCCGAAGCCGCCACCAGCGCGATTGACTTGAAGACCAGCTGCATCTCAGGTGTTGAACCCACAAGCCCTTCCAGCTGTCGCGGTTCACCCGGTTGCAGCTCTTCGCGTCCCGCTTCCTTGACCGCTTTCTCCAGCACCTGCTCCATCTGAGCCAGATCAAATGGTTTTACGATATAGTCAAACGCTCCGTTTCGCACCGCTTCCACAGCGGTCTGCAGATCACCATAGGCGGTAATCACAATCACAGGCACTGGACCAATCCGCTCGTAAAGTCCCTGCATCGCCGTCAGCCCATCCATGCCGGGCAGACGCACATCCATCACCACCACATCGGGGCGGTCTTTCTCCGCCAGGCTCAATGCCTGTTCGGCTGTTGAAGCCATCATCACCTCGTGGCCGTGGCTTTCGCCCAACTGGCTCAGCCCCCAGCAGATGGATTCTTCATCATCAACGATCAATAGTTTCGACACACGCTTTCTCCGTCTGCACCAGAGGCAACTCGACCATGAAACAGGTACGCTCCTCACGCCGTTCCCAGAGGATCTCGCCGCCGTGATTCTGCACGATCTCTCTGGCCACAAATAAACCCAGGCCGGTCCCGTCACGTTTGGCGGTCACCAGCGGTTCAAACATTTTATTTACGATCGACGACTCCGGTCCGGGGCCCGTATCAGACACTTCCAAAGTAACAGACTCTTCCCCTGTTGGGAATAACCTGACGCAAACCTCTCCCGAGATGCCCTGCGCTTCCTGCACAGCAACCGCAGCTTCGATCGCATTGAGCGCCAGATTGGAAATCAACTGCTCCAGCGATTCCGCGTCCCCTTCCACTACGAGAGGCTCAGAACCGGTTTCATCCTTCAAAGCGATGCCCACATGCCGCGCCGTCGGATCCACCAGACTGACCACCCGCGCCACCAGCTCATTCAGGCAGACCGGCTCAAAACTGGAGAAGTGCCCCCCCTTGTTCTCCAGAAAGCTCTGCAGGTATTGCTCGATCATACACAGCTGACGGTTCGCAACCTGCAGCGTTTCGTCTTCCTGGTATTCGGGGGATTTACGGAGATACAGATCCAGCGCAATCCGGCACCCGGTCACCGCATTCCGGAGCTGGTGAGCAATCGCCCCCCGCAACTGCCCCAGTGTTTTCAGCCGCTCACTACGTTTGACTTCGTCTTCGTAATCCCCCAGCAGTTCCGCCATCTGGTTGATCGAGGTACTCAAGTCGCGAATTTCATCATCGCGTTCCGGCAGGATCATCGGCTGGAAATCTCCCCGGGCAATCTGTACCACTTTACGGTCCAGACGCTGTAACGGCCGTGTCACACGGGCAGCGATCACCGTTGCCAGAATCGCGACTACAATCAGCGCAATACTTCCGGCAATCAACGACGGATAAACGGCATTGGCAATCGCCTCACGATACTGACGTACCGGATAGTAAATATGCAGGTAACGTACGCCTGCCCCTGGTATCCGGGGTTGCAGTTTCACCACGGAATGAAAAAAAGGAGCATCCCCGGCTTCAATCACGTCCGAAATCTGTAGCTCATCCCAGCTGGGAGGCGTCCCCTGTATAGGAGCGGGAGTAAAGTCGGGACGCGTGGACGAGAGCACCTGGTCTTCCGCCCCCACAAGAACAAAGTCGGCTCCCGACAATCCTTTCGTCTGGTTTAACACCGCCACGGTCAGCGGAAATGTCGCATCGTTCAACGTATGCGCAATCTGCCGAAACTGATCCCGCACCTGTACCTTGATCTGATGCGTCGCCAGCCAGGCATGCAATAAAGTCACACCCACAATCGCGCACACCATGATGCCGACCATCGGAATCAAAATCTGGTACCGTAACGGCCAGCGCATAACGGGAACTTTCCTGCACATGTAAAATCAGAGTTGAGAGTTTCCTCCCATTTTAGAAGAAACAGGGATCATAAAATACTTTGAAACCACTCTGACAACCTCGTTTTTTAGAACCGGGGCCCCGCTCGGTGCCAGAATTCACCAATCGCAATGTCGCTTGAAACGACTCCGGTGTCGCTCAGTGCGACACCTCTTCCTGCTTCAGCCATTTTATTCACGCTCAAACACCTGGACTTGCAGCAAAGTCAGTGAAATACAAGGCTTTGGTATATTCTTTGCCTGCAGTTCATCCATAGAATTGTGCTTCTCACTACCCGCCGTACAAAGTAAGCTGGAAACACCGTTATGCGTCCCCGCCGTGGATTTACCCTGATCGAACTTCTAGTGGTGATCGCCATCATCGCGATCCTGATTGCCCTTCTCTTACCCGCCGTTCAACAGGCCCGGGAAGCCGCGCGTCGTACCCAATGCAAGAATCACCTGAAACAGCTGGGGCTCGCGATCCATAATTATGTCAGCAGCTATCGCTATCTGCCTCCCGGCGCCAGTGTCGATCTTGCCGTGACTTCCACAGGCAACAATGGTTCCTGGGGCGTGCATGGTCGGATTCTCCCCATGCTGGAACAAGGCAACCTCTACGACAATGTCGATCTCTCGACCGCCTGGGACTTCCAGGCCGCCATTGATGGACTGAAAATTCCCGTCTACGCCTGCCCCAGTGATCCCAACAGTGACAGAGTCCGTGACCCCGGTGGCGGAAAAGTTAAACTCTATCCCACCAACTACGGATTTAACTACGGAACCTGGTTCGTCTTTGATCCCACGAACGGCAGCAGCGGCAACGGCGCCTTTTATCCGAACGCCAGCCTGACCATGGCCAGCTTCACCGACGGTACCAGTAACACACTGCTCGCAGCCGAAGTCAAAGGCTGGCAGCCCTACACCCGCAACGGCGGTCCATCGACGACAACCATTCCCGGCACGGCTTCCGAAGCGGCCACCATCGTAGCTTCAGGAGCCGACTTTAAAACCAATACCGGGCACACCGAATGGCCCGATGGGCGAGTGCACCACACCGGATTTACCGTGACCATGAATCCCAACACCTACGTTCCTTACACCAGTGGCGGCACTGAGTACGACGCCGATTTCAACTCCTGGCAGGAAGGGAAGAACGGATCCGCCGGTTCCCCCACCTACGCGATTATCACCTCCCGCAGTTTCCATACAGGGGTTGTGAACGCGGTGCTCGTCGATGGGTCCGTCCGCACGATCAGTGAAAACATCTCGCTGGAAATCTGGAGGGCACTGGGTACCCGGATGAACGGCGAAGTCATCGGCGAATTCTAACCGGCAATCGTTCGACCCCCGCTTTCTTTTTCCCGCTGGCTCCTGTTAAGATGGTGAAACAACAACCATCTTTTACGCATCTAAGAGCATAAACAGGAACAGCAATGAGAGTGAATCAACGAACCATCTGGCTGCGCGTCTTTTCCCTGGTCTGTCTGCTGGCATCGGCAACAATCCTGCAGGCCGCCGATCAGCCGTTAACTGATTTTACCACGGACGAAAAAGACAAAACCCACTGGTTTGATATCCAGAACCTGGATGTGGAAGGCAAAGGCTGGACCGACACGGAAAGCTTTTACGATCGCCTGCCCCAAAAAGCCAAAGGCGTCGTCCGTCCTCCGGTCTGGTCACTCTCCAAACACTCCGCCGGCATGGCCGTTCGCTTCGTCACCGATGCGACCACGATCAAAGCCAGATGGACGCTCACTTCCGCTTCGCTGGCCATGAACCACATGGCAGCCACCGGCGTCAGCGGCCTGGACCTCTATGTCAAAACCGAATCGGGTAAATGGCGCTGGCTCGGCGTTGGTCGTCCTGCTCAGCAGACAACAACCGCCACGCTGGTTACAGGTATCATCCCCGGCAAACGGGAATACATGCTCTACCTGCCCCTGTATAACGGTGTCAAATCGGTGGAGATTGGCATTCCTGAATCCAGTCAGCTCTGGAAAGCACCCGCTCGCGAAGCAGGCAAAGATAAACCGCTGGTGTTCTGGGGAACGTCCATCACTCAGGGAGGCTGTGCCTCACGCACTGGAATGGTCCACACCGCGATCCTCGGTCGCCGTCTCGATCGCCCGGTGATCAATCTCGGCTTCTCGGGGAACGGCCGCATGGAACCGGAAGTCGCTAAACTCGTAGCCGAGCTCGATGCCAGCGTCTTCATCATGGACTGCCTCCCCAACGTCACCGCTGATACCGTCAAAAAAGAGACGGTCCCTCTCGTCAAAACGCTGCGGGCCGCGCATCCCGAAACGCCAATCCTGCTGGTCGAAGACCGGACCTACACCAACGCTTATCTCAAACCGAGCAGTCAGGAACGGCACCGTACCAGCCGCGCAGCACTCAAAGCGGGCTACGAGCAGCTCAAAAAAGAAGGCGTCAAAAACCTCTATTACCTGGAAGGAGACAATCTACTCGGCGATGATTTTGAAGGTACCGTCGACAGTTCTCACCCCACCGACCTGGGCTTCTTCCGTCAGGCCGACGCCTTTGAAGAAGCACTGCGACCGATTCTGGAACAGCAGGAGCAGGCACAGTAATGCCGGCCCGCAGTTATTGTTTTCTGTTTCTCGCACTGCTCATGGCGTGCGGGAAACAGGAATCGTCCTCGCCTCCCGAGGACACCTTCACGACAGAGACACGGCACACGGAATTTGAAACGGAAATCCAAAATTTCTGTGGCCACTGTCATGCCTGTCCCGATCCGGGTGTGCTGACCAAAGCTGCCTGGCGGATGCAGATTCCCCGCGAATACGCGCACTACGAACAGTCCCCCAATCAGAGCCTGCGCGTCCCGCCGATGCCCGAAGTCATCCGTTACTTTGAGGCGCTGGCGCCCGAACAACATGAGCTGCCTTCACAAATCGAGAACCTCGCCCCCGGCCCGGTTGATTTTCAGCGGCAACCCTTTCCCCGTCTCGACGACGATCCCCTGCCCGGCGTTTCGAATCTCAACTGGGTCGCTGGCAAGACACCTCACGAACTGCTGCTCACCGATCTGGGTTCCGGACGTGTCGGTCGCATCCGCTTTTCAGAGAGACAGCCCTTATTCGAACCGCTGGCCAAACTACACCATCCGGCTCACATTGAACGCATCGACCTCAACGGAGACCAGCACGACGATTACCTCATCGCCGACCTGGGCAGTTTCGGGCCGGAAGACCACGACCGGGGCTCCGTCGAAGCCCTGCTCTTCGATCCGCAATCAGACAGTTATCGACAGCAGTCACTCCAGGCAGGACTGGGACGGGTTGCTGACGCCAAAGCTGCCGACTTCGATGCCGACGGAGATCTTGACCTGATCGTCGCCGAGTTTGGCTGGCACAAAACTGGACGTCTGCTCTATCTGGAAAATGTCTCGCCAGCAACAGACGATCTCAAATATCGGTTGCAGGTACTCGATCCCCGCCACGGCGCCAGCCATGTGCTGATCACCGACTGGAACCAGGACGGCCTGCCCGACTTTGTCGCCCTCTTCTCGCAGGAACATGAAACCATCGTCGCTTTTCTCAACCAGGGACAAGGCCAGTTTCGCACCGAAACCATCTTCCAGGCCCCCGACCCCGCCTACGGCTCATCGTGCATCGACCTGGTGGACCTCGATCAGGACGGGGATCTGGATCTGCTCTATACCAACGGCGACACGATGGACAGCTTCGAGCTGCGTCCCAGTCACTCCGTGCAATGGCTGGAAAACCAGGGTCGCTTTCCGTTCAAGCCACATCACCTCGCCCCACTCACAGGCGCGTATGGCGTCACCCATGGCGACTTTGACCAGGATGGCGACATCGATCTCGCCGCCTGTACCATGACCTGGAACTACGATCAACGTCGCAACACAATCGTCTGGTACGAACAGACGAAACCCGGCCAGTTTGTGCCTCACCCGCTCGATTATTCCCGGGGACAGCATCCGGTGATTACCGCAGGCGACTTTGACGGCGATGGCAAGCCCGACCTGGCCGTGGGTAACTTCGAAGCCCGCGAAACAGACCAGGTCGATCAGGGCGAATGGTTTTCCATCTGGTGGAACAAGGGATCCAGGTCAGCTCAATCAGAGTGAGCTCAGTCCTGTTTCTTAACCAGGTCCGTGACCTGCTTTTCCGGATCCACAGAGAATACGGTTTTCGCATACGGGTCAGCGACCAGCACATTCTTTCCCTGCACCGCAATCCCGACTGGATTCTTGAAAGGTTCACCAGAGACCCATTTTTCAGCCTTGCCATCGGGCGTCACTTTCCAGAGCGCCTTTTCGTAACCATCGCTGACTACGGCTGTGCCATCATCCAGAACGACGACATCGTGAGGAAAATTGAACGGGCGCCCTTTCACGACGATGCTGACTTTCCCATCCGGAGTCACTTTCAGCAACTGGTCTGCTGTTCCTGAAACAACCCACAGGTTCTCTTCCTGATCCAGAGCCAGGCCTCGCGGTGCACTGACTTCCGCAAACAGCGTCGGCTTACCACCTGCTGCAGGCACCTTCCAGATTCGATGCAGTTCCAGGTCGGAGACCAGCAGGTCGCCGGCTTTGGTCACCACTACGTCCATCGGGATACCAATTCCCCCTTTAGTGAGGGCTTCGGGCTTTGCGTCCGCTTTAGCAAACCGGTAGACTTCGCGTGTCGAGGAATCGCCTGCCAGCACACGTCCCTGGTCATCCAGGGTCACGCACCGCACCGCATTCAGCGGTGTCCGAAACACCTTGGAGCCTTTGAAAAATTCGCTGACTTTCCCGTCCTGAATACTCCAGATACCAGGCAGCTTGCGGTCCGCGACATAAACGGGACCTTTCTCAGCTGCGACAACGGAGAGTGGATATGACATCTCTGCTGCGAGACCAGCGTGAGTGGAGACCAGTAACAGCAGTAGTAAGGAAAACGTCTGAACGAAAATCTGCATCGTGAATCAATACCTGCTTGAATAAAAATGAAGTTCAGTTCGTATCTTACCGCAGGCCGCGGGCAAATGCACTTCTGAAAACTTCAGGGACGGGACAAGTGTTTCCAGAAAGCGGCACTGTCCTGCCGACGGGTATGGTACTGCTCCCGATCAGACTTGAGTACAGATCCCTCAGGATATTCCTCGGTCGGATACGGATAGCTGCGCATCTCCCGGAATGGCAGCGGTTCCACCGCTTGGCCCAGAATCGTATGCAGGTTCGCATCCTTGTCCCAACCCACATTATGCAGAATGAAGTCCCGCTTCCAGCCCGGACGCGGGGGACCAGCGGGAACGCGAAATCGCAGCCGCATCTCATCACCGGCCCCGAGAATCACCAGTCGGTTGTCTGCTTTTTCCACAAGCGGTTTCACATCCCCATAACGGGTAAAGCCCCCCTGCATCGGCGGCCACTGAATCTGCTCAGTGAGCTTCTGATAATCGTACCGCTCGGGACCATTCCCCGGGTGGATGATCGGCGTTGAAAAACCCCGGTGCTGTAAGTCCACAGTTTCGAGGGGACAGACGTGTGTCATGAACTCAGCCGGACTCTCGTCGACCGTGAAAAAGATCTGGTCCCAGTAGAATTCCATGTTGGTTTCAATCCGTACGCGATAGTCATCCGTCAGAAACTGATCTGCCAGGTCCACAACAATCGTTTTCGTCTTGCCACCCGGAAAACCCATAAACGGCTGGATCGTTTTCCAGCCACCGCTGTTATCCGGCACTGCCAGTGATGGAGGTCGTGGCGAAGGCAGCGCAGGATTCTCATCGAGCGCCAGGTTAATCCCCGTGTCCGTTGGATACAGCCAGCCTGTCAGGAACAGCTTGATGCGTGGCGTTTTCGCTTGCTTCACCGCTGCGGTATTCAAATCCAGTTCGAGCGTATGCACTTCGGTTAAACCCTGACGGTGCTTTTCGTCGAACGTCTTCGCATACACGTCATCTACGTCTCGTATCTCCGGCAGGACATCCCGTCCGCGATGATTGACGGCCCCGACCGGTGTTTGTGTTTCGCGCGCCGCATGAATCTTGAATGCAGCCAGATCGGGTGGCCCCACCTTTTCATTGGAAAAGATCTCCACCTCCGCCGGATGATCGACGGCCGTCAGTTCAATCAGGTCGAAGTAACCCGCCTCCCAGAGCTCTTCCGTAATCCGCAGTTCATAGTAACCCTCTTTCTCCTGAAGCCGGTCGCCCTCAATCTTGAGAAATTCCCAGTCACGACTCGGAGCCACGATCCCTTTTCCGAACTGCAAGCCAATCGGCGCCGCCCACAACAGATCTGTATAAAACGTGAACTGCTCTCCGTCCCAGGTATAAAGATAGGGACAGGACCCCATCAGGGTCTGCTTCTCGTAAAACCGCTGATCAGTTTTCGCATTAATGATGTTGACTGGAATCCCATTCGTCCACAACACACGGATCGCCTCCGCGACCGACTGTTTTCCCAGTCCGAAATGCGTCGACTGTCCCGCCACAATCTGCGGTTGATAAATCGCACCGCTGCGGAGTTCCACCAGACTGCCCACACCATAATGATTAACGCGACCACTGGCGGACTTCACCTCCCCTTTGACCTGCTCCGCACGGAGTGAGACATCGATCCAGTGATTATCGTTCCCCTGATTCTGCAGGAACATCACTTCCCCTGCTTCAACAGTAATCACATCCAGGCTGCCATCCTGGTTCAGATCCGCTACGCGGAACAGTTGGATCGGCTCCGCACTGATAATCGCTTCGTCGGTCACATAAGCGGTCTGTTCGGTTCGATGCTCGGCCGTCCCTAACAACAACTGTAAGCCGTTTCCGCCTGACGCCAGCACATCCAGCACGCCATCATTATTCAGATCTCCTGTCTGTAATAGGGTGCCCTGAATATCAGGCAGTTTCATCTCCCGGATCTGCTGTACCGAATCAACCTGCACTTCTCCTGTCCCCAGCAACCGGGTTCCCGCCAGCACCAGAGCCTGACGCTGCAAGCCCACCAGATCCCAGGAACCGTTCCGGTCAAAGTCGGTCAGTACGCACTCTTCAAACTGATTGGCCGTGGGGCCGTTCTCTGATTCAACTTGGGAAAATGTCCGCCAGCGAAAGCGACCATGTCGCAGGTTTTCGAGGTATCCTGCCTGCCGGGTCGTTCTGCTGCAGAGAATCAGATCCAGATCGACATCGCGGTCCCAGTCCACGCGCACAATCGAAGTTGCCGCCAGATCCGCAGGCGGCAGCTGGGAATTGGTACTGATATCCTGAAATGACAGATTCCCCCGATTCGACCAGAGCGAAATCCCCATCCCGGTTGAAGCAACCAGGTCCAGATCGCCATCGTGATCCAGGTCAGAAAAATTCACCGTCAGCACATCGGACAATGTATCCAGGGAATCGGCCTGCGGTCGGTGAACCAGTTTTCGTATTCCTTTTTTATCATCTACCTGATTTTCCAGGACGCGAATCCCGGCTTTTCCTACCAGCACCAGATCGAGATCGGCATCCCGGGCCGGCGAGATAGCGGCGATTGTCTGGGGCTCCTCTTTTTTCTCACCAGCCGGCGATGGAGCGAACTGCTGCACATCGCCATCCAGATCGACGGCATGAATTTCACGGAAGCCCCCCTCCGCTGCTGCAGAGGTCATCACTGACCAGCGGCCGTCCTCTCCCTGTTGAAATACCTGCACCCGCTCCGCCGTCAGCAGGATCAGATCGGGTTTACCATCGAGGTCGAAATCCGCGATCTTGAGATCCCTGATGTCAGCCGACACGTCTTCATTGAACTCAATCGCCCGGGGTTCGGCAAACTTCACCGACAGCGGTTTCTCCTGAGCGGGCCACTCGACAGCCGCATAAAAAGCAGGCGGAAAATCGGGGATCACAAATTCAAGCGGATTCTGTTCAACCCGACGGCGATCGCTTTTGACCAGATCCTCGGCGATTAACACATTTCTGAGCACGCGGGCATTACGGGTGACGAGATTCCATTTCCCGTCTGTGATCGCCTGCAGAGACGCCTTGATGACCTCATTCAAATCCAGCCGGGTATGATCTTTCACGCTTTCCGCCAGCGGCGCAGCCAGCTGTTTGACCTGTTCGAAGACGGCTTTCGCCTGCTCTGACTTCTCCACAGCGGCGACCTGCAGATAATCGATCGCCAGAAACAGGTTGTCCGGCTGCAGTTCCCACGCACGCTTCAAAGACGCATTCGCCAGCGCCTGTTGCTCGGGCTTCACGTTCTGTTTCTGCAACTGGGACAACTCAAACCAGATCGCTGCAGACTCGGGACTTTTTTCCAGCGCCTGTTGCAATGCCTCTTCCGCCTTGGGCTCATTTCCCAGCGCCAGTTGAATGCGGGCTGAAAGGACATAGCTGGCACTCGATTCAGGAGCAATCTTGATCAACTGCGCTACCGTTGCCTGCGCCTGGTCAGCCAGCTGTTTCCCCGACTGATGATCGACCAGTTTTTCGGGAGTCAGTTGCAGCAGCCGACAGATCGTCAGATTCTGAAAGCCGATCACATCGCCAGGCAGTTCTTCGGTCAGCCGCTCCAGCAGGGGGTCACTCTCGGCGTAACGCTCGTTTTCGAGGTAAGCGATCCCCTCATTTTTGAGCCGCAAGAGTTGCTGCGCTTCGTCGTATGAAATGGGTCCACTTCCCACCGGACCACCTCCCGGCTGGAGGGTCAGAAACAAAGCCAGGATTCCGATAAACAGAATCACAGCCACGACGATCAGGTAATGGTGAGTGGGCCGGGTAGACATGCAACAGACCTTCTATGGAATTCCAGCGGTTAATGCTCCTGCCCCAAGGATACACTTCTACTTCCTGAATTCCAGTCTGTCTCAAATGAGTTTTCGTCTTGAATCTGACTCAAGAGGTGGAATCTGTTGAGGTACGGTCGATTGATTCACTCCTTATTGACTCTCCCTGTAAGCAGCCTTACAATCCGACAACAACATATGAACAGTTGCCTGGTCAGCCTACTCACCCGCCCCGAAATAAGAAGATAAACACTTCCAGTTGATTAATACTTACTCTTCAGGTCTTTCGCATGTCTTTCGACGCATATCATAAATGGCTGGGAATCCCCCCGGAACAACAACCACCACATTACTACCAGCTCCTGGGGATTTCCACGAAAGAAACGGATCGCGAAGTTATCGAAACAGCCGCACAAAGGCAACGATCTATCATCGAAGAGAATCTTCACGGTCCACATCGTAAAGTTGCAAATCAACTCCTGTATGAAATCGATGAAGCGGAATTGACCCTGCTGAGTCCCGAACTCCGCGAAGTATATGATCAGCAGGTCACGCGGGCTGTCCGTAAACAGAAACGTAATCAGAGTGGACACAATCTCGATCCCGATTCCAATCAGCCAGCGGGAGAAGGTAGTGGGCTGCTGGAGCGTTATCTGGCTATTACGTCCGTCATTCTGGTAGGTTTTCTCATCATGGCGTGGTTTGCCTACCAGAAACCACGCTCCGAAGAGGAAAAGAAAGTCCTGCGAGCGCAACCAATCAACGCAGAGCACCAACCCCAAACGCCTGAAACGCCCACCGTCAAAACAGACAGCCCGACCACGCCCCCGCAACCAGTGCCCAGCGCAACTACTAAAGCAGCAGCAATTGAGTGGATTTTTTCAGTAGGTGGGGGAATCAGAACAAGCAATGGTCAAACCATAGAACGCGTCACAGACTTACCATCAGAACCCTTTGAAGTCACCACCATCATTCTCAGCAAGTGTGAAGTCACAGATGCAACACTTCCCAATATTTTACCACTGACTTCCGTGCAGTCGATTTTGCTCAATGCGAATCCGATCACGAACAAGAGTATCGCAACCATCAATCAGTTTGACGATCTGCAAAACCTCTATCTGGCTGACACAAAAATCACCAGTCAGGGAATCGCAGCATTAAATGATCAATTCCAGCTGAATGCTTTGTACCTCAATAATAACCGCAGCCTGAATGATGAAATCATCAAAGATATCGTACAATACCCGAAATTAACCCGGCTCTCGCTTGCTGAAACTTCAATCACGGGTCAGGCATTAGACGGCTTATCAACCTTGAATAAGCTGATCACACTTCAGATTCATCTGACAGAAATTGACGATGCCAGCTTAGATCAACTCCAGGCGTTTCCCGAACTACAGGAACTATTGCTGGGAAGTCCGTCAAACTCTGAACAGGCAATCTTGAACACGTTGCAGTACTTCGACAGTTTGAAAATACTCTGGATTTTTGATGTCCCGTTTACTGATGCAGGGGTGAATCGACTATCAGAAATGAAAACGCTGAAAGAGATACGCTTAATTCGAACCGACATCACAGACACCAATCTGAACCTTCTCAAACAGGCATTACCAGCTGCGAAAATCACTGTGGAAAAATGAACTGATCAGTCTGCTGTCATAATTCATTTCTCATGTACAAAAAAAAGCGAGTTGCCATCCCTTGGGTGACAACTCGCTGTTACTGTTTTCAAGCCAGCTGACGCTTAACCGAACAGCTCGCGTACAGGATCGCCCATGTCGGTGATCGGCACCGGACGGTCGCCTGCGTAGAGTTCTTCAGAAGGATCAATGCCCAGGCTGGCGTAAATTGTCGCGTGCAGATCGGGTACGGAGACAGGGCGGGAAACGATTTCTTCGCCCAGTTCGTTGGTTTCGCCAATGGTCATCCCGTTCTTCAGACCACCGCCGGCCAGCACAACACTGAAAGCTTTCGACTGGTGACCGCGTCCTCCGCCCGAATCGAAGCGGGCCGGACGACCGAACTCGGAAGCCACGACAATCAGTGTTTTGTCGAGCAGCTTGTGCTGTTCGAGGTCCAGCACCAAAGCTGACAGTGCGGAATCGAGTTCCTTGATCAGCAGATGCTGATTCAGCTGCCCGTCATTGTGTGTATCCCAGCCGGTCCCATTCACAAAGTTGAGGTTGTGAGAGACTTCGATGAAACGCACGCCGGACTGAATCAGACGACGCGAGAGCAGACACCGCTGACCGAATTCGCCGCCGTACGAATTCCGCAGGTCGCTCTTTTCGTTGTCCAGCTGGAAGACCTTCATGAATTCAGGACCGGACAGGCGAAGTGCTTCTGCCACAGATTGATCGTAGTCCTGAATCGTCTGTCCGCCAATGCTCTTCTGACGGTAATCGGCTCGCATCTTAGTCAGGAGCCGTTCACGACGATCCTGACGACTCTGGTTCACACGTGAAGAACGGGTGAAACCGCTGGGGCCGGCGTTTGTGTCAGTCAGATAGACATAACCGGCCTTGCTGCCCAGGAAGCCGGGGCCACGGGTCACGTTAGGATAACCGATGAGCACATAAGCGGGAGCGATATCACTGACGGCTCCGCGCTGATGAGCGACGACAGACCCGACAGACGGATAGGTAATCGTTCCGGTTGTGGGACGCCCCGTGTGCATCCGGTTGGTGGCAGCAGCGTGCTCGTCGATCACTTCATGGTGCACACTGCGGACAATGTTGAACCGGTCCAGAATGGGAGCACACTTGGAAAGATGCTCACAGACCTCGGTCCCTTTGATGGCGGTCGGAATCGGGTCGTAATAGGAACCCGCTTTCTTGGCCTTCGGATCGCCTTTGCGTTTGGGATCCCAGGTATCGATATGGCAGGAACCACCGCCCAGCCAGATCATGATGCAGTGTTCCGCTTTACCGACGGGCATCGCCAGTTTTTTGGAACCGTGCGGTTTCGTACCATGTTTTTCCGAGGCCAGTAACTGCTGCCAGGAAGTTCCCAGAGCGGAAGCCGCCAGACCGGTGGCGGAAGCCTGTCTTAAGAAATCGCGACGTGTTGACTGAAATTCGTTCATGATTCACTCTTTATTGAAAAGATCAAAGCGTGTTATTCGTTTATCGTTCTAATCAGCAGTAGTCGTTAAGGGACAAAGATAAATTCGGGCGAATTCAACAACGACCAGAGCATATCTTCGTAACGGTTCCGCCAGTCGTCATTCAGACGCTGCGTTGGCGGATCACCTTTCTTCACCGCGGCCTCCAGCTCCACCTTGATTTCATTCGCCCGCGGGCTCAGATGGTTCGACCAGCCTACCAGGTTACGTGGCAGACGTTCGCGGCTCACGATTTCGGCACTGGAATTCACCCGCTCTGCATAACCGGGTTGCAACAGCTCCGTGAACAGTTTGAGCTCTTCGGCCGTCGGCTTGCGTGTGAGTGTTTTCATTACCGTTTCGTTGATCAGAGTTTCCAGCGACTGCTCCTGCAGCGCCAGTTCCGTGAAGGAACTGTCATCCGACAGACGCGTAAACCGCTGCCCCAGTACGCCGTTCGCCAGGATCGCCGGCTGCAGAGCTGTGGAGGCATATTCGCGAACCGTCTGAGGACTCTGTCGCGTATCCCGCCAGCCAAACGTTTTCATCAACGTGATGAAAGGCTGACCGAAAGGCAGTGCCAGGCTGGGCCGGTCACGCTCGTTTGAGGGAGACGTAAACTGCCAGGCCCGACGCGGCGTACCCAGGTCGAGCGAACTGTGGTAATCGCGGGAACCGTCGATATCGATACACATCCGGCCGGCGTCCAGTGGCTTACCACAGACCGCGAACAATGAGTCTACAATCTGTTCTGCTTCCATCCGTCGCAGTACCGGCGATGAGAAGTTGTAAGTGGTATCAAACAGCCCCTGTACGGTGGTCAGATCAGTCGACGCTTCGCGCTGGTAGAGGTCCGATTCGAAAATCATCCGCGCCAGCTGCTTCATGTCGTAACCGTTCAGCACAAACTGCTGGGACAGGTATTTCAGTAGCTCAGGATGCGAAGGATCCTGACCGTCCCAGTCATCGACGGGTTCCACCAGACCGTGGCCCAGGTAACGCTTCCAGACTCGGTTCACAAGCACATTGGCGAACCGATCGTTCTGAGGAGACGTGATAATCGCCGCCAGTTTTTCACGCGTATCTTTTTCGGAGCGCAGATAATTCGCGGGGAATTTACCGGGCTTGACCAGTTCTTCAAACGTCCATTCCGGCGTCACGTTCTCGCCCGGCAGCAGAGTCACCGAAACGAGCATCGAGTTCGACTTGGGATCGAACCCGGGAATCGAACTGGTCTTAGGCACACCCTGCGGAGACCGCTTGAGCATGGCCGCCAGGCTGAACAGATCCCGTTGTTTGAAATCATGGAACGGGGCATCGTGACAGCGGGCACACTTCATGTTCAAGCCGAGAAAGGCCTGACCGATAATGTGCGCTTTGGCCGCCATGGGGGCATCGTTCTGCGAAGCCATTTCAAAGCCCGCAGGACCGCCGAAGTATTTACTGCCTTCCATCATTACCAGTTCGGTCAGGAAACGATCAAAGGGCTTGTTATCATAGAAGGATTCGTGAATCCACCAGCGGAATGGTCCCGTATTGTTCAATGTCGGGTTAACGATATTCGGATTTTCTGCCAGCACATCCTGCCAGTATCCGACCCAGTTATCAGCCCAGGCGGGATCGTTGAGCAGTCGCTCGATCGCGAAACTGCGACGATTCTCCGGCTTCTGTGCCAGGTACTCTTTCACCAGTTCGGGCGCAGGAATTGTCCCCGTTGTATCGAGTGACAGCCGACGCAGGAAAGCCAGATCGCTCAGCGGTGCAGACTGCTTGGCATTTTCCTTGGACAGACGCTGGTTAATGAAGTGATCGATGGCGTTGTTGGCCCGCAGACCTTTCGCTGCTGCAGGCACTTTGACCTGAGGCTGCTTGAGTACTTCCTCTTTCGCCAGCTTGTGCCGCCAGTCCCAGTACTCGGCTTCTTTTTTCGAGGCCGCCTGACGACGCTCTGCGTTGATGGCAATCTGATCGTAACGGTACTGACGTGCGAACGGCAGCCAGTCCTCATCGGTCAGCATGACAACTTTGTCAGAGGGAGTCAGCAGCTGGAAGTCTTTACCGGGATCGCCGATGAAGACAGCCGTTTCACCGAAGTCCGGACGATGACGCGAACCACCCACAATCATTTCGAACCGCACGCGATGCGGCTTGCCGTCTCCCGTGTACTCGATCACTTTTTCATGATCCCCACGGTGCAGCGGACGAATATTCGGGGCCAGACTCAGATCAACATCAAAGACAGTACCGTGAGCACTGCCGGAAATATTATGAAAAGCGGTCTCAGCAACCAGCTTGTCATCAATATACAACCGCGATCCATTACGGGCCCGTACCAGGATTCGTTTCTTCCCTTTAGGCAGCGTCAGGTTGCACATCGCCCGTACCAGGAAAGGATCAGGACGATCAACTTTCACACCCTTTTCCGAATACCGGTTGGGAATTTCAATCAGGGTGAAGTGAGGCTGAGTGAAGGTCTCCGCGAGACGAGGCGGACGGAACTGCCAGGACTTCTTGTTCGGAATCCCTTCGTAAATATCGACCTGCACGCGATCGCTGGGAACTGAAGTCCAGTCGATGGTCGGCTTGGGAGTGACATATTTAAAGTGTGCGGTAATTTCTTTCGCGGGCAGCACCTTGCGATACACGGCCAGCTCGTCCATCAAACCATCAAACGAACTGCGGGCCGAACCTCCCATGGAGGAACCGATCCAGACTTCGTCATTGTCGACGACGGGAGCGTAGGTGGTATCGCCGCCCATGTCCCATTTACCTTTGACCGACTGACCGTCGACATACGCGTTCAGACTTTTCTTTTTGCCGAAAGTGTAAGTCACTGCGACATGATGCCAGTTGTGAGCGCTGATCCCCGCACCGGTGGAAGTCCAGCGATGATAGTCGGGCTTCACATCCTTTTTGTCGGGCTTGCCACGGAACAGGAAGCTGATCTCCGAACCGGTCACCCGCAGTGCATAGTTCTGATTGTCCCGGGCAACTCCTTTGCGGTTGGTGCGACCTTTACCAATGATATAGTAGTGACGACCAGCGTCTGTTGAATTCAGATTGATCCAGGCTTCCACGGTGATGGAGTCGCCAGCAGTGAAATCCAGCGGACTCTTTTCCCCCGGGTCTACAACCCGCAGGTAACCAGCGCCAGCTTTAAACTGAGCGGCGTTGTTTTTGTTGTCAAACAGTGGAAACTCAGAAGGACGAGGGCCGGCAGCCGACTTGGGAGACTGACCATGGACCAGGGCCTTCAAGGGCTGCTTTTTATCAGCCGCGACACTGGGATAACCTTCCGGTAGGGAGGCTTCAAAGTTCCAATAGAGGGTCGGCTGATTCGACAGAATCATTTCCCGGTAACTGGTCGGCTTGGCTTTGGCTGGTTTTTCTTTTTCAGCGTGAGCGGGGCTCGCAAACAGAGGCAGGACGAGCGAAAGACTCAGCAGGCACAGGGAACGCTTAATGTATGCCAGGTGGTTCATAGCGGGCAATTCCAGAATATCAGGTTCTCAATTGAGACGTCACAGCAGGCGAGATTCATCAGAAACCGGAGTTGCCGGCACTGACAAACGTACTGTACACAAGCATGCCACGAGGATTTAACTCGTGATCCAGATTACTATACCGGACATCATGTCGATCTCACGCTTAATTATATATTGATTGTCCAATTTATGAAATTTTTGAGGGAAACCCCTGAATAACAGGGATATCTCGCCTGCAAGATCACGTGTACACATTCCTGTCAGGGCAGAAACAGAAACTCAGGCGAATTCAGCAGTGACCAGAGCAGATCCTCGTAACGGTTCCGCCAGTCGTCCTTCAGTCGCTGTGTCGGCGGATCACCTTTCTTGACGGCAACCTCCAGCTCGACCTTGACTTCATTGGCCCGCGGGCTGACGTGATTCGACCAGCTCACCAGATTGCGCGGCAGACGCTCACGGTTGACGATCTCAGCCCCCGGGTTCATCCGCTCTGCATATCCGGACTGTAGCAGATCCGTGAAGAGCGCGAGCTCTTCCGTCGTCGGTTCTCGCGTGAGAGTTTTCATGAATGTTTTCTGAATCAAAGCTTCCAGCGACTGCTCCTGCAGCGCCAGTTCCGTAAAGTCACTGTCATCCGACAGACGCGTGAACCGCTGCCCCAGCAAACCATTCGCCAGGATGGCCGGTTGCAGCGCCGTCGAAGCATATTCGCGGACGGTAACCGGATGCTGACGCGTGTCCCGCCAGCCAAATGTTTTCATCAGCGTGATGAAAGGCTGACCGAAGGGGAGTGCCAGGCTGGGCCGGTCGCGCTCATTCGAGGGAGACGTAAACTGCCAGGCCCGTCGCGGGATGCCCAGGTCAAGCGAGTTGTGATAGTGACGCGCCCCGTCGATGTCGATACACATCGGACCGGCGTCCAGAGGCTTACCACAAATCGCGAACAACGAATCCACAATCTGTTCTGCTTCCATCCGCCGCAATACCGGCGATGAGAAATTGTAAGTTGTATCCAAGAGTGCCTGAACCGTGGCGCGATCTGTCGAAGCCTGTCGCTGATAGAGGTCCGATTCGAAAATCATCCGGGCCAGCTGCTTCATGTCATAACCGTGTAACACGAACTGTTGTGACAGGTACTTCAACAGCTCAGGATGCGACGGCTCCTGGCCATCCCAGTCATCGACCGGCTCTACCAGACCATGGCCCAGGTAGCGATTCCAGACCCGGTTGACAAGCACGTTGGCAAACCGCTCGTTCTGAGGAGACGTAATAATCGCCGCCAGTTTCTCGCGGGTATCTTTCTCGGATCTCAGATAGTCCTCCGGGAACTTGCCCGGCTTGACCAGTTCTTCAAACGTCCATTCCGGAGTTACGTTCTCGCCTGGTAACAGAGTCACTGAAACGAGCATCGAGTTCGACTTGGGATCGAAGCCAGGAATCGAGCTGGTCTTAGGCACACCCTGTGGAGACCGCTTGAGCATCGCTGCCAGGCTGAATAGATCCCGTTGTTTGAAGTCGTGGAACGGGGCATCGTGACAGCGGGCACACTTCATGTTCAAGCCGAGGAAGGCCTGGCCGATAATATGCGCCTTAGCCGCCATGGGGGCATCGTTCTGCGATGCCATCTCAAACCCCGCAGGACCACCAAAGTATTTGCTGCCTTCCATCATCACCAGTTCGGTCAGGAAACGGTCGAATGGTTTATTGTCATAGAAGGATTCATGAATCCACCAGCGAAATGGTCCGGTGTTGTTCAATGTCGGGTTAACAATGTTCGGGTTTTCTGCCAGCACATCCTGCCAGTATCCAACCCAGCTGTCTGCCCAGGCGGGATCGTGGAGCAGCCGCTCGATCGCGAAACTACGACGATTCTCCGGCTTCTGAGCCAGGTACTCTTGCACCAGTGCAGGTGAGGGAACAGTCCCCGTCGTATCCAGTGACAGTCGTCTCAGAAAAGCCAGATCGCTCAGCGGTGCAGACTGTTTTGCATTTTCTTTCGACAGTCGCTGGTTTATGAAGTAGTCGATGGCATTGTTGGCCCGCAGACCCTTCGCTGCCGCTGGGACTTTGACCTGAGGCTGTTTGAGTACTTCCTCTTTCGCCAGCTTGTGTCGCCAGTTCCAGTACTGGTCCTCTTTGTTTGAAACGCTTCGGCGACGCTCTGCATTCACGGCGATAAGGTCATACCGATACTGTTGTTCGAACGCAGTCCAGTCTGCATCGGTCAACATCACCACCTGATCGGAAGGAGTCAGCAGTTGGAAGTCTTTTCCAGGATCGCCGATGAAGACCGCCGTCTCACCAAAGTCGGGCCGATGACGCGAACCGCCGACAATCATTTCAAACCGCACGCGGTGTGGCTTACCGTCTCCTGTGAATTCAATCACCTTCTCCTGATCGCCCCGGTGCAGCGGCCGAATGTTCGGGGCCAGGCTCAGGTCGACATCATAAACTTTGTCGTGGCCACTATTGGTAATCTTATGAAAGCCCGTTTCTGCGACCAGCATCTCGTCAATATACAATCGCGATCCATTGCGGGCCCGCACCAGGATCCGCTTCTTCCCCGCGGGAATCACCAGGTTGGACATCGCGCGAACCAGGAAGGGATCGGGACGATCGACTTTCACGCCCTTTTCCGAATAGCGGTTGGGAATCTCAATCAATGCGAAGTGAGGCACCGTGAAAGTTTCCGCGAGCCGGGGCGGACGAAACTGCCAGGACTTCTTATTGGGGATGCCTTCGTGAATCTCGACCTGCACGCGATCACTGGGAACCGCGGTCCAGTCGATCTTTACTTCCGGCGCGACGTATTTGAAGTGTGCTGCAATCTGTTTGGCTGAAAGCACTTTACGATAGACGGCCAGTTCATCCAGCAGACCATCAAACGAACTGTAAACAGAGCCGCCCATGGAAGAGCCGATCCAGACTTCGTCGTTATCAACCACGGGGGGCCGACTGGTATCGCCGCCCACATCCCACTTCCCTTTCACGGGCTGACCATTGATGTAAGCCTGCAGACTCTGTTTTTTGCTGAACTGGTAGGTCAGCGCGATATGATGCCAGCTCAGAGCACTGAGGCCTGCGCCGGTGGAAGTCCAACGGTGATAAGTCGGTTTCTCTCCCTGCTTTTCAGGTTGAGTGCAAAACAGAAAACTGATTTCCGAACCCGTTAGACGCAGACTATAGTTCTGATTGTCCGCAGCAACCCCTTTGCGGTTCGTTCGCCCTTTACCAATGATGTAGAGAAAGCGGCCCGCTTTGATCGACGCAGGATTCACCCAGGCCTCGATCGTCATCTCATCCCCGGCTGCAAAGTCCAGTGGACTCTCTTCGCCCGGATCGACGACCCGCAGAAAACCATCGCCCGCCTTGAATCGGGCAGACTGGTTCTGTTTGTCAAACAATGGAAACTCGGAAGGACGGGGACCGGCTGCAGCCTGTGGGGCCTGCCCGCGAACCAGTGCCGATAACGGTTTTGACTGTTTGTCGTCAGCGGTCACACTGACATAACCGCCTTCCGATGCAGGCTTTGTGAAATCCCAGTAGAGCGCCGGCTGATCCGCGAGAATCAGCTCCCGATAGCTGCTGGGGGTAGACGTACCACCGTTCTGCTTGTCAGCAAAAGACAGATTCGCCGCCAGGGGCAGAGCGAGCGTGAGACTCAACAGGCACAGAGAGCGCTTAACGTATGCCAGGTAGTTCATTGCGGGCAATTCCTGATTATCAGTTCTCAAGGTGAGAAGTCACAGCGTTTTAAAACGTGATCTGGTCTAATATACCGGTCGCCCCGTCGATCTTATGCGGAATAATACATATATGCTTCAATTTATGAAATTTTTGAGGCAATGCCCCTCTTTTGGTGAGATTCTCTGTAATCTGGTATATTAATGCAGAAACTCTAAGAATCATGACGTTACCGATAGCATTGATCCTGAAAGCGCCCGACTTGAAGCCGGAAGAGACGGAAAATTTTGTTCAACTGCTGACAGCGCATCAGAGCAAACTATACGCCTATATCCGTTCGCTGCTGCCCGACACTCAAGCGGTCCAGGATGTCCTGCAGGAAACCAACCTGGTGCTCTGGCGGCGCAGTGAAGAATTCGAACCGGGTTCCAACTTCGTCGCCTGGGCCTGCAAAGTAGCTTACTTTCAGGTTCTGGCTTATTATCGCGATAACAAACGGGATTCGATGGTGTTTAACGTAGAGCTGGTATCCATGCTGGCCAAACAGAATGAAGAAAAACTGGCAGGTTCCAAAGACATGCAGCGGGTACTGTCCCGATGTCTGGCCAAGCTGCCGGAACAAAGTCGCCGCCTGATTCAGCAGCGCTATGCTGCAGGCGGGTCAGTCCAGGCCATCGCCGAGGAACAGGGCCGCTCCGTGGGCGCTGTTTCTCAGATGCTGTACCGGATTCGACAACTTTTACATGAGTGCGTTCAGAAATCACTTGCCAGCGAGCAGGGAGAATAGTCTGTCATGAATCAAAATTCACAACATCCTGACGGGGATCGGAAAGACCCCGAAGAAATCATTTCTGCCTTCCTCGACGGTCTGCTCACCGAGGAAGAAAGTCAGGAGTTTCTAAAACGACTCGAGTCCGATGAGGCGTCACGCGAACTCTACCTGGAGATGATGAATCTCGATTCCATGCTGCAGTGGGAACAGGGACAGACCGAACCACTTCCCGAGGAATTCTGTACTCCCGAAATCATCACCCAGACCGAGCCTGCACAGGATCTCAAAGTCGCTTCGA
Organism: Gimesia chilikensis; assembly: GCF_007744075.1. Classification (NCBI taxonomy): domain Bacteria; kingdom Pseudomonadati; phylum Planctomycetota; class Planctomycetia; order Planctomycetales; family Planctomycetaceae; genus Gimesia; species Gimesia chilikensis. The sequence goes on along the minus strand of NZ_CP036266.1, from coordinate 358,185 downwards.
CCCGCAAACAGCTGGCCTTCACCCGGTATGCACTCGCTGCCACCCTGGCCGTCTGCGTCTGTCTGGCCATGCTGCTGCTCATGGAGAGCCAGCCCGCGCAGGCCATCGCGCGAATCGATTCCAGCGATGGTGTTCCCGCTGCCATGATCATTGAGGAACACGACGCTGTCTGGGAACGGACCGAGTGGACCCAGGATGTCAGTAAGCCCCTCGTCCCCGGCTGGCTCAAGCTGAAATCGGGCCGTGCCCTGATTGACTTTCTGGGAGGCACCACGATTGCACTGGAAGGTCCCGCTGAACTGGGCCTCAATTCAGACAGCCGCGCTTATCTGAAATCGGGTCGACTGGCTGTCGTCGGGACATCACGCAATCATGATTTCACTCTCACCACGGCCAACCTGACAATCCTCTCGCAGGCCGCCAACTTCGGTCTGGCCGTCAATCCGGATAACGAATCCGAACTGCACGTCTTCGACGGAAGCGTGCAGGTGACCCGCTCACTCTCCCGCCCCGATGAAGACATCGACCAGGAACAGGTGCCCGATCAGCCGATCCTCGTCGAAGCCGGTCAGGCCATTGTGTTCAACAGCCAGGGACGGGAACAGAATCGGCTGGTCGCAGACCAGGAAACCTTTCCGGCCCGCAGCCAGTTCTCTGTCGCTGATCCTCCCGGTGATATCCCGGCGATTGACTTCGCTTCCACGAAGATTGAGCCTTACAGTTTTCAGGATGGCCAGTACGAGCTGCCCACCGACTATCAGCTGATTGAAAACGGCAAAGGCATTCGCCTGTGGGGCAACGCCTGGAAGAGTGTGGAAGTAAACCGGGAAATCACTCCCAACACGGTCATCGAGTTCGATTTCCGTTCCTCTCATCAGGGACAGATTCACGGGTTCGGCTTCGATACCGACCGGGAATACAACCGGGAAAACCACACGTTCCAGATCTACGGCTACGAAGCCTGGTCACACATCGGCCAGCAGTTCAATACCTATTCGGGAACGGGCTGGAAACGGTTCCGGATTCGCGTAGGCCGCTATCTGACCGGGAAATACCGTTACCTGCACTTCATCGCCGATGAAGATGTGATCGCCCGGGCCGAAAGCCAGTTCCGCAACGTGCGCATCTACGAAGCACCGACACAGCCTTAATCCAACCAACAACAGGCCGCGGAACAACCACAGAATGAGCGAACTTCCGCGCGCCCGTCAGTGCCCCGGTTCTATCCGGGGATTGGGTTCTTCTTCCGTTTCGACGGGTGGCTCTGCGTCGCGAATCCCACCCAGAATCAGGAAGGTCGCCGCGAACAACAGGTAGCCCACACCAATGCCCGTGGCACTGAAAGTGAGTGCCTCTTTAGTCCCTTCGGTAAACGCCAGGCGGAAGTGGATGTCGTTCCCCACAACTTCGTAAGCGCTCGTTAAACCGAGAAACGCGAAGATCGCCGCGATGACAGACCAGATCGCCGCCGATCGATATTTGCCATCAATCAGGCAGGCACAGATGGCCGCCAGAATCATACAGGTGAAGATGAAACCCCGCTCCATCACCACCATGCCGTTCATCAGAAATCCATTCACCTCGGTAAATGGATTCGCAGTCAAAATCTCCTGCAGATTTTTTCCTCCGCCCACAAGCAGTGTTCCCTGCATCACCGTCATGCCCCAGGCTGCGATCGCCGGAAATAACCCCAGCGCCACGGCGGGAGCGTGCCGCGACGGAGACGCATTAAACGCCTGGGCCGTGATGACCATTCCGATCCAGAGCACAATCGCGATCCCGGCTTCCAGCGGAATGATGTTGCTGATCACACCGGTCGTCCCTGTCAGACAGATCAACATGAAAAAGATTCCGTTCAGCGTCGAATAGCCGGCCCGCGATCCCATCTCTTTCCAGCCGGGGTGACCGATATAAATCGTCGTCGGAAAACAGCTGCCCAGCAGCGAAGCCACAATCGTCCCGGCACCGTTGGCCAGCATCGAAGGCTTCGCAGGATAGCTGTCGCCGGCCGCTTCTGCAGATTCGATGTTCTGCATACTGCCGATGACATTGAACAGGCCCATCGGAAAAATCACCGACATGTACCCCACCCACTCACTCGGCTGTTTGAGCAGTTCCCAGAGGGCGCCACCTGCAAAGTGAGGAGGATACCAGCCCCATTGATCCCAGGAGGTTTTAATCGCCTCGACACTCATCGGCGCGCCTTCCATCAACTGCGGGATCACTTCCGGCAGAACCCAGGCGCAAATGGTTCCCACGATGATCGCCAGCAATCCGCCCGGCATGTGAAACGGAAGCTTCGTCTTGGAAAAGAGCGTCAGCAGCACGACCGCAGCCGGCAGCATCGCGATCATGGGCCGCTGATAGATCTTCAGCATAAAGGTCATCGAGATAAACCCGATCGCGATTCCCGCGAGGGTCGACAGCAGGGCCGCCCGGGGTGTCACCTTGCGAACCCGGTCCGCCACGAAAGCCCCCAGGAATTCAATCACGCCACTCCCGAAGCAGGCCAGTAACCCCATCTGCCAGGCTGCTTCCGCGCTGTTGGTCCGCTGATAGACGGGCACCATCACGAAGAAGATATAGACCAGCAGCGACGGCGTGTTAATCCCATAAGGCAGTGCACACACATCGGTGCGATTCTCTTTTTTCGCCAGCTGATGTGCCTGCCAGGCGTAAAAAATATTTCCCACCAGGATACTCAGGGCAGCACCGGGCAGAATGTATTGCAGCAAAATTTCCGAGTCGGCACTGATCCCACACAATCCACACAGTGCCACAATCAGCAGCAGCTGCACGAGGTTGTCGATCATCAGCGCGAAAAAACCGTCCAGATCGCGTCGTACGAAGAGGGGGTAATGGTTTTGCTTCATATCAACTGAGCAGTTCCTTGATTTCATCCTCGGTGAAAGGATTCTTCAGTCGCGCGCCCAGCTGCGAGACAATGCGGGCGGCTGCATGGGAGGCCAGGTGCCCGGCCTGATGCCAGGTCAGACCGTTGGTAATGCCATACAGAATGCCGGCAGCGTACATGTCACCGGCACCAGTAGTATCGATGGCGTCTGTCTCGACTCCTTCGATGGGAATCACTTTGCCTTCGTGCATCAGAATTGAACCGTCGCCGCCCAGCGTCAGTGCCAGGTTCGGAACGTGGTGATGAATCACGTGAGCACAGTCGACGGCGTCATGTTCGCCGGTCAGGCTGCGGGCTTCTTCCAGATTGCAGAACAGCAGGTCGACGGGACCTTCAATCAGCTGCTGGAACTCGTCCCGGAACAGGTTAATCAGGAACGGGTCGGAGACGGTGAATGCCACCTTCACGTTATGCTTCTTGGCCAGTTCGATCGCGCGATAGGCGGCTTTCTTCTGGGTCTCTCCCGTGAACAGGTAACCCTCGACATACACATATTTTGACTGCTTGATGTGTTCTTCGTTGATGTCTTCCACACTGAGTGTCGCAGAGACCCCCAGGTTGGTCAGCATCGTCCGCTGTGCGTCGTCAGTAATCAGCACCACGCAGGTTCCGGTCTGTCCTTCGGCGGCGGGAGGAACTTCGATCGTCACCCCGAGCTTCCGCATGTCTGCCAGGTCGAATTCGCCCAGCATGTCGCTGCCTACTTTACCCGCATAGGCCGCTTTTCCACCGAAGTCGGCGATTCCCAGAATCGTATTCGCTGCAGAACCACCCGCACACTGTGACAGCGGTGCACCATCCAGCTCGCCCAGCACTTTCTGCTGTGCCTCTTCATCGACGAGGGTCATAATCCCTTTGGCATAACCCAGCTTTTCCAGCGTGGCATCGGAAATACGTGCCTGAATATCAACGAGAGCATTACCCACACCATAAACGTCGTACTGCATGTCGAACCTTAATTCATGGGACCCGGGTGCGGATCCTGATCTGTTTTTTCAAAGAGAAATGTGTTGTCTGGAGCTACTTTTCAACAGACCAGATGATAACCAATGCACGTTTCAATGGGAAACCACACAGACTTATCATCCAGTCAGTTTGAAAAAAGCCGTCAGGTCACTACTATATACTCCAGAAACCAAGACGATTTCCCGTTCGAGGCAGTAGAACTGCTGGCAGATCTCGTTTCTGATCCGGATTCGCCCAGAATCTGACAGACTATCTAACAGACTCAATGACCGCATCAGATTTTGTAAGGATGCTAATAGTATGACCAACTCCTCTTCTTCTTATGACCTGCTGTACTCACTGCCACCCATTGGCGGAAACCCCTCCACGCGGGGCCAGCAGACCAACCCGGGAAGTTTCGCTAATCCTCCCCAGATCGCCCCTGGAGTCAAAGGTGCCCTGACTTTCTCCTCTCCCGATACCCCGGGAATGCCGGAAGCGTCAGACAAAACCGCCTGGGATTTCATGCCCGCCGGCTGGGAGCTGAAACCGGGATTTGAAGAGAACTACGAAACCGCCGATGCCTGGACGCCTCCGGCTGACTTTCTGCCGGTCACCCAGCTCGAATTCGCCCGCTGTGGCACCATCACCCCGGAAATGGAACGGGTCGCTGAACGGGAGCCGCACCTGACCGCAGAGCAGATCCGCGATGAAATCGCTGCCGGCCGGATGATCATTCCCGCCAACAAGGTCCACCTGGGCTATCAGCTCGATCCCATGGCCATCGGTCGTGCATCCAAAACCAAGGTCAACGCCAACATGGGCGCTTCCCCCGTTTCCTCGGGAACCGATGAAGAAATCGAAAAACTGAAATGGGCCCAGCAATGGGGTGCCGACACCGTGATGGACCTCTCCACCGGTGGCGATATTGACGGCTGCCGTCAGGCCATTATTCAGAACAGCACCGTCCCCATCGGTACGGTGCCCATCTATTCCATGATCATCGCCCGGCGTCTGGAAGACCTGGATCACGCCAGCATCCTGCAGATGCTGCAGCACCAGGCCAAACAGGGTGTGGACTACTTCACCATTCATGCCGGCGTCCTGCGGGAACACCTCGAACTGGTGGCCCAGCGTCTGATCGGCATCGTCAGCCGCGGTGGATCGCTGCTGGCTAAGTGGATGCTCCACAACAAACAACAGAACCCAATGTACGACCTCTGGGATGACATCTGCGACATCATGCGGGAATACGATGTCAGCTTCTCGATTGGTGACGGTCTGCGACCCGGTGGTCTGGCCGACGGATCCGACCGGGCTCAGCTGGCAGAACTCTGCGTCCTGGGTGAGCTGACCGAGCGTGCCTGGCAAAAAGGGGTGCAGGTCATGATCGAAGGCCCCGGTCATATTTCCTTCGACCAGATCGAATTTAATATGAAGGTCCAGCGGAAACTCTGTCACGGAGCTCCGTTCTATGTACTGGGTCCCCTGGTTACTGATATCTTCCCCGGATACGACCATATCACCAGCTGTATCGGTGCGACCGCCGCGGGTTACCACGGGGCCAGCATGCTCTGCTACGTGACTCCCAAAGAGCACCTCGGTCTGCCCAAGAAAGATGACGTCAAACAGGGTTGTATCGCTTACAAGATCGCTGCCCACGCAGCCGACGTCGCCCTGGGAATTCCCGGTACCCGCAACCGTGACGACGAACTGACCGAAGCCCGCGCTGCCCTCAACTGGGAAAAGCACTTCGAACTCAGCTTCGATCCGGACACCGCCCGGGCTCTGCACGACGAAGACCTCGACGTCGATACCGACTTCTGTGCGATGTGCGGACACGACTGGTGCAGCGTGCGAATCTCCAAGGAAATTCAGGAGTTCATGTCGGGCAAATCGGAAGATTATGCCTGGGATAAAGCAAAGAAATCACTGCCGCTGACTGCAGAACAAAAGGAGATTCTGGAAAAACGGGGCGTGCTCAGTCCAGACCAGATTCACAAGCTGGCCTCCAAGGTCAAGAAAGAAATGACCGGCGACCAGGACAAGGCCTCCTGCCACAGCGACTACGTCGATCCGGAATCGGCTCAACAGATGCAGACTTCCAAAGAGCTGCCTGTGTTAAATGAACGCCCCTGATCCCAGGCCGAGACTCACAAAAAAACGCGGACGCTTCTTTATGAGGCGTCCGCGTTTTTGTTTGTAATCAGGTCTGTCTGTTAACCACGCATTTTCAAGGCACCACCAATAAAGCCGAGAAATGCGAGACCCCAGAAAAACAGTTTGCCCACCAGTCGCCCGGTCCGGTAAGCGGAACGACCACTAACATGACCGCCCGATGATCCCCCCGAGTCACCCGAAGCACCTGGTCCACCGGCATTCGAGTTCGCAGCCACCTCATTGCGTCCCTGATTCGGATTACAGTAGGGACAGGGGGCCGTCAGTCCGGAACCTTCTGATTTGAACTTCCTGTTACATCGACCGCACTGGTAGATCATGTCCCCCCGCTTCACACCACAGTGCGGACATTGTTCAAACAACAGGCTTTCCGAGGTATGGGTTTTACCACACAGTTCACATTCGAAAGTATTCTGCATGACAGGACGCTCAGGCAATCCGGGATTCCGTGCGGAATTTTCCGCCATCATGTTGGCTGACATTTCCATAGCCGGATTAGGTTCCATCGCAGGATTCGCCATTGCCGGCTCTGCAGGCATCATCGAACCAGGTTCAGGCATCGCCGGGTTACGCATGCCGGGGAAATTCATTCCACCGGGCCCTGGCATCGCGGAACCAGGCATGGCAGCGCCGGGCATGGCGGCACCAGGAATTCCAGGTATCCCCCCTTCGTTCATCGCCAGTTGATCCGGCTGTTGCTGCTTCCGGGGTTTGATCAGGCTTAAGTCGCCGTCGCTGAAGAATTCCGTGATGAACAGTTCTTCTTTTGTTCCTGTATTCAATACAGCGACCGAATCGCCATAGGCGAGTCGCACGAATTTCCCTTTAAGCTGCCGATTCTTACGGTCAGTCCAGACACGAAATTCTTTTTGCTGCTCTTCCGGGGTCAGCGTGGTCTCTGCATTTTCGGGAAAGAACTGACCTGCCACTTCTTTCTGCAGGCGTTCCTGAACGTATTTATGATCCTCTTCGGAAAACTTATCGTAAGGGAATTCCTGAACTGCGTTGCTTTGCGTGATCAAGAGAGAGATGTTGCCATTTTCCATTTTGATGTAGGAAGCGGCGACTGAATTGCCGGAAACGTCGGTCCATTTGCGGTGGAAATTGACGCGCAACATCTGTTTCAGCTTGCGTGCTGAGAGACTGGAATCAAAGGGTTCGCGATAGGCCAGGGGAAGTTCGGACATCCGCCCATGCATCTTCAGTGCTTCGCGTAGTAACTCCAGATCTTCATCACTCAGGGTTCCCACGGGAATGCTGATAATTCCGATCCCCGCATTCGAGCCGGGACTTGGTGTAAAGCGGATTTCGCGGCCTTCCAGCCCTGCAAATCGGGCTTCAGACTTCTGTCCCTTTTTGTCGGACCAGAACCGGTAATCAGACAACACGGCTACCAGTTCAGGATCAATTTCCGTATTCGCTTTAATCACATTTGGATCGTCATCCGCGGCTGCAGGTGTTCCCGGTTCGGTCATCGCGGCCGCCGGTGATTCCATTTCCGCAGGCAGCCCCAGTTGTGCCGCCAGTGCTTTAGCTTGCTCCTGCATTGCTGGAGGTAACAACCCCAGCAGTTTATTTCGGCGATGATATTCGAACAGCCACTTCATATCATTGATGGTTAACTGATCCAGAGGCACCATCGTCAGTTCGCCCGACTCTTTGATCAACTGGATCTGCTGGGGATTGATAGAGACAAATTTGGCTTTAAAGCTGCTGCCATCTTTGAAACTCCACTCGCGGAGTGTAAATGGTTTATACGACTCTCCGCCTGCCTCAGGCTCTGTCGCCGTTTTCTTATCCGGCTCCATGGATTGCTTGTTTTCCACGGGGGCAGGCTCAGGTTCTGTCTTCGCAGGAGGTGCGCTCTTCGTTTCCGGGAGTGAGGACTCCGTGTGAATTTTGCGGTACTCTTCCGGCAGAAAACTCAACTGATTGCGGCGTTTATGATACTCATAGAGCCAGTTTAGATCTTTGACGCTCAACTTATCGAAGGAAACGCGCACGGTTCCCTGACCATCCAGACGCAGCGTGGCCTGGGGGCCCTTCACCACGATCAGCTTCCCTTTTGCCTCCGAGCCATCCCGGAAGTTCCAGGTGCGCACTGTGAAGCGCTCGTAGCTTTCTTCTTCTGCCTGCAGCGACTGTGAGAGAAACAGCGTACAGAGCAGACAGGCCAGCAGAGAGAGTTTTTGTTTCGTATTCATCGTGATAAAACCGCCCGCATCAAGAATACATAAAGTCAGCGCATTATTTAACAGATCAAACTCTACTTACAGGTTACCCTACATCTGTTCAAGTTGAAATACTGTTTTTATGAAAATTCTGCGAATGAGGGGCCTCCCCCACAGATCGGGGCATAATCTGCCTAACCCGCAGATTATTGCTTGGACACGGTAAGGGCGCTGGAGGGTCTCAAATCTAACTCTGTTTTTTCAGCTTTTGTCCAGATATAATGCTACCTGTTCACTCGAGGAGATTTTCCCGGACCGTCCGGAATTCAGTTCTGAACCAGAGGAGAAACATTCGCTTTATGCTGAAATCGTTAAAGGGACACTTTTTAATCGCCACCCGGAAACTGAATGATCAGAATTTTTACCGTTCCGTTGTGCTGATCGTAGAACATAACAATGAGGGTGCCACCGGTCTGATTGTGAACCGTCCATCCTCGTTCTCAATCACTAATGCGCTCTCCAGATACTTTGACATGCCCAAGCTGGAAGATCTGGTTTTTATGGGCGGTCCTGTAGAACCGAACGGTATGTTTGCCCTGCATAATGCCGGCGATCTGGAAAAAGCCAAAGACGCCATCGTTCCCGGCCTGTTCATGGGCAGCAGCCCCGAGGTCTTCGAGCAGGTGGTCTGGCGGATCTCCGAAGGGGATCCCAATCTGGATTTCCGCATTTTCTTCGGCTGTGCCGGCTGGGCACCATCGCAACTGGAATCTGAACTCGACCGGATGGACTGGCTCACAACCCCCGCAACCGCGGAAGACATTTTCGAAATTGATCCCTACGATCTGTGGGACACGCTGCACGGCCGGGCGATGGAAGAACGACGTTTTCTTCCACAGGAAACCGCCCATCCCGAATGGAACTGAAACGAACTGCCAACCCAGTCGACACCACATATAACACCTGGAAACGAAACGACTCTGACACATGACGCCCCTGATAATTACCGATCCGGAAACCGGCTCCACCGCTCGCATCCTGCCCGAACTGGGATTTAACTGTTACCAGTTCCACGCAATGGTCGACGGTCAATGCATCGACGTGATCGACTCCCATCCCGAGTTCGAGACCGGAGAACAACGCCCCAGCAGCAGCGGGATTCCGATCCTGTTCCCCTTCCCGAACCGGATCGCCGGAGGTCGCTTCAAGTGGGAGGGAACCGCATATGAACTCCCCCCCGAAACAACCTATCACGATAAAACAGGAAACGCCATTCATGGTTTCTGCCTGGACCTCCCCTGGCGAGTGATTGCCCACGAAGAAAACTTCGCCATCGCCCAGTTTCAGCTGAGCATTGATGGCAGACACCGCCTCCCCTGCTGGCCCGGCGATGCTTTTATTGAAGTCCGCTACGAAGTCAAAGGGGCCACCCTGCGGGCCGACTTCCGCATCGGGAATCCGGGCGACACCCCCATTCCCTGGGGACTGGGCACTCATCCCTACTTCAAGGTGCCGCTCTCCGCAGAGGGAGATCCGAAGAACTGCCTGATCGAGTCGCCGGCTACCGAAGAGTGGATTCTGTCTGACTGCCTGCCCACCGGAGACAAGCAGCCGATTCAGCCCGCACACGATTTACGTGAGGGCGCCTGGTTCGACCAGTTAAAAGCCGACGACATCCTCAGCGGCTTGCCGGAAGACATCGATCAATATGAATGCCTGATTATGGACGAGCAGGCGGGTCTGGTCCTCACCCAGGACTACGACAGTCTGTTCACCGAGCTTGTCGTATTCACACCGCCCGAGCGGAACTGCATCTGCCTGGAACCTTACACCTGTGTGACCAACGCCCTCAACCTTACCGAAAAAGCGCTGGAAACCGGACTGCGGGTGCTGCCCCCCGGGTCGGAAATCAAAACCTGGATCGAAATCCGGGCCGGCAAAGTGATCGTCTGATTAAGCGGAGTAACACAGTATGCCCATTCGATTCGATCTGTCCCGCACGGTGGTCTGCAGCCTGATTGCGTTCCTGCTCTGTTCGCCTCTGGTCAACGCACAGTCCGCCCGGGCTCCTCAATCGGACAGCCCACAGAAAGAATCGGAACGAACCAATGCCCGGGTCCGCCAGCAACTGGGGGAAATCGAGGACCGCTTAAAAACCCGTAACCAGAAACCGGCGCATCAGCCGCTGGTCTCTGAAAAAACGAAACTGTTCTTAACCCTGGATCAATCACTCAAAGGTTCCCGAAACAATCGGGGTCCGGACGAGTATCAATACTTACTGACGCAACTCACCCTGGTCAACGACACGACGCAGCCGGTTAAACTGCAACGCGCGCAGGTGAAAGCATTCGTCGATGGCCAACCTCATCCGTTCGCTGGATTACCCTCAAATCTCAATAGCCAAAGTGTCTTACTGGGAAAAAAGCGTCAGTTGCTCAGACAATTGAAATTTGAAGATGAGGTCGTCGTCCCCCCCGGTAAAGAAGGTGGCCTCTGGATTGTACTGGGCGATTTGCCCGGAGGCACCCAGACACCGGAGATCGAATTTCGGACGACCGTCGACCAGCAGCCACTGGCGTTGAACGTCAATCGCTTCGAGCAGGGCAAACTGGATTACCAGGTCGAACTGCTGGGCCCAAGTCGCTGCCTGGCAGAACTGACCATCACCGGAGAGTTGAACAGCATCAACATCGGCGCCCTTGTCAAAGTCGTCGATGACCTGACTCTGAAAAACGTGAAACGCTTCGTACTCTACTTCCCCAAAGATAAGGTGGAAATTGAACACGACATCAGCCAATGGCTGCCCCGCATCGCCGCTTCTCTGGGGTCGAACGCCGTCCTGGGTGTTCCCTTCCCCCTGTTTCCGTCTGTCATTACGGAACTGCACCTCGCCGGCGAAGCGTTTAAAAATATCACAGTCCCCTACCTCGGCGGGACTGCTCCCCGGGTGACACATGCAACGGAAGAAGCAGCCATCCATGCAGCGCTGGACAGCGCCCTGGAAGTCCTCTCCCGCGATAAAATCGCCGAGCAGATCCGCACCGGCTCCCCAGCCATCAAAGCCGCAGCCCTGATCAGCGGCGGGCGACAGTTGACCAATGCAGAACTCCCCCTGGTGCTCGAATTGACTTCCCACGAGAACCCCCGCGTCCAGGAAGCGGCTTTGTACGCCCTGCGTTTTCTGGGTGATCCACGGGCATTCCAACGACTGGTGGAAGTCGCGCAGATGCCACCCGGTCCCCAGTTTGAGATGGCCATCGCCAGCCTGGCTGAGTCCCGTTATGCAGGCGGACAACAGGCGCTGCTGAAGATCCTGAAATCGCATCCCCCGGCGTCACAGAAAATCATCATCGAAGTCATTGCCCGTAATCCCCGTCCTGAGTGGGGCGCCGCGATTTACGAGTTTCTGGACAGCGACAACCGGGAGCTGCGTGAGGCGGCCATCCGGGCACTGGTTTTGAACGGGCACCCCCGCCTGTTCGAAGTCCTCAGCGACGCCCTTAAGTCCCCCGAAGAAGAAATTCGCAATGTCGCTTTCAAGGAATTAATCAAACGTAAGGACAATGCGAGTGAAGCCCTGGCCATGGAATATGTCCTGCAGCAGATGCAGCAGTCACTGCCCACAGGAGACATGCTCAGCTTCATCGACCGCATGAAAGATCCGCGGGCGATTCCCCTGTTGTTTCAACACCTGGAAAAAGACAAACTGGACGCCGGCCTGAAGGTCTTGCTCATCAAAACGCTGGCTTCCATCGGTGATGAATCCGTCGAGGACCGGTTTGTTAAGTATTACCCCGGTGCCCTGCAGACCGAAAAACTGCTGATCCTCTCCACGCTCCAGAAACTGGAATCGCCCCAGTTCTTTGAACTCGCCAGGCAGGCACTGGACGACAGCAATCATTCGATCGTGAACGGCGCCGTCTCCGGCCTGCGAAGTTCCGATTCCAATAAAGCGGTCGAGATTCTCGCAGAGGGTCTGACCAAAACAACCAAGTCGTCGACCTGGGGTTCCATCTTCGGAGCCCTGGCCAACATCGGCACTCCCGAAGCCCGCCGCACCATCATGGATGCCCGAATCGCTGGAACCAATGCCGACAAAAAACGGGCTGCTCAGTCTGCGCTGGAGAACATTTATCAGCGTTCCCCGGGAAATCACTATCTCAAAAAAGGCGAACAGGCACATCGTCGCAAAGAGTATAAGGAAGCCGTTGAGGACTACGATACCGCGATCAGCATCGACCCGCTGCTCGTACCAGCCTATCTGGCCAAAGCCAATACTCTGAACACCATGAAAGAGTACGACGCCGGTCTGAAAGTCGTAGAACAGGGCCTGGAAGTCGACAACATCTACGCCCGTCTCTACGTCACCCGGGGGTTACTTTACAGCAATCAAAACAAATTCGAGGCGGCCCTGGCAGAGTTGAAGAAGGCCATCGAAATTGCGCCTCAGGATCCCTACGGTTACACCGTTCTGGCTTCACACTACTCCCGCATGAAACAGGATGACAAGGCACTCGCGACCTACGACGCCTGCATCAAAGTGAATCCCAAACTCATGTCGATTTACGGCTTCAAAGCCGATCTTGAGATCGCCCTGAATCGTCCTGACGAAGCCATTAAAACGTTTGACCGTGCCATCGAAGCCAACCCCCGGCACATGAAATCCTATTCTGAAAAAATCAGCCTGTTGCGCAAACTCAATCGGGAATACCAGGCAATCGCAACCTGCGACGATGTCCTGAAAGTCGACAAAAATTCGATCTATGCCCATATCACCAAGGCCTACATCTATCGGGACCTGAAACAGCTGGCCGATGCCATCGCTGCCTGTGACGCCGCGATCAATGTCGACCCCAACAACATGAGTCTCTACCTGATCAAGGCACAGACTTACAACAATGCCGAGCAGTGGGACCAGGCAATCCAGGTCTTCAACCGGGTCCTGCTAACGGAGAAAAAGGCTGATCAGGCGAACGAGAAAACTGAGGGCGTTTTGCTACAGGCCTATACGGGTCGCGGACATTCCCACCTGATGAAGCAGGACTGGAAGGCAGCCCAGGAAGATTTTCAGAATGCATTCGAACTGGATAAGCACGATTCACAGGCTATCACCGGACTGGCGATCTGCATGGTCTATAATCACCAGGAAGACAAAGCGATTCAGTTTGTCGAAAGTCAATTGAAAAAGTTCGAGCAGAACGCCCTGTTCCACTATAACGTTGCCTGCGTGTTCGGTCGGGCGCTGGTCAACCTCAAAGACCAGCCCCAAACTCCCGCTGTCCAACAGCAGATCGCCGCTTATCAGAAAAAAGCGATCCACTACCTGGCTCTCTCTTCCCAACTCGGATTTGACGATGCCGAGTGGATGCAGAAAGATCCCGATCTGGCAGAATTGCAGAATCTGCCCGACTTCCGCAAGCTTGTTCAGCAGATTCAGAAGAAACCTGCCTCCGTTAAACCGTGACACAACGGTCCCGCTAAGCCTCTATATCCGAACACCTTAGGGACACTGCGCGCAGCGAGTCTTTCAGCGAGTCTTTTTTGCCAGCGACTGAACGCAGATTGCCGTTCCCGCAATTCCACCTTTGTGCTACATTTCGGCTCATCTCTGTCAGCACCTCTGATGTCCCCTGCCCCTCTCACAGTCTCATTTTCCCTGATTTTCTAAGAGTTCAGCGATGCATCGTCATCCCTTCTTTACGTACAGCCTCATCCTGCTGGTAGTCTCTTCTGCGCATGTTCGTGCCGCCGAGGAGCAGACTCCGGTAAACACCATTCTCACCCAATGGTCAGCCGCTTCGCGCTTTTTGTCTCCGGTCACACCGCAGTCCGCGGTCGAGCAGTTCAAACAGCAGAACCAGGCATATTTCAGTGGCCACGAACTCGCACTGTTCTCCGAGTTTCAACAACCGGTTTCCCTCGAAAAACTGAAAACCGAATACCGCTGGAAGCTGATGAGTCAGTCTCAGAGCAGAATTGTCCTGCAGGGACAACCACAGGACGCACTCACGCGCCGACTCTGTCGCCCTTTTGAAATCCAGATTAACGCCCGCTCCATGCTGCCGGAATCACTGACGTTCCTGACACGAGAGTCAGCCCAGAAAGACCGGTTCGCCTCGATTGAGCTGACGGCGTTGAAAGTCACTCCGACCACTCGGATTCACACCAGCCCGGAACCGCAGTTCGTCAGACAGACCGTCGCGAAAGCGGTTTTCCCCGCTGCACAACCGGTGCCAGCGGGTCAGTCCCCGATCAAACGGGTTGCCTTTACCAGTGATAATGACACCGAACGAAATCCAACAGAACGCCTGCAGATCGAGAAGCTGGTGACGCGCTGGATTACAGAAACATCCCGTATCGATTCTGTACGGCTTGGTAACGGTATTACCATCTTCAAACGAAATCAGCGACAAACTGACGGGAAGGTGCTGTCGACTTACCGCAGTACTTCAGAATCGCGGGCCAGTGAAAAACAGGCATTGCAGGAAGTACTGCCCGGCTGGTTGATTGATGTCGACCAGAAATCATTTCAGATCGAATCATTCACCATTGAGCTGGATGCAGAGTCCGCCGAAGCAGCGTCTCCCTGGTTTGTCACCTTGAAACTCAAGCCACATCCGGATGCTCCCCGGCCCGACTGGGAAAGTGTAGAACTGGAATTCAGCAGCAGACAGGCCCTGCCCATCCGCATCAGTGAGACCAGGAATGATCGTATCTCTGAATTTCTGCTGTCGGACGTCCAGGTGCACTACGCGAAATAAAATCGTATCAGCCGTTATTCCGCGGGGGGCTCCCAGTCACCCCAGTGCTCCAGATAATGCTGATACGCTTTACTTTCGTTTTCCGCTGCCTCGCGTTCCAGATAACGGTAAGTCTCGGTAACGATGTCCTGTTCCTGTTCCAGGCTCAAATGACCGGTCAACACCCGTGATCTGAGGAATACGAAGTAGGTATCCAGGACATCACAACGACAATAGTCATTAATTTCATCTGCCTGACCCGCATCGTACATCTCCTGCACCTTGGAACCGTCGATACCGGTCTTGCCCGGCTTGCCGATCAGATTCGCCAGCAGATTCAGCCCGCCCGTCATGCGGGCAGCGCCGAAGTTGGTAAACGTGTCCATCAGATCAATGTGCGCGTTCGTATTATAACGATTACGTGACTGATCGAAGCTGCGGGCGTCGACGTTGAACCATTCCGGTAATGCAATTCCATAGCGATATGCGGCCAGTTCCAGCACCGGCAGGTCGTAGCCCCTGCCGTTAAAGGTGACGAACGTCGGCTGTCCATAATGCCGCCAGCCCTGCCAGAACTTGCCCGTAATCACGTGTGGGCGATATTCGGGAGCATCCAGCACCGTCAAATCCTGCAGACGATAGTCGGCTGACAGCTTGGCCACCGCCACGGAAATCGGCAGCATAAATGTAGCCGGAATAAAGTTGCTGCCCGTTGCCTCAATCTGCTCTTCCTGATATTTCGCCAGTGCATCCCCGGGTGAGAGCCCCTCGCCCGGATAACGGACCCGGGAAATCAGGTCCCCATCGGCGATCGCTTCGACATCAAATACGAGATAAGCTACTTGAGACTGGGACACGTTTTTACTCGCTTTTTCGATCTAAATGAGGATAATAGCAGTACTTAACAATCAAACCCGATCAGAACTGCCAGGCCTGATCTCGCCCGACCGGGCTGAGGTGACAAACGGCCCCTTCCAATCGGTTCTACTGATAAGTATAAACAATAAACAGCGTTTATAGCAGTTTGGATTTTTCTTGATAAGGCTGTGGTGGACATGACCAACCCTGATGAGCATCTGATGGTTCAGGAAGACGAAGACGCACAACGAGATCTGGAGACCCAGGCCATTCGAGGTCTGGCGAACGCCTACCTGTTAATGCGCGACGAAATCGGCAAAGTAATCATCGGCCAAACCGAAGTGGTCGACGAAATCCTGATTTCACTCTTCAGCCGCGGTCACTGTCTGCTGGTCGGAGTACCGGGGCTCGCCAAAACCCTGCTCGTCAGCACCATCGCCAAAATTCTGCATCTCTCGTTCCGTCGCATCCAGTTTACTCCCGACCTGATGCCCTCCGACATCACGGGTACCGACGTGCTGCAGGACGATCCCGAAACCGGTCACCGCAGCTTCCAGTTCATGCAGGGCCCGCTGTTTACAAATGTTTTGCTGGCTGACGAAATCAACCGAACGCCTCCCAAAACACAGGCCGCCCTGCTCGAAGCGATGCAGGAACGCCATGTCACCGTAGGCTCCAATACCTACCGACTCCCCGAACCTTTCTTCGTACTGGCAACACAAAACCCGATCGAACAGGAAGGCACTTACCCCCTCCCCGAAGCACAGTTGGACCGCTTCATGTTCAATGTCGTGGTGAATTACCCCACGGCTGCCGAAGAACTGATGATTCTCAAGCAGACCACCGGCAATCAGAAACCCGAGTTGGAAGCGGCTCTCACCGGTCGTCAGATTCTCGCTCTGCAGGAGGTCGTCAGGAAAGTACCTGTCGCAGAGCATGTCTTTGTCTATGCCCGCGATCTGGTACGAGCTACACGTCCCGGGGAAGATTCGGCTCCGAAATTCGTCAAAGAATATCTGTCCTGGGGGGCCGGTCCGCGTGCGGGTCAGTTCCTGATTCTGGGAGCAAAAGCCCGGGCCATTCTGGAAGGCCGCTTCCATGTCTCCACCGAAGACATCAAATCGGTGGCGCACGCTGTCCTGCGGCACCGGATCGTGACCACCTTCCAGGCCGACAGCCAGGGACTGGGTACCGACGATATTATTGATATGCTGATCGAACATGTTCCCAATCAGCTGAAAGTTCAGGCCCAGGAAGCAGCCAAAGGCTGAGATCAGACAATCAGCACGGCTCAACACCGCTAAGTAAAACAATACGAGAGTACGTCTCCATTTTTGCCTGATGTTACAGGTAACCTGAATACAGGCCCGTCATGTCGATTCCCGCTGCACAACGGATTTTTCTGGATAACAACTCGACCACACCACCGCTGGATGAAGTCATTGACCTGGTGGCTACGGAATACCGGACTCACTATGCCAATCCGGGAAGCGCCCATGCAGACGGACGTCAGTCGCGACGCGTCCTGGAAGATGCCCGAGAACTGCTGGCCTCACTGGTGGGCGCTGATCCCCAGGAAGTCATCTTTACCAGCGGAGGCTCCGAATCGATCAACCTCGCAATCCAGGGTTTCCTCCCCGGGACGGCGGGTGAAATTGCACTCTCCGCGGGAGAGCATCCGGCGACCGTCAATACCATCCGCAGACTGGCGCCGCGGGGTATCAGGCAGAGAGTCATCCCCCTGGAATCCGATGGTCGGATTGATGTCGCTGCTCTGGAAGAATTCGACTGGCAGCAGATTCAACTGGCGACTCTGATCCTGGCTCATAATGAAACCGGTGTCATTCAGGATGTTGCTCCGCTGGCAGCACTCTGCGAGAAACACCGGATTCCCCTGCACCTGGACGGCGTGCAGGCGATTGGAAAAATCCCGTTCCATTTCCACGATTCCGGCGCTACCGCAGTCAGTCTGGCAGCTCACAAATTTCATGGGCCACGAGGCGTGGGTGCACTGATCGTGAAAGAGAATGCCCGATTACTCCCCCAGATCACCGGCGGTCACCAGGAACGGGGCAAGCGGGCGGGAACCGAACCTGTTGCCCTGGCCGCAGGGATGGCGCGGGCACTGGAGTGTGCCATCCGCGATCACATACAGCGATCAGAACAGATGGCCGCCCTTCGCGATCGCCTGCAACAGGGCCTGCAGGAGCATTGCCCGCCGGTCGTGATCAATGGTTCGCTGGAGCACCGGTTACCGAACACATTGAATATTTCGTTCCCTGGACTGGACGGGGAGGCGCTGCTGATCTCCCTGGACCTGGCGGGCATTTCCTGTTCCCTGGGCAGTGCCTGTGCCAGCGGTTCCCGGGATCCCGCTCCGGTTCTGCTGGCAATGGGCTGTCCCGAGCCGGTTTATCAGTCTGCTCTCAGGCTGAGTCTCTCGTTCCTCAATACAAATGAGGAAATCGAGGAAGCAATCCGCCGGATCAGCAGGGTCGTGCACCAGCTTAGAAGTGCATAGGCACAGGGAACAGTGCCCCGGGGTTACTCCCCGGGATCGTCAAAAATGGTAAACTGGGGCATGGGCAGCTCAGATTCCGCCAGTTCTTTTAATTGGGCTTCAATGGTCTGGATACGGCTGGCAATCAGTTCGCGACGATGCATCCACTTCTGTTCCCAGGACTGGAACATGGATTTCAGATTTTCAGATTCAACTGCTGAGTCATGACGGGCTTTCTGAATTTTTACAAGTGATCCTCCTAATCGTGAATGGGCTTCCTTAACCTGCTGACTGATGTGTTGGGGACACAAAGGCATGCGATGCTGCTCCCTAAGGTATGCGATTTATGATTATGGTCTGCTGAGGATGTTTTAATCCTGGCAAGCGAATGGACCGGTGCAGGTGAACTATGATTCTTCTTATTTATTCCATCAACCGTTGCGACATCATCTGTCTGACTATTCAACCACCTGCGGTTGCGGATTCGCTTTTGGTAAGATATGAAAAATGGATCGTCATTGCCGATCAGCGATCTTGAGCAATAAGCAAAGACTTTTTGCATGAACTGTTTCAGTGAGAGTGCGAACTAAGTTCATTTGTTACGACCTGCATTCATCAGAAGAATCAGCATTAACCCGTATAATCAATAACTCTGCGACAGCAGGCATAAAAAGTTGTCACCTTCGCCTTTGAACGTGATTCGCATTAACGCAAACGCAATCTGCCTGGAAACAGATTAATGATTCCTCTCTCGCTGTAATTAAATGACCAACGAACTACTGGCAATTGTTGCGATCAGCGCGACCGGTAAGTGAGTCAATCCGCGCTCCCCCAATTCGCGCGAGTCACTCCCTCAATCCGGCATGCGGAATCATCGAGACAACACCAACCAGAGTCGTTCCCGGCCCTGAGTCTTTTCCGGCATCGCGCAGAGGATACCTCCTGGTGTTTCATAACGACAACTTTGCCATCCGCTTGAGAAGGAAATCAACACGAGCCGGCAGCACCTGTCACTCGCTGAACGACTGACTCTCTCTCCCCTCTGAAAGTCTATTCAGATCAAGCTGAGCCGAGTCGGTTATCGAGCAGACTGTCAAAACATGACGGTTAGCCCGACCCTGCCCGTTTCGCCGCCGAGGCAACGTCCTGTCAGGTAAAACGTAACGATCATGACGACTGACTCGGTCTTTCTGTCGCTTCGCCTGTCATGATCACCATTTTCCTCTCTCACGTTAAGGCAGGTGCAGCCGAACTTTTGATGAAGGATCGGATAACAGTTACAGGTCATCCCTTCCTGCATGGGAAAACGGAGAGATCGGTTTATTTTCAAAAAAACACCAGAGTCGCTTAATTTACCCAAAGTAACATTCCGATAGTTAAGGAGCGTGAATGCGCAGTTTCCCTCTGTACATTCATTGCATCATCTGAATCTGGAATGGTTTTGTTATGGAAAGATAAGCCACATCAGTTCGAGGCATCCTGTCACGACAGATGACATTGATCCACATTTCTCGGATATGACAGGAACGAAAACTAATGTTTGCGGGCGGTTTCAGCACTGCTCGAGAACCTGAATCATATAGTAGCTCTAACCTTGAAAACCCCTAGGGAGCTTTCATTACAAGTGAGAAAGGCTGTTTGCCATGACACGAATTAATACTAACGTAGCCGCGCTGAGAGGCTTACGTAGTTTGAATAAGTCTACCAACCTGCTGGACACCTCATTGACCCGTCTGTCCACCGGTTTGAAAATTAACTCTGGTAAAGATAACCCCTCCGGTTTGATTGCCAGTGAAACCCTGCGTTCACAGGTTTCCGCGATTGAACAATCTATCAAAAACTCAAACCGTGCCAGCAACGTGATTGCCACCGCTGACTCGGCTCTGGGCGAAGTCACCAACCTGCTGAACCAGGTTCGTGGTCTGGTTCAGGAAGGTTTGAACAAAGGCGCTCTGTCTCAGGACGAAATCGAAGCGAATCAGCTCCAGATCGATACAGCGTTATCAGCCATCAACCGTATTTCAGCGAACACCTCATTCGCTGGCGACAAGCTGATCGATGGAAGCAAAGCTTTCCGTACACAGGCTTCTGCCACCGATGCTGCTAAACTGTCTGACTACCAGGTCAACGAAGCCGTATTCGGAACCAGCAGCACCATCACTCTGGATGCCACAGTTGTAACCGCTGCCACTCAGGCCAGCCTGGATTACAGTGCTGTTGACGGCGGTCTGGCCAGCGCAACCACCATCGAAGTGGGTGGTAAGAGCGGTAGCCAGGTGCTGTTCCTGGGTGCTTCCAGCTCACTGGATAACGTCCGAGACGCTGTGAACGGCGTGAGTGACATTACCGGTGTGACTGCAACGAAAACCAACAAGGTTGCCAGCAATCTGTCCTTCAACAATGCCAACGCTACGAACTCCGGTCTGACCTTCACCGATGCCCGGACTTCAGACAGTGTTCTCGGCGATACCGGACAGAATATCCGCGTTCAGTTTGTTGACCCGTCTTCCAACAGTGCCGCTGCTAACATCACATTCAATAATACCAACACTGATATTACGATTGTAGTCAGTCTGGCTACAAACGGTACTGGTACGATCACATCCAATGCAACATCGATCAAATCACTGCTCGATGGTAACGCAGACGCTAATGCACTGATCTCCACTGCCGCAGAAGGTGATGGTTCAGGTGTCGTCGAAGTGGAAGCTGCTGCTGCCCTGTCCGGCGGAACAAACGCTTACCTGACTTTCAGTGCTGACAACTACGGTGCTGATGAATTCGTCGATGTGAATGTACTCAACGGTACCTTCGACACAGTAGACAACATCACCGACGGCAACGCCCTGAAGCGTGCCATTGGTTCGGACATCGTGACTCGGATCAACGGGCAGGTTGCCCAGGGTTCCGGTCTGACTGCCAACATCCGTTCGCAGCAGCTCGACGCTTCGTTCTCCTTCACCGCAGCTGCCAACGTGGCTGACAACACGGCCAGCCTCACCATCACCGGAGGTGGTTCGCTGTTCCAGATCGGTCAGGACGTCTCTGCCGCTGGTCAGATTGGTATTGGAATCGAAGCGGTTAACACAGCCCGTCTGGGTGGTGTTTCCGGTAAGCTGTTCGAAATCGGTTCGGGCGGTGGTAAGAGCCTCCTGGACGTCGGTCCTTCTGTTCCCGGTTCCGACCTGGTAAACATCATCGAAGAATCGATCAACCGTGTATCGACTCTCCGTGGTCGTCTGGGTGCGGTTCAGAAAAACGTGATCGAAACCAACGTTTCATCACTGGGTGTGGCTCTGGAAAACATTTCCGAAGCCCGTAGTCAGATCGTGGATACCGACTTCGCTGTCGAAACCGCAAACATGACCAAAGCTCAGATTCTGAACCAGGCTGGTATTTCGGTTCTCTCGATTGCCAACCAGAACCCACAGCAGGTATTGAGTCTGCTCAGATAAGCCCTGAGTAAGTCGATTACCGACTGAAAACAATCTGATACGAAACAGAAAAGCACTATCCATCGCAAGGCGGATAGTGCTTTTCTCATTTCCCCATCCCACCTATTCCTCCTCCAGCAAAAGAGTCTTTTCCCCTGTTTCAGGCTGATTTGCCTCTGGCCCAAGAAACTGCTTATCTATCCCCCCAGCTCAGCCGATACAGACAGAATAACCAGAAAACTCAGCCTGCCCCTCCAGATCAGGCTGCCAGTCTCAGCTTAGATTGAAAACTGTTTCAATCAGCTTCATGATTGAAAGAAGATGTCATGCCTTCACCTCAGGAATTACTGAATACTGCAGTCAAGCAGCATCAGGCGGGGAACCTGCCTCTGGCAGAGCAACTCTACCGCGAGGTGCTGCAGCATGACCCGGGACAGGTCGACGCATTACATCTGCTGGGTGTAGTGTATCTCCACCTGCAACAGTTTGAGAAAGCCATCGATTTCATCACCCGTGCCATCTGTCAGAACGATGGGATCGGCTCGTTCTTTTCCAACCGCGGCGCTGCCTGCAAAGGACTAGGCAGGTTGGACGACGCCATCAGAAACTACGAACGTGCGCGGGAGCTGGAACCAGAAAATGCCGCATTTGTGTACAATCTGGCTATCACCCTGACGCTGGCGGGAGAACAGGAGCAGGCCATCCAGGCATACCGGCGTGCGCTGGAACTCAAGCCCCTCTATCGGGAAGCATTGATCAACCTGGGCAATCTGCTTGCAGAAACAGATCAGCTCGAAGAAGCCATTTCGACCTGCCGCCAGGTCGTGGAACTGGCACCGCAACTGCATCTCTCGCATTTCAATCTGGCGAACACCCTGGCGAAAGCCGAAGATCCTGAAGCAGAATTTGAATATCAGGCGGCTCTGGAACTCGCCCCCGGAAACCTGGATACACTTAAAAACTATGCCGTCTTCCTCTCAGCACAAAACCGAAATGAGCAGGCCATTCAGATCCTGAGAGAAGCAGCCGCCTTACAGCGGGATTCCTGGGAGATCCTCAATAACCTGGGCATTCTGTACGCGGAACAGGAAAACTTTGAGAAGGCACTCTCCTGTTTTCGTGAAGCGCTGCGCCTCAACCCGGACAACATCGAGATCCAGTTCCATATCGGAAAAGCACTGGAAGAATCGAAGCAGATTCAGGATGCTATGATCGTGTACCGGGAAGTCCTCGGCAAACACCCAAACCATCCCGGTGCCGCTTTTCATCTCGGTTCACTGGTCGCTACGATCGGTGATCTCGACTATGCCTATGATATTTTCCAGAGTCTCTATCAAAGCGACCCCACCAATACAGCGTCTCTGTTCGGGATGGGCTCCGTCCGGATGCGACAGAACAAAATTGGTTCTGCCGTCGGTTACTTTGAATCGCTGGTGGCCCTCGAACCGGAACACCTGCAGTCACGACTAAACCTGCTGGAACTCTATTCCCGACAGCTGCGTAACAGAGAACTGGAAAAACATGTTGCCGCCGGCCTGGAACACCATCCGGAAAACGCGGTGCTCTGGAACTACCAGGGTCATGTCCAGAACCAGCAGCGGAAAGTCAAAAAAGCACTCAAGAGTTTCCTCAAAGCCGTCAAATATGACGACACCTATGTGCCGTCCTACTGCAATCTGGCTACAGTTTACCAGACCATGGGAATGTTTGAAGAAGCCCGGGAGGCGCTGGAAAAGGCATACGAACTCAATCAGCTTCCCGAATACAAGCTCGCCCTGGCAAGTCTGCTGCCTCCGATCCCCGCCTCTCTGGAAGCGATCCAGGAAGTACGGGAGTCGTTCGAAGAGCAAATCGAAGCACTACATGTGGAGAATGTCTGCATCGACACTTCGATCAAACTCACGCCTGGAACATTCTACCTCGCGTACCAGGGATTCAATGATCGTCCGATTATTGAACGCATGGCAGAGCTGTACCAGATCAGGAACACTCTCAGCTGGTCCCCCGAAGAACCGACTGTCCACAGAGACGGACGCATCCGAATCGGATTCATTTCCAGTCTGTTCTACAATCACACTATCGGCTCTCTGATGAAAGGCATCATTCGCAATTTCGATCGGGAAAAATATCATGTGATCACGATCACTCCCACGAAACATACGGACGATACCGCGAAAGAAATCCGAAATCATTCGGATGAATATGTCTTTCTGGGAGTCGATTTGAGGCAGGCCAGCCAGGTACTGCAAAGCCTGGAACTGGATGTCCTCTTCTATGCCGACATCGGTATGGACCCGTTTATCTTCTCGCTGGCAACGACGCGGCATGCCCCCGTGCAATGCGTTACCTGGGGTCATCCCATTACAACCGGCTTGAAAACAATCGATTACTTCATTTCCAGCGAACTGATTGAACCCGAAGACGCTGACGAACATTACACAGAGCAGCTGGTCCGGCTCAAAAGTCTGCCTTCTTACTATTACCGCCCCGGGCTGCCTGAAGAAATCAAACCACGGGCTGCGTTCGGATTGTCCGATGACGATCACGTCTATGCCTGTCCGC
The DNA here is from genome assembly GCF_007744075.1 of Gimesia chilikensis. Lineage (NCBI taxonomy): Bacteria > Pseudomonadati > Planctomycetota > Planctomycetia > Planctomycetales > Planctomycetaceae > Gimesia > Gimesia chilikensis. The sequence continues at coordinate 333,883 of NZ_CP036266.1, read as the reverse complement.
AGACACTGTTCAAGATTCATCCGGAATTCGATCAGGTTCTGGCGGGCATCCTCAGAAAAGATCCCCAGGCGCGAATCGTGATGATTCGCGACCAGACTTCGAAATGGAAAGACCTGCTCGTCGCGCGTTTCGAGAGAACGTTCCCCGACGTGGTAGATCGCATCCTCTTCCTGCGCGGGATGTCGACGCCGGACTTCCTGAATCTGATCTACATTTCTGACGTCTTGCTCGACCCGCTGCACTTCGGGGGTGGCAACACATCTTATCAGTCTATGGCAATCGGCACGCCCGTCGTCACTCTGCCCGCCCGCTACATGCGCGGACGCGGTATGCTGGCGGTTTACAAAAAAATGGGACTCGAAGACTGTATTGTCTCTTCGATCGAGGAGTACATCGAACTGGCCTGTCGCATTGGCTGCGATGAAGCCTTTCGCGATCAGCTCCGCCTCAAAATTCTCGCTAAAAGTCATCTTATCTTTGAAGACATCAGCACGGTCCGCGAAATGGAATCTTTCTTCGAAACCGCGCTGCAAAATACGATTCCGGAACATTCTCCTTCATCAGCACAGACCTGTTTGGACACGGAAAAGGACCTCGGCATGGATGCTGTACCTCAACAGTCAGAAGCGACTGACCATTCAAATATTCTCAACTCGGCTATGCGGAACTACACCTGCCCGGCCTGTGGATACCACATCGCGGTTCAGTTTTTCGATGGCGGTCTGCTGCCCCTGACGACACTGGCCTGGCCTCAAAGCACCTCGGATGCACAGGCCATGGAACGGTTACCCCACGACTTCATGCGATGCGTAGACTGTGGCCATATCTCGAATGCGGCTTTTGATTACGCCAAGGTGCCCTATTCGGACAAACCCAACCTGATGTTTAACAAGGGAGCCATCTGGTCGGAACATCTGCAGAAGGTCTCTGATCTGATCGCTGCCAGCCTGCCTGAAAATCCGACCGTGGTGGAAATCGGCTGCGGGGAAGGACACCTTATCAGATCGCTGGCGAAGAAAATCCCCTCCGGAAAGTTCATCGGCTTCGATCCCAACGCGGAAATCGAAACCGAGGGGGGACTGATTGAAGCGCGGACCATGCTGTTCGAGCCCGGTCAACACCTGGCAGAACTGCAGCCCGATCTGATCATCAGTCGACACGTATTTGAACATTTGATGAATCCGCTGGGTTTTGCACAGGAAGTCGCCTTTGCAGCAAATGTCGCCCAGTGTGCGACACGGCTGTTTATCGAAGTCCCCTGTATCGACGGTGTTCTGGATGCGGGACGCACGGTCGACTTCTTTTACGAACACAACTCTCACTTCACTTCCCAGTCTCTGGAACGCTTACTGACCCGCTGTGCAACCCACGTGGATCTGATTGAAACCAGCTACAACGGCGAAGTGATTTACGGCATGGCCAGCTTCGAGCCTCAGAAACATCAGGTCGAACTGGCACGCCAGGCAGTCGCCTTCCAGGAAAAAGCACGGCAGTCCGCTGCTCAACTGGCAGTTCAGTTTGAAGAATTGGCCGACTCCGGTCTGCAAACCGCGATCTGGGGAGGAACCGGCAAAGCAGCCGCCTTTATCAATCAGCACCAGCTGGACATGCAGCGTTTCCCGACTGTCATCGATTCTGACATGAACAAAGTCGGCACGTTCGTTCCGGGTACAGGTCAGGAAATTCATTTCCGCGACTGGCTGCTGGATCACCCGGTCGATGTCATTCTGATCGCCACACAGTGGCGGGCCGCTGATATCGTTCTCGAAATCCAGCGTAACCAGATTCCCTGCAAAACGATTCTGATTGAATACCAGGGACAGCTGATTAATTATTTCGATGACAATCATCCCTATCGTCGTGAAGAAACCCGCGAAGAATCCCAGATTCCCCGTCCCCGGTTTCTGGCACAAAAGGAACGCAAGCTCGACTCGCTCGACGCAGATCTCAACCAGTAAGCAGTTATTTTTCAGACTCGCTCTGAGACAGGATTGACGCATGATTATCTTCAATTTCGGCATCCCCAATTCAGGTACAGACTGGTCACAGGCTGTCTTCAAAAAAATCTGGGAAAGTCAGAACTATACGTTCCAGGTAGAGGAACCGACGTCTATCGAAGATTTGAATCAGATCATCGGCACCATGAATGTTCACGAGCGGATGATCTTGAAGTTCGACCTGCTGACTGAAGAGGCGATTCAGGCCGCGCAACAGGATGCAGTCCGCCCCTTCTATCATTACCGGGATCCCCGCGACGTCGTCTGTACATCGATGGAGTTGCAGCAGGCATCCTTTTCCGATGCAGTTGAGGCCACGGTCTCCGCTTACCAGGAAATTCACCATGCCCTGCCACTACCAGGCATCATGGTCATTCCCTACGAACATATCGCTGAAAACGCGGACGCGCTCATCTTCCAGATGGCAACCCAGCTGGGAATTCTATTGAAACTGGATGCCGTCTCCCGCATCGCTGAAGAAGTCCGTGAACTCGCTACCCAGCCTGCAGCCCTTGCAACAGGCGAAACCACCACAGGAGCGTCTGTTCGCATCGACCAGGAACACACCACAGAGACTTCGGTTGTACAGCCCCTGCGAATCGGTAAATGGCGGGACGACCTGTCCCAGTCGGAACAGGCGATGGTTAACCGGTTTTTTAAACCGCTGGTCACTCAATTCGGTTACGCGGAATAAAATTTCATTCTTGCATTATTCCAGGGATGGTCAACATGTTACCCGTAAATCAATTATGCACACTGGATTGCCCACAAGACGGTTACGTACTCTCTGATCAACAGTTGGAACAGTACGCGGCGGAGGGGGTGCTGCTGGTGAAACAGTTATTTGCCCCTGCGGATTTGCAACCAATGTGTACCGAGCTGTCAGGTCGCTTGAGCCTGCTCGAACAGCATTACGGACTCGAAGTTCAGGAAGATGCCAGCCAGATCGCGCAAATCAGCGATCGCCTGCAGCAGCTTGAACAGCGCTGCCCCGGCGCTCAGAGCATTCTCTATGATGCAATGAACGCTGCACCTTCCCTGCACGCGTCCGGGACTCATCCCAGACTGATGTCACTGCTGCAACAGTTACTCTCACCTGAAATTTCCATCCATGACCGCTATATCATTTTGATGAGCATGCCCGATGCGGAATGGCACCTGGCCTCATGGCACCAGGACTGGTACTACAACGAGGGCCCCTGGTCGACGATCACGCTTTACGCGCCGCTGCAGAACACAGACCACCGGAACGGTAGTCTGACTTTCGCACTGGGAGAACATCAGAAACCACCGGTTCCCCATGACGAACATGATCACGGTATTCGAACGAAATGGCACTCACTCCCCCCCGATGTAGTTCAGGGATTTGACCGTGTCGTGCCGACCGCTCTGGAGGCCGGCGATGTTCTGCTGTTTCACAGCCTGACACCACATACACCCAGTAAGAACCAGTCCGAGCATGTCCGCTTCGTGTTAAACCTACGCTACCGCGATTTGCGTGACCCGCAGTTTCTGAAGGATGGCTGGCGAATCAAAGAAATCACACACGCCCGCAAAGCCATGCAACGAACCGCTTCCTGACGGCATGAAGCAACGCATGCAGAGGCCACTTCATCTCATAACCATACTCTTGTAAATTAAGCTGAATCGAAATGGCAGATAAAAAAGGCCTGTTACGGGGCAATGTTGGTGAATCACAGAATCAGTCTACCAGCGACCTGGACGCACTAAACGCGGTTGAGCGTTACTGGGAATCCGGCGTCGGTTCCAATCTGAACAAGCTGGATGCGTTCACCAAATATGTCTCCCGGCAGTCAATCACCAAACTGCTGGCGCGTTATGAAATTTTTCAGCAGCAGCTGGAGGTGAATGGTTCTGTAGTGGAACTCGGCGTGCACCGCGGTGCCAGTCTCATGGCCTGGGCACACTTCAGCGCAATTCTGGAACCGGTTAACTACCTGCGAAAAATCATCGGCTTCGACACCTTTGAAGGCTTCCCTTCCCTGAGTGACAAGGACACCTCAGGCACCAGTGAGCATCTGGAAGTCGGCGGTTTCAAGTCGGAAGAAAACGCCATGGAGGATATTCAGAAAGCAGTCGAACTCTACGATTCAACCCGCTACCTCAACCATATTTCCAAGGTGGAGCTGGTGAAAGGCGATATCAGTGTGACTCTGCCTGAGTACCTCGAAAAAAATCAGCACTTGGTCGTTTCACTTTTACACCTGGACGCCGACCTGTATGAACCGACAAAAGTGGCACTGGAGCTGTTGATCCCGCGGATGCCCAAAGGAGCGATTATCGCCTTCGACGAACTCAACATGGACCTGTTCCCGGGTGAAACTCTGGCAGCGATGGAAACTCTGGGACTCCCTAATCTCAGACTCAAACGCTTCCCGTTCGCAACTTCGCTGTCGTATGCCATCATTGAATAAGCAAAGCAGCACAAACCTCACAATCCCTCAACCTTCCCGGGATTCTGAGGCTGCGGGCTGAGATTCAACAGGCCGACTCAAGCAGCAGGTTTTAACTAACCGATAAATATTGTGAGTCTGTAGTAACCCCTGCGCGGACAATTTTGGAAACGACGAAACTCAGTAGAATCAGATAGATTTACTAACATGTCAGGCATCAGTTCCGGTGTCGGTCTGGCAACCGGATTAAATATCAATGAGATAGTAGATGCGATCATCGGCGTGCAGAAAAATGCGCTGGTGAAGTTGTCCAGCCGTGCGCAGGCGTTCGAAGCGACGGAAGGGGGCATCAAAACCCTCGAAGCCAACCTGCTGACTCTCAAGACCGCGACTCAGAAACTGAATCTGAAAAGCACCTTCGAAACCCTGAAGGCCACCAGCTCTGATACCCAGCAGTTCAGCGTCGCTGCCAACAGCACCGCCACCGCAGCCACTTACCAGTTACAGGGTCTGCAGACCGCCACTAACCACCAAGTCATATCCGATGGTTTCCCCGATACTGACACCACCCCCATCGGGACCGCGACCACGATTACAATTTCCAACGGCGGGGAACTGAATCAGTCCAGGTTACTGGAAGAACTCAACAACGGCGCGGGAGTGCAGCGCGGCAGCATTCGGATCACAGACCGTGACGGTCAGACCGAAATCGTCGATCTTTCCAAGACACTGACCATTGACGATGTCGTCAATCAGATCAACCAGTCAGCCACATCGGTGGTTGCCAGCATTCAGAATGATCACCTGGTCATCAGCGATACCAGTTCGGGTTCGGGAACCCTGAAAATCAGTGAAGTGGCTGGCGGAAAAACAGCTGCCGACCTGGGAATTCTGAAATCCGTCGTTGGTCCCTCTTTTGACGGTGATTCTGTTTACCGCATCACCGAAGAATTCAAACTGTCACAAATCAACGACGGTAACGGCATTACAACCGTCAGCGGCCTGGATGATTTTCAGATCCTTGCTTCGGACGGCAGTACCTTTGATGTCAACCTGGATACAGCTCAGTCGGTTGGCGACGTGGTCGATCTGATCAACAACCATGCTTCCAACGGTGGTAATATTACCGCAGCCGTCTCCAGTAACGGACAACTGACCCTGACCGACAACACCGGCGGGGCAGGATCCTTCACCGTCAGTGCGCTGAATGGATCACTGGCGGCTCGGGAACTGGATATCGAAACGACAGGTACTGGCGGCGTTATCACGGGCACACTCAGCGGAGGGTTGAATTCGGTCCTGCTCAGAAGTCTGAATGGGGGAGTCCAGTCCGGGGGACCGGTTTTAAATGCCGGGTCGGTATACATCGAAGATGGGGCGGGAGGAAATGCGACGATCGATTTCTCTTCCGCAAAAACACTGGACGAGGTAATCGATCTCATCAATGGCAACGGCAGTATTCAGATTGAAGCCAGTCTGAATCAGGCGGGAACCGGTATTTCCATCAAGGATACTTCCGCCACCTCGGGTACATCGATTGAAATTCAGGACGTGAGTGGCAATCTCGCGAGCACACTCAAAATCGACACACTGCTGGCAGATAACAAACATACGGTCGACTCAGGCTCACTAGACCTGCGGTACATCAATCAGAATACCTCGCTGTCGACCTATGGTAAAAACGGCATCGAGATCCCTTCGGGCAGCGTTCGCATTATCGACCGCGACGGTACCAGCTTCGTAGTCGACCTGTCCGACCCGGAGACGACCAAAACCATCGGCGATGTGCTCACAAAAATCAACGATGCCGCAGGGACCGCGGGCGCTCAGATCAATGCCCGCCTGAACGACACCGGCGATGGATTCATCGTGGAAAGCACCGGCGGCAGTTCATTTGATGTAAAGATCGAAGAAGTTTCAGGAGGTTCGGTCGCAGCCAGTCTGGGTATTCTGGGTTCCGGAACTACCGGCATTACCAGTCGGCAAACCACGGAAATTTCCATCGAAGCAACCGACACCCTGGCAGACATCGCCGAGAAGTTCAATGCCTCTGGAGTGGCCTCCGCTACGATCATCGACGACGGAACCGCCTTTAATTCATCGCGGCTGTCAATCACATCTTCACGCAGTGGTGCAGGCGGCGAGTTGATTCTGGAAAGCGACTATGATTTCGGGTTTTCGACCTCCGTCGAAGCCAAAGACGCGTTGATCCGCATCGGCAGTAACCCCCAGACATCCTTCCTGCTGACTTCATCGACCAACAGTTTCGATGATGCCATCACCGGACTGGAAATCGATCTGCTCTCGGTCGGAGACGCACCGTCCACAATCAATGTGGCCCGCGATACATCCGGCATCAAAACAACGATCAAGAGCTTCGTGAACTCCTACAACAGTTTTGTCGATGCGACCGATAGCCTGACAGGCTTTGATCCAGAGACAAACCAGCGCGGGGTTCTCAACGGGAACAGCCTGATCTTTAACATCACTTCCCGACTGGAAGGTCTGCTGACGAAAAAACTTTCCGTCAGCAACAACTCGATCAAGAGCCTGTCCGAGTTGGGGATTGTGTTCAACAGCAGCGGCAAACTGCAACTCAAAGAAAGCACGCTGGATCAGAAGCTGGCCGACGACCCCACTGCGATCACGGAATTCTTCCAGCAGGAAGATCATGGCTTTGCTGTGGTGATGGATGAAGTCATCACCTCAATGACTGACCCGTTCACCGGCACATTGAAAGCACAAACAGATTCACTCCAGGCTTCTGCCCTGTCTCTCAACACCCGGGTTGCGGAACTGAACGAGATTCTGGAAGCACGACGACAACGCCTGATTGAGCAGTTCACTCTGCAGGAAACGATAGTGAATCAGCTGAACTCTCAGCAAACCGCTTTGAACAGGCTTAATGCATCATCCGATAAGTAATACTAATTATTAAAAACGACTGAAGAACTAAATAACGAAGGGCCAACAGGAGATGAATGGTAATGACTACCTGGAGAATCAGGTTCTAACCGCGAAACCACACCAGTTGCATCTGATGGTGGTCGACGGGGCACTGCGTTTTGCTCGAAAAGCCCTGGAGGCCACAGAATCGAGACAGTTTGAACACGCTCACTTTGCCCTGGACCGCAGTCGCGATCTGGTTGCCGAACTGATCGGTGGACTCGATTCCGGTCAACAGCCCGAAATGATCGAACAGCTCAAGGCGTTGTTCGTGTTCGTGTACGAAAACCTGAATCATGCCGATGTGAAACAGGAAGCCAGCTATATCAATAACGCCATCAAGGTCCTCGAAATTCACCGGGAATCCTGGTACGAGCTGATGGAACGTCTGCTGGAAAGCACACCCCAGGAGCCCCGTCAGCCACAGTCGGGTCCGATCGTGCATCCGCCGCATCAAATCGAGCAGTCAGCTCAGCCTCATCAGAGCCGCTCCTGGATCACCTGATCTGCACCGCGCATAAAAAAAGCACCCTGACCAGATTCGCTGATCAGGGTGCCTGAAGTGGAGACCTCCGCCTCGATGCATGCCTGCTTCCCGTTGAGGAAACAGTATCTGTGAGCAGAACTACTGTTCCGCGATCGCTTAATAGTAGTAGCCGTTCCCTTCGCTGCGAGGCGGACGATCACAGACGATGTCATTCTCGCCGTCACAGAAGTCCGCCTGATCGCGGAAACTGCTGCCGTCCGTGCAGGCCTTGTGGCCATGTGCCCCTGCGACATAGAAACTCTGATTGATGCGGCCAAACGCCGAGCCGACGTCTTCCAGTTCCTGGTTAATACCATGGGCGACTTCACTTAGCCCCACGATCATCGCCAGGACGGCGATCGTTGAGATCAGTACCAGTTCGGCAGAGACAATAAAGCCCGCCTCCTCGTTCATGAAACGGATCAGCACACTATTCATGTTCACAGACTCCAGAGATTAAGAGATTTTGGTTTTGTTTCGGGTGACCGGATGCCTGCAGGGGTGGTGAATCCCCGCAGGCGGTCGTCTTCGGAAAGAAAGCAGTTTCGGGTAGAGTTGTTTTCAGAGCGTCAGGCTTAGTAGATGTCCCACTGACCTGAGCAGAAGTCGGGGCAGTCACGGAAATTGCTGCCGCTGAGTTCCCCTTTGTGACCTGAGACTTCGCAGAGGTTATAAGTCTGGTTGATGCTGGAGAAAGCGGATCCGACATCTTCCAGTTCCTGGTTCACGTTATTAGCGACTTCAGACAGTCCGACGATCATGGCCAGTACGGCGATCGAGGAAATCAGAACCAGTTCTGCAGAAACAATGAAACCGGCTTCGTCGTTGATCAGTTGGTTGAGGATGTTTTTCATAGTTGTGGTCTCCAAAGTTGTTTGATTTAAAGTTGTTTGCATCGAGTCAACGTTTCAAAGTTGATACTGGGATGTAAAGCAAGCTGAATACCAAACGCGCCGGAGCGTAAAAAAGTTTTTACAAACTGTTCACAGCAGTGATCACAACCTGTTGAAATATAAGGAGATAAAAATAGTCCTCCCGTTGAAAGAATTCTTGCGGCACGCGGCACACCGTCTGAGCGGGCTGTGGTGAAAAATCAACACGATCTGAGGGGCGAGGAGCAGCGAGGCCTTAACCCGCTGTTATCAGGTCAGTTAGCGCGATGTTGTTTCAATGCAACACGTGGCGAATCGGCAACAGGGCCCCAAAACAGTCGAAAAGTGCGTGCCGAAAAGGTGAGGAGTTGAAATCCCTCTTCACACAAAACCGGATTCCTGCTATGAAACGCGCCCGAATTACCTGGGGGTATTGTTTCTAATTGACTGGGAAAGGAATCCCAATGCGTAGACAATTACACCTGACAACATGTTGCCTGCTGTTGAGCGGCCTGACCTGGACAGGCTGTCAGATGGGCTCGGATGGCCCGATCACCAGCACGCTCGGCTTTCGTGATGTGCCCAAACAGAGCGAACCTCCCGTAGAAACGGCTGAGGAAATCGAAAGTCGACTGGCAAAAGAAGCCGATCAGGAATAAATCTGTAAACTGCTGAGTCTGGATGACTCCGCAGGAACTATTTTCTCCCGGAAAACATCGATCTGGGGAAAATATCAAATCTGAAGGCCTCCGACAGCCGATGACGATACAGGCTGGTATTGCGCTGAGCGTAATCACCGGAGTCAGATATAAATCAGAATTGACTTGGACAAGGATGGAATAAGTCAAGCAATGAATGGGCTGCGATTACTGGGAGTTCTCTGCATCAGTGGACTCCTCATGAGTACACAGACGGGCTGCCAGGGTCTGGGAAACAAGGTTTTCCAGATGGACAGCAACGGGCGATCTCCATTCTTCGGTCTGGAGTTTTACACCCGGAAAGACAACCATCCAGCGAAAATCCAGACTGTCTCTCAGGACCAGCCTGTGGAACTGGAACCTGCTATTCTGCAGACCAAATCGGAAGAGCCCTCTCGCTTCTCCCGGCTCCCGAAATGGCTGAACCCGATGTCCAAATCAGCGGAACAGGGTGAACGTATTCCCCTGCCCCGTACGGACCTGGAAGAAAACGAGGTCGTTCTCGAAGAACCAGCTGAAGATTCTGCTCCCACTGAACTGGGCTCGTCGCTGGAAAACTTCTAATCAGCGAGACTGCGACTGCTTCCGGCGTTCTTCCGCTTTCTGCTTCGCTTCTGCGATGAAGGTCTCGGGATCGTCCTCAAACGCCTGCTTACAGCCACTGCAGCAGACATAGTAGGTCTTGCCTTTGTGGCTGACCGCAATCGTGCCGGCACCACCGGTGACGATGCACTCCGGACCGCCGCTCCCCGAGGCTGCCAGCCGCGTACCGGCCCGGGTATATCCGACTTCCGCCAGTCGATAATAGAATGACTGCCCCTGGTTCCGCTGTTCAAACAGAACCAGAGTCCGCTTCTCATTCAGCTTGCGGATCGAGATCCGATAGACGGCCCCCTCCGCATCCGGCTGAGATTCGAGTACCAGTGTGTCTTTCTGCAGCGCGCCTGTATAATCGCGTTTCGTACCATCGGGCAGGATGGTCGCCAGTTGATAGTTCTTCTGTTCCGGATCGTACGACAACAGGGCCGACTTCAGAAATTTGCCATCCTCAACTTCATAAGCGATGCCTGACTGCTGCGGGTCAAATTTCCAGACCCATTCCGCCTTCTCAGACCAGGCCCCTTTCCGGGAATTACGTTTGATCATTCCCACACCCCGCCAGCCGCCAATCAACGAGTTGAACTCGGACAGAGCCTGCTTGATCTCCGGTGGGAGGGAGGCGGATTTTTTCACCCCGGCTGTGGACGCGGACTTATCAGGCTCTCCCTGCACGCTGCTGAGTGACCAGAACAACAGAGACACACACAACAGGCCGACAACGGTCTGGCAGCATTTTCGCATCAGATCGGTTCCTGACAGGACAGACGGGTAGAAAAGTCGCTTCTTAGATGAAACACCACTCCCCGGCAATCCGACCGCAGAGAGTGGTATTTTCTTATCCTACCAGACCCGTTACCGTCTGCAAGAACCTTCTCCAGTTCAGGAGCGCGTCAGCTGTTTGAACTTTTCATTCAGATCTTTGGTGATCGGTCCTGGCTTGCCTGTCCCGATCTCGCGGCCGTCCAGAGCCACCACCGGGATGACTTCCGCTGCAGAACCGGTCAGGAAGCATTCGTCGGCGACAAAAATGTCATGCCGCGTGAAGGGGGACTGCTCGACCTTGATTCCCGACTCCTCAGCGAGTTTGATTACCGCGTTGCGGGTGATCCCTTCCAGGATGCCGGCATCTACGGGCGGCGTTTTGAGTACGCCGTTCTTGATGATGAAAATATTATCGCCGGTACACTCCGCCACTTCCCCTTTGTGATTGAGCATCAGAGCTTCGATGCAGCCGGCGTCAGTCCCTTCAATTTTGGCGAGGATATTATTCAGGTAGTTCAGCGACTTCACACGTGAGGAAAGCGCTGCCGGATGGTTGCGGATCGTCGCTGCGGTGATGATCTTCAAACCGTCGATATACAGCTGCGGATCATACAGGGAGATATTGTCGGCGATGATAATCACCTGCGGGTTGCTGGTACGACGAATGTCGAGACCTAGAGAACCCGCACCGCGTGTGATTACCAGTCGCACGTAACCATCTTCAATGCCGTTGGCGGCCACAGTCTCATTGACGGCATTGATCATCTCTTCCTTGGAGAGCGGAATCTCCAGGCGAATCGCCAGTGCGCTCTCATAGAGACGGTCGATGTGCTCCTGCATCAGGAAGACTTTTTTACCGTAAACCCGAATCCCCTCAAAGACACCGTCGCCGTAGAGCAGACCATGATCGAAGACACTGATTTTCGCCTCTTCCTTGGGAAGCAGTTTTCCGTCAATATAAACTTGGAGCGACATGTGACTCGGGTACCATTCTCAAACTGGGCCAGAACGCAGCTGGCAGGTTTTGGCGGACTTTCCATCCTGTGCGAGGAATCGGCGAAATCCATTTCAGACAGAAGCATCATACGCTATGCGTATGCCATGGACACTACGCAGGCGACAGCGGTTCAACCCGAACAGCAGATACTGACCGTTTGTATCTAGGCTGATGCCGAGGTGGGATGAGATTTGCCCAGAACCTCGATCTGGCCTTCCGTCAGACGAACTGTTCGATGCGCCTGAGCGGCGATCGCGTTGTCGTGCGTAACCATGATAATAGTGAGCTGATCCTGCTCATTCAAGCTGGTGAGCAGGTCCATAATTTCTTTGCCGGTGCTGCTGTCCAGATTTCCCGTCGGTTCATCGGCCAGCAGGATCTGAGGCTTGGCAATCAGGGCCCGGGCAATCGCGGCCCGCTGCATTTCCCCGCCCGACATTTCCGAGGGACGGTGCTTGATACGGTGCGAGAGACCGACCTTTTCGATGATCTCCAGCGCATCCTGTTTGAACTGTTTTTTCTGCTTCCAGTATTCCCAGGTAGAATAGCGGATCATCAGCGGCGAGAGCACATTTTCCAGCAGGTTCAACTCGGGCAGCAGATGATAAAACTGGAAAATGAAGCCGAAAACCCGGTTACGGATCTGGTCGCGGGCGTGATCGGGCAGATCGTCAATCCGCTGACCTTCGAGGTGAATTTCCCCGATATCCGGGGAATCGAGCAGACCGAACAGATGCATCAGGGTACTTTTACCAGAACCGGACTGCCCCACGATCGACAGGAACTCGGCCTTCTGCACGTCGACATCGATGCCCCGCAGCACAGGCACCTTGTGCTTGTCTTTCCGGTATGCTTTTTCGATGGCGATTGCTGATAACTGTGGATGAGGCATGGAAATCGTCTCGGTCATGAGTTCATACTCGATTAAAACGGATTAGTAACTCTGGTTCAGAACCTGTCGCGGACTGAAGGGGAAGTCAACCATCGGCTATTCGTAACGCAGCGACTCGACCGGATGGAAGCGGGCCGCTTTGCGGGCCGGCAGGATACTTGCCAGAACCGCGATCACCATCGCCCCGACCGCCACCCAGAAGACCATCATCGGCTCGACGTGCGTCGAAATTTCCGGGAAGTAATAGATCCGCTGATCGAAGACCTTCCTCCCGGTGAGCCACGTGATAAACCCTTCTATCTCATTGATATATTCAACAAACAGCAGCCCCACGATCACTCCGACACCACTGCCCACCAGACCTAATGCCAGGCCGTAAGACAGAAAGATCGACATGATACCGTTCGAGCTGGCACCCAGCGCTTTGAGAATGCCAATATCCCGAGTCTTCTCAATCGTGATCATGAAGAAGATCGCCAGGATGCCGAAACCGGCAACGGCAATAATCAGGAACAGCAGCACATTCAGAATCGCCGATTCCACTTCTACAGCGGCCAGCAGTGGTCCCTGCTTGTCTTCCCAGGTACGTATCCTGAACTGACTGGCAGGCAGGGCTTCTTCCAGCTTGCTGACGACCATCGCCGCATCGTCCTGGTTTTTCAGCTTGATCTGAATCGATGTAATCGACCGTTCGCCGCTCTCAGGAGAAATCATCCCGCGGGCTTCCTGCAGGTATTCCAGGTTGCAGAACACCAGGCTGCTGTCGTGCTCGCTCATGTCACTCTTAAACAGGTCGACCACGGTCGCATTAAAGTGTGTTGGCTCAGGTGGATGCCCGGCGGTGACAGTACTGATTTTGATATCATCACCCGGCTTGACGATCTGAAACATTTTCGTTTCGCCGGTCTCTGGATCTTCGTAAGGGAAACTCACCAGACCGTAACCAATATAAACGCGAGCCTTCAAAGGTTCGCTCGGATCCCGAGCTTCTTTTTTATCAAACTGGCTGAAAGGATTGATGGCTTTCCCCTGCTGCTCCGCAAACTGGGGTGCACTGCCCTTTGGCTCAGCAGCCGCATCGAAGGGGGACTCTCCGGAATCCTGGGCAAACTTCGGTTCCGGTTCCGGCTCGAGGGGGACGGACTCCTCGAAGGAGACCTGCTCGTTGCCCTCATCTGCTTCTTCCAGTGGCGGGGGATTGTGATTCCAGCGATCGACCATCCACTGAGCCCGGGTGGTCCACTCCTTACGGTAGGCCATCGCCTCGGGAGACAGATTCCAGTCAGGTACCGTTCCCTCTTTGGTATGCATCAGATATTTGGCCAGCGGACCGACAGTCGCTTTCGTCGCCGGGTCGATGCCGATCAGGGTGACCGGCTTGCTCTGCCACTGAGAACCGTACTGCACGCTGAGCATGGCGTAAATTTCCACCGTGGCTGTCATGCCTTCGATGTCGTTACCCACCGCACGTTGAATGCGGTCTTTAAGCTCTTGCGTGTTCTCTTCGCCATCAAGCGAGTTGGTTTCCACGATCACATCCGCCAGGATCCCCCGCAAGCGGGTTCGCATGTCGGTGCTGAAACCATCCATGACGCTGTTGACGACAATCATCGTCGCGACACCAAGCGTCATACTGATGATGCTGGCCAGCGCAATGTAGCGCGTTTTCAAATATCGCAGGCAAAGTAATGATTTATACATCGGGCCAATCCTTTGGCTGGTTCTCGCCGACACTCAATCCGCTGGTGCCGGTCACATCCCTGGTTTACTCTTTCGGTGCCGGCTGTCCTTCGGGTCGGAGCAGCGGGAAGTAGATCACATCGCGAATGCTGTGACTGTTGGTCAACAACATCACGAGGCGATCGATGCCAATCCCCAATCCTCCGGCCGGCGGCATACCGACTTTCAACGCCTTAATAAAATCTGTATCCATTTTCGCCATCGAGTCTTCTTCGGAAAGTCCCGACAGCTGTGTCTTAAACAGTTCTTCCTGCAGCAGGGGATCGTTCAGCTCGGTATAAGCGTTGGCCAGTTCCATACCGTGGACAAACAGCTCAAACCGCTCTGCGATCTCCGGGTTGTCCTTCTGTCGCTTGGTCAGCGGACAGATGGAGGCCGGGTAGTCGATCACGAAAACCGGACCGGTCAGATGTTCTTCGCAGGTTGCTTCAAACACTTCATTGAGCACCACATCCGGGTGCACATTCTCTGTATCAATGCCATGCTGCTTTGCGACCGCTGCTACTGCAGCCGGATCGTGGGGATCACAGCCTGCATGCTCGCGAACCAGGTCGTAGTACTTTTTTCGTTCCCAGGGACCACTGAAGTCGATGGTCTTGTCTTCGCCCCAGGGCAGTACCATGGTATCGCTGATCGTTTTGACGGCGTCGGTGACGATGGCTTCAGTCAAATCCATCATCGTTTCGTAATTACCGTAGGCCTGGTAAATTTCGATCATGGTGAATTCGGGATTATGAGTGGCGTCAATCCCTTCATTGCGAAACACCCGCCCGATTTCATACACACGCTCTACGCCACCAACCATCAGTCGCTTGAGATGCAGCTCGAGGGCGATCCGCATGTAAAGCTCGATGTCCAGCGTATTATGATGTGTAATGAAGGGACGTGCCGCTGCACCACCGGCAACCGCGTGCAGTACCGGTGTTTCCACTTCATGAAACTTATGACTGCGAAGTGTCTGACGGACGGAATCGATGATCTGACTCCGCTTCAGCATCTTTTCCAGCACGCCTTCGGTATAGATCAGATCGAGCGAACGCTGTCTCAGCAGCAGTTCAACGTCTTTGACACTGTGATGTTTTTCCGGAGGCTGCGCCAGAGATTTACAGAGCACCGTCAGCTCTTTGACGAACACGGAGATTTCTCCGGTCTCAGTCCGACGCAGACAGCCATCGATGCCGATCAGGTCGCCCAGGTCGAGCTGGCCCATCAGCTCCCACTGTTCTTCGCTCAGGTCGCCCCGCGAGAACAGCAGCTGAATTTTTCCAGTCCAGTCTTTGATATCGTAAAACCGCAGTTTACCGGCTTTGCGCCGCAGCATGATCCGCCCGGCGATCCGCACGTCTTCGCCATCAACGCCCGATTCCGCGGGAGCCTGATCGCGTGCGTCTGCAATCGGAATATGACCGTCAAACCGCTGTCCCCAGGGATCGAGTCCCAGGGACTGAATTTTCTCTAATTTTTTGATCCGTTCTGCTTCAAAACGGTTGGTTTTCTCTTTGGACATTGAAATTAAATTACTTGGGTCTATGTAAGCGAGTTTTACTGATATCAGGACACACGCGAGCGGTTTTCCGTTCATCAAGTGTGTCAAATAAGAGAATTTATACGACAGAGAGAGGTGGGATAATGGCGAAATCTGCCGATCAGGTCAATGGCAACCCACTCCGAATATACAAACCACCACCGGGAACAACCGAAATCAAGTACTTCTGTCAGGCCGACTCTCCGTCGCAGTCCCAGCCAAGTGGATCCGATTCCACTTCGCTGGCCCAGATTTTCAGATCCCTGAACTGCTCCTGCAGGAGTTCGGCCATCTGCTCCATCGCGGGACGTTCAGTGGCGTAATGCCCCGGCAGAATCAGTGCCATCCCACGGGAACGGGCTTCCAGGCAGGCATGAAACCGGGCTTCTCCTGTTAATAGCGCCTGGCATTCATGTTTGTGTGCATCTTTGAGGAACTCAGCGGCTGCACCACAGGCAATTCCCATTCGGCGGACCCGCATCTCCGGATCTCCTACAAACTGCAGATTCTCAACTTTCAAAGCCTGTTTAATCAACTGATTGAGCTGTGCCAGTGAGAATTCGGCGGGCAAATCACCAAACCGCCCCGCCCCCTGCGCTTCTGCTGCTGGTTCCGAGCCGGGTTGTGGTCTCAGAATCCCGATGTTTTCCAGCCCCAGCAGACTGGCCAGTTGCCAGTTGATGCCCCGCTCTGCACTGTCGTAGCAGGTATGCGGGCTGTAAACCGAGATTCGTGCCTGGATCAGATCGAGCAGCATTTTTCCCTCAACAGTCGCCGCGGTGATCTGCTGCACGGGACGAAACAGAATCGGGTGGTGACTGACAATCAGATTCGCTCCGGCTGAAATCGCTTCGGCAGCGACATCCGGCGTGAGTGTCAGACAGGTCAGGATTTTCTCGACCTTGAAAGTGGGATCTCCCGTCAGCAATCCGACGTTATCCCAGCTTTCGCCCAGTTCTGGTGGTGCCAGGTTGATCAAATAATCCTGAATGTCCGCGACGCTGGTCATGTGCTCCTGCTCCCAAACGATAGGGAAATTCCCTGTTCCGAACCTGGCTGTGTTCAGCAAAGTTCCTTGTTTTGCTTATCAAATCTGAATTGATCAATGTATCATACAGCACTATACTTAACCAGAACCAAAGCCACGCGTTTCCATTCTGCGAATTTAAGCAAGGTTGGACTATGTCACTGCTTCATCGATTAATCGCTCTTTTCGTGATCGCCTTCGGAGCCTGTATTGTTCTGAAC